>MGKQ01000014.1:58788-92669 GCA_001795735.1 Candidatus Yanofskybacteria bacterium RIFCSPLOWO2_02_FULL_41_13
ACCGGGCGATTCTCTTGTCGACATGAATTTAACTCAAAAAGTAGCCGATCTTGCCTTAGGCGGACTTGTTGAGGGTTCACTAAAACTTTCGAATGCCAATTTCGAAAGTTCAGTAGACAATCTGACTGCTTCCGTCATGGATGAAGGCCTTGCCTCTTTTTTCCCCAATATTGACCTGTCTCAAATTAAAACGAGTCAGTCAATAAAAGAAAACGAGGATGCTTATTTTCAACAAATAGATGTTGTTCTAGAAAAATTTGTTAAGGCTTTGCGCCAAGAGGCAGATGAGATTAACTCTAAACTTGGCCTTATAGATAACGGGGGTATGGCCAACCCTAAATTCATAGCATACTTTATTTCTCAAAAGGAATTATTCGACTCTATTGCCGAAGAGGGAATGCAGATAGTAGTACCGGCAGATTGGTCAAACGAACATCTTGCCCTCATAGGCTACATCTTGCAGCTTTCAGAAGTTAACGAAGCTCTTGCCCAAGGGAAGGACGATCCCGTCCGAGCGGCTATGGGCTTTAATTTATTTGTTTCTATGTTGGGAGACCTGCCTAAAGTTATTGAATCTTTTTTAAAAAATTAGGAATTTAAAGTCAAATAATAAAGAATGGCCAACAAAATAAAAATTCCGGTAGCCATAGTAGTTATTTTATCTATTATTTCTTTTAGCTTGCCTTCTTCTCAAGTTGCCAACGCCCAGGGCATATCTGAAACTCTCATCGGTGGGCTTAGTTGTACAACCGGTAGAGTCTTAGCTAATGTGTTAGTCAACAAGATAGTCAGTGGAATTAAGCATGTAGCCAGCGAATTTATGAAACAGGCTGGTACTAGGTTCCGGTTCGGAAGTTGGCTTTATGATCAAGTTGTACCGATAGGCGACAACCCAAACGACACACGAGAAGGTTTTTTGGATATTGCCGCCCGTTGTTTTGCCAGACAGATATTGAATGACATAACCGCTAGAATGATCGGCACTGCCAGAACAAGTGGCAGAGATGCAAGAGATTGCAGTGACAGAACTCCTGCTTGGCAGAGGGGGGCTTGCCCTTCATTCGTTCGCGACTGGAGAAGATTTTTGACTAATGCCCAGCATAGAGGAGAAAATATTTTCCGATCAATGATCGGATCGGCATCTCTTTGCAATAATATTCTTAACCTAAAGAATGTATTTAATGCCACAAATGAACCTGACTTGAGAAGCACGTCAGTTCGAGGCCAAAGCTATTCAATCAATAATTTGAGAGTTGGTAATCTTAATACATTTTACGAAAGATCTAGGTGTACTATGCCTCAAGGCTGGACGCTTCAAAAATACACGAATGATTTTGCCGGTAATGGAAGCTGGAGCGCATTAACAAGATTAGCCGAACCCCAAAACAATTACTATGGGGCATTAATTATGTCTTTGGGGGAGTTAGCCGCACAGAGAGTTCACGAAGAAAAAAGTGACTCCCAAGAAGCTGGGCCGACAGGATTTACAGCTAGGAGAGGTAAGCCCGGTAACACATGTTTAATTAAATCAAATATTGGCCAGTGTGTTATTTATAAAGATATCCTCACTCCCGGTAGTGTTATAAGCAACGCTGTATACGCCACCATACAAGAAGAGTTGGCTTGGATAACAAATGTAGACGAGTGGCAAGAGCTTATTAGCCGTATGATGGCTAGGGTAATGACCAGAATTCTTAACTTATCTGAGCCAAGCAACTATGATCAAGAGGATTTTGCGCGAGAGAATACGAAATATGATTCATTCTACGACGGTGACGATTTTGATTCTATTGATTTTGGACCAAGTACACCTCCGATGCCTCCGGTCGGCTCAGTAACAGTCTGCGCGGATGCCAATTACCAGGGATTTTGCGAAACATTCTCATTTAGCGATCCCGATCTAAGAAATAACCCAATCCTAAATGATTCGGTTTCATCAATCTTAGTGCCGGCCAATACAGTAGTAGCCCTTTATGAGCATATAAACTATGGAGGAGTAGTGGTATATACCGGTTCTGACGACGACCTCTCGTCTATCCCATCCATCCCAGGATTTGGATCTTTCGACAATGAAACGTCCTCAATAAAAATCTCTCTCTCGACAAGTGCAACCTGCCAAGACAGGGGTCAAAGTGATAATTATTCAACTCAAGTTCAAACTGCAATCAATACTGTCGTAAATACTACAACTCTTGATGACGGCCAAACCGGACCGGGGAATGAAGATGATATGGGAACGTTTCTTGATGCGGTAGTTCTTGAATTAAGGGGAGCGGGACTTAGGGCCGGCCGAGTTAATAACGGCCGACTGAGCATAGACTCTATAATCGTAGGTCAATCGAGCGATTCCGACGGAACAGTATACATAATAATAGCCGATGCTTTCTCATCTTCTACTAGAATAGGGGATAAAACTCAGGTTTTGTGCTCCGATCATGGAAGCTGGTCATGGCTACAGGATCCCGGAGGAATTCCGGTTGGATCAATACCCTACGGCATAAATCTTCAGACTTCTGGCGGTCAAGTCGTTTCTTCAATAGATGACGGCAATACTTCTAGCTACGGTTACCTCGCTGTTGTCGGCTATCCTTACGGTTCAAATGATTTTGTTCTCCTTGATTTAAACGGCGGCATCCTTGAAAGCGGAGATAAGGTTGCGATCAAAAACCAGGCCGCTTATTACTTCAGCGCCCGAAACGGCGGAGGATCGAGGTTAAGCGCCGATGCCGGCAGTGTCGGCCAGTCTGAAGAACTTGCCATTATTAAATCAGACGGTTCGGCCGGACAAATAACCAGCGGGATAACAGTTAACTTTGCCGGTTCGGCATGCTGTTACATGGTCGCCGAAAATGGCGGTGGCGATTTAGTTAATTTCGACCGCCCATTAGCCGGAGCATGGGAGGCATTCATTCTTACAATAACCGGAAATAGTCCGCCGCCCTTGCCCCAGCCTGGGAACCTTCCCCCTCCACCGACCCCTCAGACCGCTCAATGTGACGACGGTGCAGATAACGACAGCGACGGTCAGATAGACTATGTCAGTCCGTATATTAACACGCCGCCAGATTCGGATTGCAGTAGCGTGTCCGACAACGATGAAAGTCAATAATAAAACCTAATGTCAAGGCATAGAACAAAAGTCAGTTCTTTACTGTTAACAGTTGCAATAGCTATTATAGTTTTTATTCCCTTGCATTCTGCACAGGCAGGTTTGGCAGACCTAGCCGTTGATGCTTTTGCTTTTGGCACTGTCGGTTGGATGCTCTCTTTAGCCCGGGGAATTTTGACTTTCTTTATAAGCCTACTCGGGTCTGGCATAAACTGGGTATTGAGCGTGCCCATAACCGATTCTCAAGTTGTAAAAAGTGTCTGGGAATTAGTCAGGAACTTTACTAATATGTTCTTCATTATCGCCCTGATTGTTATGGCTTTTGGCACAATATTTAATATCCGGGGATATGATTTGAGATCATTAATCCTAAGGTTCCTTATAGCCGCCCTTCTTATTAACTTCAGTTTGGTAATCGGGGGAGTAATTATAGACTGGACTCAATCCCTGAGTAATGTTTTTTTGACGGCAATCGGCGATGTCGGCAACAGACTGGGCCAAATATTTGTTTTTGGCAATAGGTTCGCTCCGCCCATTAATACAAGCGGTGCCCTGCAAGCCAATACTGTTGATCTAAACACATGGCAGCAAACAATTGCAGTTTTTGGCGATATAGTAATGCTGGGAATTGTATTCTTCGCTATGGCCGTATTGTTCGTAATGGTACTGATACGCGTGCCTATTCTTTGGGCTCTACTCATATTTTCTCCCATAGCCTGGCTCACGAATATACTTCCCAAAACTCAGCATATCCATAGACTGTGGTGGAAATATTTTATTGCATGGAATATTTTTCTCCCAATGTATCTTTTCTTTATCTATATCGGCCTTTATATCGGCGACCCGGCAAAACGAACTCAACTATTGGGAACTGCGCAAGGGTCTCAACAAATTTTAGGCTCCATCAGGATTGAGGATATATTTTTCTATATCTTAATTTCAATGGTATTGATTTACGGGGCTAAACTCTCCCTCAGCGGATCAATGGCCGGAAGTGATTTCGGAATAGCCTCGAGTACATGGGCCAAAGGAAAAGCTGCGGCAAGATTTACCGGCATTGGCCTAGCAAGACGCACACCAGGAGTAAGGGAACTCGAGCCGATGTACCAAGGTGCAAAAAATTGGTTTGATCAATTTCAGCGAAAATCAAAAGAAAAAGTCGAAGAGAGAGCAGATGCCTGGTCTAAACGTTTTGGCGTTGAGGGAACCGATGTTAAGCGATTTATGAAAAACGTTGAGGAGGCACTGAAGAAAATGAGAGACAATGGAGATGTCAACAAAAAGACGAAGCTGGAAGATATAATGATTAACCCTAATAGTTCTCCGGCACAAATCGTAGCAGCCGGAAAGTTACTTAAAGAATTCCACGTAGATGAACTTAACAAAGATCAGGTGGCAAAAATGAGCGGAGCCTACAGTAGGGCCGGAATTGCAGAACAAAGCAAGTATCTGGCTAGTGTGAACTATGATAAACAGTCTGCGGAAGATTTAACTGCCATGCTATCTGATGGATACATTAACAATGTTGACCCCGCCTTTAGAGATAAGTTCAAATCAAGAGTTACTGATGCTCTGATTAAGAAACGTAAATATGGAGATATGGACTCCTACATGAAGTTACTAAATAACTACGGGAATAACGAAGATGATGTCGTTGATGCACTTGGTAAGACCGACAAGGATTTCCTAGATGAGATGTCGAGAGATGAGGCATTTACCCTTTTCAATGGACTTAAAAAGAAAGATGGTACAGACATGCAGCGCGCTAAGAAGCTGATTGCTGAAAAAATGCTAAAGAAGGGATACTTTGCTAAAGAAGGGAAAATAGGAGCAGACGGTAAACTGGAGAGGGCTGGGCTCGAAAATATAATGAAGCTTGCTAAAAACGGCGGTATTTATGATTCAGACCTTGAGATAAGTAGAGCTCTGAAAGTAGCGGAAGAAAAACGCCTGATATCTGCCTTAGAAATACGCAGACAGTTGCACCTATTAGATAAAGATGAGGAGGGAAATGAAAAATCATATGACCGAGTTCTCAAAGATCGTGTTCAAAAGCTCAACGCTGAAGGCTTGCTAAAGGTAAGGGTTGATGAAATTAGCAAGGATAGTGGTATAACCCTAACTGAAGATGGTGGGAATTTTATGAACGAAGTGCGATCTGTGTTAACAAAAAATCCCGGGAGAATCAAGGCGATAACCAACCACAACAATTATACGGGCGAGTATCAGAATCTATATGAAAAGATATTTGAAAAAATTAGGGAAGAAACTAAAGAAAGAATACGGGAAAAAAACAGAGAGAGAATTAGAGCCCAAAATAAAAAGGGCTCGGAATCTAGCACAGAAGTATCTACACTACCGCAACCGCCCCAGCATCTTGGCGGTCCGACAATAATGGGTAGGCCAGAGGAAAAACCAACACCAATAAAAAAAGAGGGTGGGAGCCAGAGCCAGATTATTCTGCCTCCTGAAGCCCAATTTAAGCTCGAACAAGAGCATGAACAAGCAAGAAATCCAGAAGAAGAAAGAATCAAAAGCCAGATAGCGAAACAAGGATATATGGGTTTTATAATAAAAGAGTCGGCTGATGCATTTAGAGACAAACATTTAGACTGGATTGAATCCAGGGTGGGTAGCGAATGGCAGTTCAGGCCACCAAATAAAAAATCTTCCTAACAAAAATAAGTAAGCACATGGACGAACAAATAACATCACAACAGAATATTTCACTAAGTGGCATCTCCGGCGGAGGCGAGATTGATATTTACACATACTTCACGGCAAGTCCTTATTTTGCCGGCTTTGATAGTTATGAGAGCCCGGAAAGAAAAATATTTTTATCGTCTTTCCGAAGCTTATCTCCTTCACTGCGCGAGTTTTTATCTTCAGATACAACTGCATCAACCATATTTACAACCGGGCAGTCATACAATTTAGATGACAACCAGATCTTTACTCTCGCTAAATCAGTCAGAGAACTTCTGACCGGCAAGATATTTATAAAAGATTTCCCGATAACTCTATCTTCTAAACTGGGTATAGACGACATAAAAGCGGGGGAGATAGCCGATAAGCTGATTTCCAAATCTTTCGGACCGATAATTGAGGACTTGAAACGCATACAGCGAAACAAGTTCCCGGACAGAATCTCGCAGATGCAGAAAGAAACCGTGCCTGAAAAGTTAACCCAGCCGACGGCCAGACCGGTTACATCAAGAGAGGCTCCGACTCCGGCGCAAGCGTTACAAGAGACGAGCGACAAGAAACAAACGATAAGTGCTGAGCCCCGACAGCCTTTCGCCTCAAGCTTTAGGCCACCGCCGTCACCTCCGCCCGATTTAAAAGCTAAATCAAGCTTCCAGACAAAACCAGAACCCGTAAAAGCTCCTGCCCAAAATGTGTTTAAAATTCCAGATTTGGGTCAGTCAGTCAGTCCGGAGAGTAAAGACAAGGATAAAAAATCAATCAATGACGAGCTTGAGAAGATAGCGAATGTTATTGATCTACGAAGCCAAGAGAAATAAAGATACCAATATACTAATCGGTACTAATGATACGAATATATACTAATCTTTTATTCGAATAATTAGTATCATTCGCATGTATTCGTATATTAGTATCTCGTATTAGTGAAGTTCCAAGTCCCACAATTTATTGCAACGGAAACAAGACTGATCGGGCCATTTACACTAAAACAGTTCCTCTGGCTTGCCGGCGGGGGAATGGTTATTTTTCTGCTTTTCATAACTCTCAACCAGCTGGTATTTTTTATAGCCGCAATCCCGGTTGCAGCTATTTTTATCTCTCTGGCCTTCGTTAAAATAAACGAAACACCGCTCATGAATTATGCTTTGTACGGTATTATGTACCTGACTAATCCCAAACGTTATGTTTTCAAGAAAGAAGAAAGTGAACTACAAGAAATAGTGCTTTCGGATAGAGTATCAAATGAAGTAGTCATTTCCGATAAGAAAAAGTAAATTCTTGTAACTTGTAACGAGAGCCTTGAAATATTCCTCGATACACGATACACGATACACGGTCAGTGCCTACCCCGACCCCATCAACCCAACAACTGGTATCAATACGGGAAATAAGAGACAACATCGTCTTGCTTAAGGACGGTTCAATCCGGGCAATTATCGAAGTCTCGGCGATTAATTTTGAACTCCGCTCAGAGGACGAGCAGATAGCCATCATTCAAAATTTTCAAAAATTCATTAATTCATTGGACTTTCCTCTTCAGATCTGCATCGTTTCCAGAAAACTTTTCATTGACAATTACCTTAAGCTTGCAGTCGAGGCTTCGGGCCAGCTGGACAACGAGCTCTTGCGGATACAGGCAAGCGAATACATTAAATTTATTACGGAGCTTTCATCACTGACGAATATCATGTCGAAGAAGTTTTACATTACCGTTCCTTTTTACATTTTTGAGTCTCCCACAAAAACCGGTCTCTTCCAAAGCGTTAAAAGCGCGATGGGATCAGCTTCCGGAACAATACAATTGAGCGATGAGAAGTTCGCAATATACCAGAACCAACTTATGCAAAGAGCGGAACTTGTTTTCGGCGGATTGGTCGGCTTGGGCTTAAGGACTCGGCTGATGGAGAAAGATGAGTTGGTGAAAGTATTTTATGATTTATACAATCCGGCGATAAGGACGGCGGAGGAGAAGAAGTAAGTTTTTGTCCAAGAGCAAAGCAATCGATTAACAAAAAGTTGGCAAAACATAAACAAAAAACGAAAGAAGAGGCAAAAAACATTGACGGCTTTCTGGCTCCGTCAGCATTTAGCGTTTCTCCAAATCATATTCAAATCGGCAATCAATATGTCCGGACCATACTGTTGGCGACATATCCGCGCTATCTTCATACAAACTGGTTTTCTCCCATAATAAATCTTGATCGCGTTTTTGACATATCTATTTATATAAACCCAAAAAACACGGCTCAGGTTCTGAGACAGCTTCGCGACCAACTGGCCCGGCTGGAAGCAGAAGTAATGGAAGAATCAGCTTCGGGAAAAGTCAGAAATCCGATTCTTGAAACGGCCATTCAGGACATTGAGACGCTCCGCGATAAGCTCCAGCAGGGGACGGATCGTTTTTTCGAACTCGGAATATACATAACCATATATGAGAACTCTCTGCGGGATCTGGATGATGCGGAAAATAAAATCAAGGGCATGCTTGAATATCAGTTAATCTTCTCGAGACCGGCGACGTTTCGAATGTCGGAAGGTTTTATGTCAACTCTGCCCCTTAATAAAGACCAGCTGAACGTTTACACATCAATGAATACTGAACCTCTCTCCTCTACATTTCCTTTTGTTTCTTTCGATCTTACGTCCAACTCCGGAATATTGTACGGAATTAACACTCACAACAATTCTTTGGTTCTTTACGACCGGTTTGAACTTGAGAACGCAAACTCCGTGGTATTCGGAAAATCCGGAGGAGGAAAAAGCTACACCGTAAAACTTGAGATTCTGCGAAGCATGATTTTTGGAACACAGGTTTTAGTTATAGACCCCGAAGACGAGTATAAATATCTGGCGGAAACCGTCGGCGGGTCAAATATTAAAATCTCGATTAACTCTCCGCACCACCTTAACCCCCTTGATCTGCCGATCCCTAAAGCTGATGAAACACCGGCTGACGTATTTAAATCCCACCTGCTTGATCTGGCCGGCCTCCTGAAGCTTATTATGGGCGAGCTGACTCCAGAGGAAGATTCCATACTGGATGAGGCGCTTATCCAGACTTATGCCATAAAAGACATAACTCCGGAAAGGGACTTTTCGAACACTCCGCCGCCAATACTATCCGATCTTCAAAGCGTTCTTGAAGGACTTACCGGTGCCGAGTCTATGGCAGTTAGGCTGAATAAATATACCAAAGGAACTTTTTCAGGATTTTTAAACAATCCGACTAATGTTTCCCTCGAAAACCGTTTTGTCGTTTTCAGCATCAGAGACATGGAAGAAGAACTGCGGCCGATCGCTATGTACCTGATTTTAAACCATATCTGGACGCAAGTCCGCCGGAATCTTAAAAAAAGGATTTTGGTAGTTGACGAAGCTTGGTGGCTGATGAAATACCAGCTCGGCGCAGAATTCTTGTTTAATATCGCTAAGCGGGCCAGAAAATATTATCTGGGCTTAACAACCATAACCCAAGATATCCCGGATTTTATAGCTACGCCTCAGGGAAAGGCGATTGTTACCAACTCATCCATGCAAGTACTGATGAAACAGTCTCCGGCCGCCGTTGAAACAGTAAAGCAAACTTTTAACCTGACTGACGCCGAGAAATATTATCTTCTTGAAGCCCGTGTTGGCTTTGGATTGTTCTTTATAGGTCAGAACCATGTCGGTATTAGGGTTGTCGCTTCTTATGCCGAAGACCAGATAATTACTTCCGACCCAAGACAGATACTTGAAGTAGAGAAGGCGAAGGCAGAGTGGGCAAAGGAGCAGAGCTAGAATAATTTCTCATTTATCATTTTCCAACTTCCATTGAATTAATATTGTTTCATTTATATATTTTTAGAAAATGGCTCAGTGGTTAAATGGTAAATTATTGGCAAATGGTAATTGGTAATTGACTAATGGCAGATACCAACCAACAACTTCTTGAGGGTCAGTTCCAGACCGAAGCAAATCGGAGTGAATTGGAGGCAAAAGAAGAGTCGCAAGATATCGCCCAAGAGGCCACTGAGATGGAAGAGGTTTATTATGCTAACCAGCTTGCCTTTCAAAGAGAACAAGAAGCTCAAGCAACAACCGCCTTGGCTAAAGAGGGGAGCTCATTCGGTAAAGCATCTTTGTTTAAATATGCCATCATCCTACTCATTTTTGCCATACCCAATGATATTGTTGACGCCATAGAGCTAACTGGATTCTTAGTTATACTATCTTGGCTCGTATCACTATTTTTATCTGCATCGCAGATTATAATTATGTGGTTTGCCGACTCTGAACTTAAAAATGTCCGAGAGCACGTGGGTAAAGTTAAACAATACCAGAAAACAGCGGCTAAAACACTGACTAAAACCGCTTCCCGTTTAGCTAAATTCGCACCCAGAAATCCTATTACTAAAGTCTTAATTGGAGCCTGTCTAGAAATGATCCCACTTATATCAATAATGCCGTGGTCTAGTATTTGCACTGTACTAGCTTACATGGACGAGCGTAAGACCTTTAAAGAAGCTCGGGCCAGTTCCGAAGAGTTGGCAAATATTTCCCAGCAACCTGTCGAAGTAGTATAATGGGTTAGAATTTATGAATCCCGCATGAAGTCTCGCTCGCGACAGGGTCGCGAGTCCGGAGGACCTCGGCGGAGCTACTTCGTACGAGATGAAAAAATTTAACTTATTTTTAATCATAGTAGCCATCTTAACCGTTTCCTTTGCCGGCTATGTTTTTATCAGCGGAGGATTGGGTAACAATACCAGCTCGAAAACTGGTACCCTGTTGGACAAGTTTGATACTGAAACTACGAACGAAAACGGTATAGCTGTTCCCGAAAGATCGGGTCCGATCCTGTTATCTGACAGGCAAGTTTTGTCACCAACCGGCTCTCTTAATCCGAACAGTATTTTATATTACGACAAAAGCACCGGGGAGCTCTATGAGCTTAACTTAACTGACAGTACCGAGAAACTAGTCTCGAACAAGCCACTTCCTGATCTTATAGGGGCTGTGTGGTCTCCGCTGAAAAGATCGGTAATAAACCTGGTAAGAATCGAAAATACTCTAAAATTCAAACATCTGGACCTCACCTCGGGCAATGAAACCGATTTTAACGCCAACATCCGTTCAGTAGCATTCTCTCCGGATGCCAATCTAATCGCATACTATTACCTTGATGAAACCATTAAACTTGATGAGAACGGCTTACCTATTGAACAGGCCGGCAAGATAGTCCTGTCCCAGCCCAGCGGAGTTAACGGTAAAAAAATACTGGACACTCGCCTCAAAAACCTTGAAATCAGCTGGCCGGTAGCCGATAAAATTGCCCTGAAAATTAATTCTTCTGACATGTTCCTTTTGACAGAGACCGGACAGTTCACAAAATTATTTGAACAAAAAATAGAATTAAGAGAAAGGTGGTCGCCAAGCGGTAAAAAACTGCTGTTCTCTTCTCTCACCACTGATGAGAACGGCTTGGTCAAGCCAGTGCTTTGGTTAAAAGATATTGAGTCAAAAGAAGAAACGCCCCTTGATCTTGAAGGCGATGCTTCCTTATGTGCTTGGAGTAAGGACGATATTACTATTATATGTGCGCTGTCAAAATCTCCTTCAATCCATGAGATATATAAGATCAACAGTCTCGATAAATCTAGGAAATTAGCCGCCGAACCTAATATGCTTATAAAAGAGCTACTTATGTCCGCCGCTGAATATAACCTGCTTATGATCAGCGCCGTCGATGAGAAACTGTACTCAATAAAAATCTCAGATTAAACAAAAAATTCTCCGACGGAGAATTTTTTGTTATGGATACGGTTTTACAACTATCCTTCTGTTCGGATCTTCTCCGATGCTCTCCGTTGCAATATCCGGACATGAGGCCAGCTCCATATGGACGATCCTTCTCTCATATGCTGACATGGGTAAAAGAGCTTCAGCTTTTTGAGTACTCCTAACCCGAGTTACGGCTTGCCGGGCCAAATCGGCAACATACATTTTCCTCGACTTACGGTAATCATTGACGTCTATGATTAAGTTGCCCACGTCAGTCATTCTTTTTACGAACATTGCTCTTAGCACATGTTCTAAAGATTTTAGGTTCTGGCCGTTCTTGCCGATAAGAAATTTTGCGTTTTCCGGAGTATAAATTGAAAAAACGATTGATTTACTGTTTCTGTCGTCTATTTCTTCTCTTGCCTCAATACTGCAGTCAACGTTCATAAAACCCACCATCTTCTGCATGGTCTCGGCTATTTGTTCTTTTATTTCGTTTGTGCTTGTCTTGTCCATAATTTGAACTTAGGCAATGTAAAATGACAATTGAAAATCTTAAAAATTTTTTAATTTTCAATTAATCTTTATATCTTGTCCTAATATACGTCTGCTCGGCCATTGAAAAAAGTGTTGTAGTAAGCCAATAAACCAGTAGCCCGGCCGGTAAGTTCCAACCAATAATTATAATCATTACCGGAAAAAAATACAACATCTGAGTATTCAGAGCTTGCATCTCTTTTTGCGGACCTAAGCCGGCTGAATTACTGCCCTGAGTTAGCTTCTGGTTTTGTTTAAGCTGGAAGTATTGGAAAAAACCGGTTATAAGAGCCAGAATAACGCTTTTGGTCGTTATATTTAAAAAGCCGAAAGATATTTCATTTATACGGCCGGGATTTTCTACAAAACTATACAGAAAAGCAAGGCTGTCAGGCTTGAATCCTGCTCCAAACGCCTGGTAAAGAGCTATCAGTATCGGCAACTGAATCAGTAGAGGAAGACAGCCGGAAAGAGGGTTTACTTTATGCTCTTTATAAAGCTGCATAATCGCGGCTGACTGAGCCTGGGCGTTATTTTTATATTTATCCTTAATCTCTTTCATTAACGGATTAATCCGGCCCAAAGCTCTTTGAGACAAGGTTGTTTTTACGGTAAGAGGGAAGAATATCAGCCTGACTAGAACTGTCAGGGCAACTATAGCCATACCGAAATCATTGCCGGGCAGTATGTTATACAAAAATATAACAGCATTAAATAAAGGCTCATATAGGATTGTATTGTACAGTTCGATCACGGTTTCTAGAATCTTATTTTAAACTACGGCATATCTACCCCGGCCGAAGAAAGGGGATTACATCGGCAGATCCTGCTTAATGCCCTTAACGACCCCCGCCCAAGACCGTACTTTTTTATTGCTTCTACGGCATAATCTGAGCACGTGGGATAGAATTTACAGTCCGGCAAGAGCAAGGTCGGCAGAATATTATGCCTGACAATGGGCCGAAAAATCTTCTGGTAATATCGAATTGCTTTAATTATAACTTTTGTCATCTATTAATACTACCCAGTAGTTTAACTAATTCCGTTAAAATATCCTTAGTTTCTCCCTTCTTATTTGCGGTAATTACTATATCGTAATTATTGATATCTTGTAACCAGTCGGTTCTAACGCACTCAGAGAGTTTTCTTTTTACCTTGTTTCTGTCCACTGCTTTTTTAAAAACTTTTGCCGGTATTATAAACCCGAAACGTGGCTTATTCAGGGTGTTTTTAACATGCCTAATAAACAAAAAATTGCCCCTTACGGCATTCCCTTTCCTAAAAACCCAATCAAAATCTTTTTTCTTGGTAAGCCTGTTCTCTGCCGATAAAGCCATATCTTATACGCTTAATTTATATCTTCCTTTTCTTCTTCTCCGAGTTAAAACTCTTCTGCCATATCTTGAGCTTGATCGGGCAAAAAAACCATGTTTTACTTTTCTTTTTCTCTTTTTCGGCTTATACGTCTGGGCTTTGGGGATAGTCATGGTAAGCAGTATAGAATTTTTTTAAAAACTGGTCAATCCCGCCCTTGAGAAGCAGAGTTGCTAAATTTACTGACTATAAATATTTTTAATTGCGACATTGACATGAAGTTACTAGCATACTTTGATTAAACTGCTTTTCAAGGGCGGGGTCAATATTGCACGTATTTTTCCACTTGTTATAAACAAGCTATAAACTTTTGGGCTGGTGTAGTCTGAATTTATATTGGTGTATAATTAAAAATACGTTCTTAGCACTGTTTGTTTTTATTTGTTAGTCTCTAGTTTTTAGTCTCTAGTTTAACTCAACTAGCTCCTATTCACTAGTCACTAGTCCCTAGATTGACCAACGAAGAATTATGGAAAGCTGTTCTTGGGGAAATGGAGCTTGCCCTCTCACGGGCAAATTTTACTACTTGGTTTAAAAGCACCTCTATCCTTTCTAAAGAGAGCCAGTCAATTGTTGTCAGCGTGCCTAACGGTTTTATTAAAGAATGGCTGGAGAACAAGTTTAACAGAAAAATTCTTGATTCCATCAGAACTTATACCCCCGAGGTACGGGAAGTAAAGTATGTAATAGGCATTCCTAAACTAACTCCCAAGATAGATCTCTCAAAGACTATACTTGACAGAGATTTTGAAGAGAAAACCCCCATCGAATCTGACAAAGATATTGATAGGATAACGAACCTGAATAAGAAATACTCTTTTGAGTCTTATATCGTGGGATCTAATAATGAGCTCGCTCATGCCGCTTCACTGGCTATAACGAAAAATTTAGGCAGGCTTTATAACCCGCTTTTTGTTTACGGCGGGGTAGGTCTGGGTAAAACACACCTTCTTGAAGCCATAGGTAATAAAGTATTGTCGGATTATAAAGATAGTCGGGTTCTTTATGTCTCGGCCGAAAAACTTACAGCCGACCTTGTCGAGTCTATTAGGAACAGAACTATTGAGGACCTTAAATCTCAGTACTCCAAACTTGATTTACTTATTATTGATGACGTCCAATTCATCGCCGGTAAAGAGAAGACTCAGGACATCGTTTTCTCTATATTTAATGAACTTCATGGCAAGAATAAACAAGTAGTTTTGTCATCAGACCGCCCTCCAAAGGCCATTCCGGCTTTGGAGGAGAGGTTAAGATCACGATTTGAAGGCGGAATGATAGCCGATATAGGCACTCCTGATTTTGAAACAAGGCTAGCTATCCTTAAACTTAAAGCTACCGAGAAGAAGCATGATTTAGATAATGAAACTTTATCTTATATAGCAACCAATATTCAAAAAAATGTCCGGGAACTTGAAGGAGCTTTAAATAGAGTAATAGCTTTTAGCCAAATATATAATAAACCTCCCGGAATAAAAGAAGTTAAAAATATTTTAACAACTTATTTAAGCAGTCCTTATCGAAAAACATCTCCCCAAGTTGTACTTAAAAGTGTTGCTGATTTTTACAATATATCTTCTGCTGACCTGGTAAAAAGGAGCCGTAAAAAAGAAGTTGTCAGACCAAGACAAGTAGCTATGTTTCTTCTGCGCGAAGAAACTAAACTTTCTTTTCCTGAGATAGGCCAAAAGCTTGGCGGACGAGACCATTCAACAGTTATTCACGCCTGTGAAAAAATTAAAAAAGAGGAGTCTATTGATGAAGTTATTAAACAAGACTTGGTTTTAATAAGAGAGCGTGTTTATAACTCTTTTGATAAGTAGTTGATAATTTTTGATAACTTAAGTAAAAGTTAAGATTATAGATTGTTATCCTATTTTTATCCCTGATACTTAAATAGGATATAAACAAAATAGTTTTAAAACACTTTTATATATTTTATATATTTTATCTTTATTACTTTAATTAATATACTTTGTTATAAACATATACTAGTCTATAATAATAGTAATAAGTAATATTAACTAAATATTAATTATAATTATGAAAGTAACCACTAATCATAAAAATTTATCTAAAGCAGTCTTAATGGTAGAGAAAATAGTTTCCAGGAATCATTCCCTCCCTATTCTAAGTAATATTTTATTAAAAACTGAAAATGGAAGGTTAAAAATTTCGGCAACTAATCTTGAATTAGGGATAAACTATTTACTTGGTTCAAAAATAGATGAAACAGGAGAAATTACCGTACCGGCAAGGTTATTTTCGGAATTTATAAATAATTTAAATGAGGAGAAGATTACTTTAACCACTAAAAATAATATATTAAATATTAATACTGATAAGTATAAAACCCAAATACTAGGCTTTGATCCTAAGGATTTTCCAATCATACCCAAAATTAAATCAGATCAATATTTAAATATCCCTGCTAAAATTTTAAAAACTGGTTTAAGCACAATAATTGATTCAATGGCTATCTCAGAAGCAAGACCGGAACTTGCCGGTGTTTTTATTCAGTTTACGTCAAAACAATTAATATTAGCCTCGACTGACAGTTTTAGATTAACGGAAAAAATAATTGAATTAAAAAATAAAGAAAATAACTCATTTATTTTACCCAGGGTAACAGTACTAGAATTGATAAGATTATTAGGAGATTTAAATGATGATATTTTAGTAAAATACAGCGATAACCAAATCTCTTTTTCTACTGACGATATAGAGATAGTATCAAGGTTAGTTGACGGAAATTATCCAGATTATAAAAAAGTAATTCCTGAAAAATATATTTCAAGACTCTTGGTAAGAAAAAATGATTTAGAAAAAAATGTGCGTCTAGCAGGAATATTCACCTCAAATATTGCAGATATTAAGCTTAGTTGTAGTGAAAAAAATATTAGTATTAATGTAAAAAATTCTGACAAAGGGGAATTTCAGGTCGTTACCGAGGCAGTATTAAAAAACGAACCTTTTGATATATCTCTTAATTATTACTATCTTCTGGACGGATTAAAAATTATGCCGACAGAAAACATTATTATAGAATATACAGGTCAAGGAAGTCCCTTAGTTCTTAGACCCGAACATGACAATAAAGACCTCACCTACATAATAATGCCTCTTAGAAAATAGCCTAGCTTAAATAATGTCAAAACTAACTAGCTAGCAGATTCTAATAAGGCTAGCAACCGGCATCAAAGTGCTTAAAAGTCTTGAAAAAAAATTTGAGAATAAAAAGAACGCTATTAAAATATCAGAGGATAGAACGGGTCAAATAAAATATATTCTCCAAAATTTTTTGAAAGAAAAATTCGGAGATAAATTAAAAGGAATTTCTATAGGTATTAGTTATAACTCCAAGAATAATAGTCTGGTAGTTAACACTATAAGTAAAGTTTTGGCTAACGAAATCGCAGTAAGACTCTCGGAGTTTAATGATTTTCTAAAAAAGAACGATATTAGACTGTCAAAAATTATTGTAAAGTAGCCTGAGAAGGCAAACCAAAGTAGTTTCTTACCGACCACTCCCAATTTTTGTATTGAGGATCATCTAATGGATTAATAGGATAAGGACCTAAGGGATCTAACCGATTAATATAGTGAAGTATATTATGAATATCTTGAGACGAGCCGTTGTTTGGATAGTACCGGCCGTTTAGCATAGTCTTGTCTACAAAAATTGGATCAGGCCGGTTAAAAGTCTCAACAGGAAATTTTTCTAAAGACTTGACCATAAATTCATGCCACATAGGACCTGAAGCACTAATACCTGCTCCTTCTCTCGTCATTGACTGGTTGTTATTATTGCCGGTCCAAACGCCGGTAGCTAAAGAAGGGGAATAGCCTATAACCCATGCATCTCTGTTCTCTTGAGTGGTACCGGTTTTAGCCGCAACTTCTCTGCCCGGTATATTTAAGGAGCTGGAATATCCAAACACAGGAGCACGGGCATTGTTATCAGATAGAATATCAGTAACAAGACGTACAACGGACGACTCAAGGACTCTTTTAGGCTCAGCCAGAGCCTCTTCCAATACTTCTCCATCGGCAGATTCTATTTTTTTAATAATAAACCAGGGATTTCTTATGCCATTATTTGCAAAGACTCCGTAAGCTGAAGTTATATCTATCAGTCTAACCTCAGCTCCTCCCAAAACAAGAGATAAACCGAAACGAGAACGGTCTTGCAAGGTTGTAATACCAAGAGATTCGGCAGTTTGTATGGTATCTTCTATCCCGGCCAAGTATAAAGTTTTTACAGAGGGCACATTGAGCGATTGACCGAGGGCATTTCTTAATGTAACAGCCCCTCTAAACCGGCCATCATAATTTTCCGGATGATAGCACTCAAGACCAAATTCATCTTTTTCTGAAGTTGCATCAGGAGAACAGTTCGGGCTAAATTCCGTTTTAACGTCAAAAACAATAGTTCCGTCAGGGTAACCCTTTTTAAATGCGGTAGTATAAGCAAAAGGCTTAAAAGCTGATCCGGGTTGTCGTTTTGCCGTGGCAACATTAAAATTCCCCTCATTCTCAACGTCAAAATAGTTTTGAGAACCGACAAGAGCGACAACCTCTCCCGTTTTTGGATTTAAAGCAACAAGCGCGGCGTTATTAGCCTTATATTTTTCTTCATTAATTTCTGAATATTTAGAGACGGCTTCTTCGGCTATAATCTGCAAGTCTGAATTCAAAGTAGTTGTTACTTTCAAGCCGTTGTTTTCAATTGCAGACTCACCGTATTTTGAGACAAGGTATTCTTTAACCATAATCACAAAGTGAGGAGCAGAGATCTTGTCGTTTCCGGCCTGAAACTTGACCTCCCCACTCTTTGCTTTATCTGCTTCTTCCCGGCTGATAAGGCTTAAACTAACCATACGGTCAAGAGTACTGTTCTTTCTTGCCAGTAAGTCCTCAAGATGACTGCCGTAGGGTGAATAGTATGTTGGGGCTTTTGGAAGTGAAGCTATAATAACGGCTTCATTTAGGGTCAAATCCCGGGCGCTTTTATTGAAAAAGGTTTTACTGGCGGCCTCAATCCCATAGGCATTGGAGCCGTAAGGTATTTGGTTAAGATACATCCAGAGAATCTCATCTTTGGTAAAACGACGCTCGACTTCGATGGCCAGAATAGCCTCTCTTATTTTACGGCCGATAGTTTGCTGACGGCCAACCAGGGCATTGCCGACAAGCTGCTGGGTTATCGTAGATCCCCCCTGGGCCAGCTCGATATTCTGAATGTCTCGTATAAAGGCCCGTGCGATGCCCTTGATGTCAAGTCCGCGATGACTGTAAAAATCATCATCTTCCGTGGCAAGGGTGGCATTTTTGACGTAATCAGAGATCTGATCCCACGGTATAACTGTTCTCTTTTCTTCCCCGTGAATATCATAGAGTAGGACTTTTCCACTAGAGTCGTATATTTTTGTTGATTCGCCGACTTTGCGGGCGATTAGGGTTTCCGGATCAGGAATGGTTCTCTGCAGGTATATAAAGTAAGACAGGAAAATTATTAAGCCCAAAACAAAAAACCACACCAGTAAGGCGAGGACCAGTTTGGAGAGTTTTCTCAGGATATTCTTTTTAGCTTTCTTCCCTCTTTTTTTAAGTTTTTCGACGGTAAATTCAGGCGGCATATTACGTATAGGATCAGCTCAATATAAAATCAATTAGTATAGTGCCATAAAAATCTAACATTTACAAGAATTTTAATAAGAGATAATATTATCATTATGAACATTGCTGCTGATGAGAATAAAATAGCTAAATTGTTGGATAGAAGAGTTGCTCCGGATGGCTTTTTCCCCTCCAGAGATGAAATTAAAAAACGCCTGTTATCGGGTCAGAAATTAAGTTTTTATTATGGGATAGATCCCACCGGCAGAGATCTCCATCTGGGCCACTTGGTTCAGCTGTTGTTGCTGAAAGGCTTGGCCGGTCTAGGGCATAAGATAACTCTCTTGGTGGGCGATTTTACGGCACGTGTAGGAGATCCTAGTGGAAAAGACAAAAGCAGAAAGGCTTTATCAGAGGAAGAGATAAAATATAATATGCAGAACTATATTGAGCAGGCCGAGAAGATTCTGGCCAGAGGATCATTTGATGTCCGGTATAATAGCCAGTGGTTAAGCAAGATGAAGCTGGAAGATGTGTTGTTTTTGACTGAGCAAGCAACGGTCCAGCAGATGATAGCTCGAGAGATGTTTCAGCAGAGAATAAAACAAGAGAAACCAATAAGTATCAGTGAGTTTGTCTATCCTCTAATGCAGGGGTATGATTCTGTGGCAATGAAAATTGATGGAGAGATAGGAGGGCATGATCAGATATTTAACATGCTTGTCGGCAGGGATCTTGTTAAAAAGTATCTTAATAAAGATAAAATAGTCTTGGCGACAAAGCTCATTACCGGACCTGAGGGTAAAAAAATGAGCAAGAGCGAGGGTGAAATAATCGCGTTTAACGACGAACCTAGCGAGATAAGAAGAAAGATACTAGCCGTAAACGACGAGGTAATAAGAGACATTTTCGAATTATGCACTATCGAGGAAGAAAATTGGATAGCCGGGAAGCTTAAAGAACTACCGCCGAGGGAGCTGAAAGAACTGCTCGCCGATAAATTAATAGAGATGTTCTATGGTAAGGAAAAAATAAAAGAAGCCCACAAGCCCAAGGAAGGCCGATCTACTGGAAATTTGGCGGTGACGATTAAAGATTTTGGATTTGCTTCGTCTATCTCGGAAGCTAAAAAATTAATTTCTAATAATGCTGTTGAAGTTAACGGAGCAGTAAAAACCGACTGGAGTTATATGCCCCAGAAAGGGGATAGGCTAAGAGTCGGCAAGGGAAAATTCGGACTCATCAAATAACCATAAAACCCGCCAGTCGGCGGGTTTTATGGTTATTAGTTCTCAAAGTCACCTTCGTCTTTCTCATCCTCTTCCTCATCCTCCTCGTCATCCTCATCATCGTCATCCTCATCATCTTTCTCGCTGTCCTCTTCCGCCGGGTCTTCTTCCGGCTTATCCTCAAAAGATCCAAAAAGAAGAAGATCTTTATCGGTTAGCATATTAGTAGGTAAGCTATCTTGCTTGAATTATCGGGGTCTCCGAAGGTTACCCCAGCTAATAAAAGCAAGGTATTAATTTAAGGTAATAATAAATATTTGTATATTAAAATCAAGAGCCAGTATTAAACAGGTATGGCTACTCTACTGAGCGGGTGTTAGCACAGCAAATTGCGATAGCTAGGCCATCTGCAGCGTCGTCCGGCTTTATATTCTCTTTTAAGCCCAGAATGATTTTAACCATTCGTTGAACCTGATTCTTCTCGGCTCTTCCGTAGCCAGATACAGCCTGTTTTATCTGCAGGGGAGTGTATTCTTGCATAGGAATGTTGTTTAAGGCCAGTAATGTCATAATAACCCCCCTCATCTCACTTACCGGAATAATTGTTCTCTGGTTTTTGAAAAAAAATATTTTCTCAATTCCAAATATTTGAGGCTTGTGCTTCTTTATCAGATTAGAGATACTTTCGCCTACCCTGCGTATTTGTTCGGACCGGTCTTTCTCAAAGTGAGCTATAATTCCGTAATCAAGGCACTCTAATTTACCAGAAGTCTTTTTAATAACTCCGTAACCTATGCGTGTTGTGCCGGGGTCAATACCTAGTATTATCAATTTTAGAATTGCGAATTGCGAATTTTTGTAATCCGTAATACGTAGTTCGTAATAAATTAATTCAGATTCGAAATAACATCTTCAATATCATCATGATCACCAAGTTCTTCCAACAGGGCATCAATTTCCTTATTGATTGCAGGGTCGTTAACTTGGACAGGAGGTTGATTGAACATCCAGGATATGCTTCCGGGTGAAACCAGCTTAGATGAGTGGTCATTAAGTATTTTTCTAATCTCAGAGATTGTCCGGTTTCGGTTAGCGGTTATGGCTCTTATTCTTAACGCGATACTGCCAGGACCGATTGCTTCAATCAGCAACTCTTCAAGCTGGGATGATTTATCAGAGACTCTATCTATGGCTCGCTTAATATTCTCGGTAGGCATATTAAGGGCTCGGGCGTTCTCTATGGCATTTCTAAGTTCCTGATTTGTTTCAGGGCTGGTTCCTTTTCTTGCAGCCAGCGAGATTAGTTTCGAGGCTTTGGAAAAAAATTGACCCCTCTTACGGTCGGTAAGCTCCTTCTTATGCTTGATTTGTGACCAGCGACTGTGCCCGGACATGTTAGAAGTCTAGTAAAGATTTATCCAACCCTAAATGTTTCTTGCCTTCTCGTGTTATAACTCGGCCTTTGGGAGTTCTGGTCAACATTCCGATCTGAATCAGATACGGCTCGTAAACATCCTCGATAGTATTTTCTTCTTCGGAAATAGATGCGGCAATAGCTTTTAAGCCGACTGGGCCGCCGTCGAAAGTTTCAACTATGGTTTTTAATATTTTACGGTCAGTCTCTTCAAGGCCTCTTTCATCTATCTCAAGCATTTTCAAGGCCTCTTCTGCCGCCTTCAGGCCTATAGTTTTCTGATCATTCATCTGCGCGTAATCTCTGACTCTTTTTAACAGGCGGTTGGCTATTCTAGGAGTAAATCTGGAAGCATTGGCGATAGCCCGTATACCCTCCTTGTCAACTTTTATCTGGAGAAGATCGGCGGAACGGTTGATTATCTTTTCAATTTCTTCCTGGCTGTAAAAGTCAAGTCTAAAGTTAACTCCGAATCTTGACCGAAAAGGACTGGATAGCATGGATATTCTTGTTGTTGCAGCGATTAAGGTAAACTTGGGAAGATCAATCTGAAGAGTTTTGGCAGAATTTCCCTTGCCTATGACAATATCCAGTTTAAAGTTCTCCATCGCCGGATAAATTACTTCTTCGACAGCTCGATTAAGCCGGTGAACCTCGTCTATAAACAGAACATCACCGTCGTTAAGGCCGGTTAATATGGAGCCAACATCGCCAGCCTTTTCAAGGGCAGTGCCAGACGTTATTTTTATACTTGATCCAAGCTCCTTAGCGATTAAGTAGGCAAGGGTTGTTTTACCGAGGCCGGACGGGCCGTGAAGCAACAGGTGATCAACTGTTTCTTTCCTTTTTTTAGCTGCGCCAAGGATTATTCTCAGGTTATTTTTAACTTTTGACTGGCCAATATAGTCGTCAAAAGTTTTAGGCCGTAAAGCCTGATCAAGAACCTGGTCGTCCAATATGCCGGTGGGGGCTAGAATCGTTTCTTTTTTGGAAGTAAGTCCGGTTTTAGCTATTGACATAGGGCGTAATTTAGATTAAAATATAAAAACTTAAGGATCGGTCCTTTTTACTGCTTGACCCCTCTAATCTGTAGGCAATTGGGTCGGGGATTTATCACAGGCCCAATCGGGATACCATCTTAGCTGGATAGTTTGGTTTCGACTGGACTACTCCTCAGAACTATCCTGCCCCGCCCGCCCTAGGCGGACGGACCTTGCCTACAGGTTACAGTGGTCAATCTCTGGCGTTCAAGTTTAAATTTAAAAAATTAAAAATCAAAATTAATTAAGCCAAGTATTATATTTTCATCTTTGAATTTTGAATTTACAATGCTCTTTCTATCTCTTCAAAAGACGTAATACCTCTTAAAAGCTTCAAGTAAGCATCTTGAATAATTGTTACCATACCTTCCTTAACAGACGTTTCTTCAATTGCCGACATCGAAGGCGAGCTTAAGATTAGTCTCTCAATATCCTTTGAAACAGTAAATAGTTCAAATACTCCAATTCTGTCCCGATAGCCAGAAAAGTTACAGGCCGTGCATTTACCGGCTACAGACAGCTTCAACGAGCTAAAAGACTTTATATTAAAACGGTCCTTGACTGGGCCTAGAACTTTTTTTATTTTCTCGACCTCGTTACTTGTTGCCGACACCTCCTTCTTGCAGCTCAGACATAACTTTCTTACGAGACGCTGAGCCAGAGTCAGGTTAATTGCAGGAGCTATTATCTGGGGCTTTATCCCGAGATCTATCAAACGAGGGACAACTCCGGCTGAATTATTGGCGTGAATAGTAGAAAGTAAAAGATGTCCGGTCAAGGAAGCGTGCAAAGATATTTCGGCCGTTTCAAAGTCCCTAATTTCTCCGACCAGGATAATGTCCGGATCTTGCCTGACGATAGCTCTGAGTCCGTTAGAAAATGTGTAGCCTTTCTTCGGATCAACCTGCGTTTGAGAAATATTCTTTAGGTGGTACTCGATAGGGTCCTCTATAGTGATAATTTTGGTACCCGGCTCGTTTAAGTAGTTTACAAAGGCATAAAGGGTAGTTGTCTTGCCGGCACCTGTTGGTCCACTGACCATAATTGCTCCAGCCTTCTTCTTTAACTGGCCGTAGATTATCTCCAGAAGATCTTTCCTCATTCCAAGGTCTTCAAGCTTCACTTTTATAGTGCGGGGATCTAGTAAGCGCATAACGATAGTTTCTCCAAACTCACTGGGAATTATAGAAACCCTGACTTCTATGTCGACATTTCTTTGCTTAATCGTAAATCTTCCGTCCTGGGGGGAGTCGTGTATGTTTAGTTTCATCTTGGACAGGATCTTTACTCGATTAAGAATCTTATCGTAGTATTCAAGATCTAAGTTGGTTATATCATGCAGTATCCCGTCAAGACGGTAACGAAGGCGGGTGTCACCGGACTCGGGTTCAAAGTGGATATCAGACGCTTTTGTTTTTAAAGCGCCGGCAATCAGGATCTCAAGCAGTTTGGTAACAGATATTGTTTGAAGCTTGTTTTTTAGGTCGCCGATATCTTTAATTTGTTCTTGCAGATGAGTTAATTCTTCTTCGTTTATCTCTATTGCTCCAACTCGAAAAACCTTCTGTTTTACTATTCTGTATCTTTCCCAAACAGAGCTGAGAACCTCAGGCGTGGTTAGAAGCAAATCAACATTAAAACCGTCTTTTTTAAGAGATTCAATGGTTTTTTTCGTTTCTGATTTTTGCGGATCAATAGCGGCAACAACAAGTTTCGATTCAGTTTTGTAAAGAACAGCAAGGTCTGAGTTTCTAGATTCTTCTTCGGTAAGAATGTTCAAAGCCTCCATATCTATGGGGACGCCCTTGAGAGTCGAAAAAGGAAGCCCGAATTTTTCGGCTAGGGCGGAATATTTTTCTTCGTTTCCTTTTCTTTGAATCTCTTTGAGCTTCTTGTCCAGCTCTTCTTCTCTTTTTTGAGTCGGGGACTGTAAAGGCATGTCAGGTAGTAAAATTTCCGATTGATTTAAAAAATACAATCTGGCATGTCAAGCCGTAGTCGGAAGTTCCATGACTCGACACGTGCCGGGGCTATAAATTTAAAGTATTGGTGAACTTTGCTCTTGTACTGATTTGTCCCTTTAGATTAAAAGCCAACTAATCTCTTCTAACTCTTTTCAGGGGCGGGGTAAAGTTATTTTATGTGGATATCTATTACTTATTATACTATATACTTCCTGATTCCGTCATTTAGATGGTACACACTAGAACAGGCATTTAACTAAGCAATCTATATTATTGGTATGTGAATTAAGCATTAAACCTTGAAGCATATAGAGCCTCGTTTTTCTAAGTATTGACTTATATTGAGCCGTTTGCTAGTATATAGGAGTAGTTTAATCAGATAAGGTCCGCGAGAGCGGGCTTCTATTTTTAAAATCCGAAGCACGAAATCAGAAACAACGTATTTCCATATATTTCGCGAAGCGTATTTCAATTCATTTCAGAAATACAATAGAAATAAGGTTGAAATACAGTAGAAATAAATTGTTTTGGATATTCGAATTTCGAGTTAAAATGCTGGACATTAAACAATTTATTTCTGCTATTAAGCAGATATCAGAAGAAAAAGGAATATCAGAGCAAAGTGTTCTGGAAACAATCGAAGCGGCTATAGCCGCAGCTTACAAGAGAGATTATGGCAAGAAGGGGCAGATTATAAAAGCAAAGCTGGATCTTGATACGGGCAAGTTAAATATGACTCAAATCTTTTACGTTGTTGAAGGTGCCGACGAGGAAGGTAATATAGTCGGCCCACTACCCCTAAAAGCAGTTGAAGACAGGCAGGATTTCCAAGAGGACAAGCCAAGAAAGAGAAACAGAGGAGAGGAGCTGACAGAGGTAATTGGTGAAGGCGAAGAGCTAAAAATTAAATTTAATCCAGAAAAGCACATTCTTCTTGAAGATGCAAAAAGCAAGAAAAAGAAGGTAAGAGTAGGCGATGAATTGGTTATCCAACTGGAAAGTCATAATGATTTTGGCCGGATTGCCGCCCAAACAGCGAAACAGGTTGTTATCCAACGGCTCAGAGAAGCCGAGAGAGAGGCAATATTTTCTGAGTTTAAAAAACGTGAAGGAGAGATCATCAGTGGCGTTGTCCAAAGGAAAGAAGGCCCATTGGTATTTATTGATCTTGGTAAAACAAACGGACTTTTAATTCCGGCTGAGCAAGTTTATGGCGATAACTATAGAATAGGCCAGCGCTTCAGGTTAGTTATTCTTAAAGTAGATGAGACTTCTCGGGGCCCGGTAGTTTTACTGTCTCGCTCGCATCCGAGGTTAGTCTCAGAGCTTTTCAGAATGGAAGTTCCAGAGATCGACAGCGGAACTGTTCAGGTTAGAGCCATTGCCCGTGAGGCCGGATCAAGAACAAAAATAGCGGTAAGCTCTCAAGAAGACGGCGTTGACCCGATCGGATCGCTGGTCGGCCAGAAAGGAGTGCGCGTTCAAACTGTCATAAACGAACTTTCGGGAGAGAAAATAGACATTATCCTATGGAGCGACAAGGCTAAAGAGTTTATTTCCAACTCTTTATCGCCGGCAAAGATACTGGATGTGCAGGTACTTGACGAGAAAAGGAAGCATGCACTTGTTGAAGTCTCAGATGACCAGTTCTCTTTGGCTATAGGCAAAAGAGGCCAGAATGTCAGATTAGCGGCTAAGCTGACTGGCTGGAAGATCGATGTACGGGCGCCAAAAGAATCTCTGGCCTTCAAAGAAGTTGAGATACCAGAGAAGGCAGAGGACGAAGATGCTGCAGAGAAAAAATAAGAAAAAACTAAATAAAACTAACTTAGATATCCTTTGCTAAAGCTACGGAAGAGCACTTCTTCACTCAACGAAGAAATGCTCGCACTTCGTAGCTCCGAAGGAGCGAAGAAGTGGAGTCATCTCTTAGAAAGGTAGAGCAAAATAAATACGAACTAACCGTTGACCTTGGCCGGGAAGAGCTAGCCGGTTACGTTAAGCAAGTCGAATCAGATATTTCTCAGCAGGTAAAACTAAAGGGTTTTCGCAAGGGCAAGGCTCCTAAAAATCTGATTCGTGATGAAGTCGGGGATAGACATATCCTAGAAGAAGCTCTAGATCTTGCTTTGCGTGACAGTTTAGCTAGAACGATAGAAAAAGAAAAAATTGAGGTGTTAAGGGTAGCCGACCTCAATATTAAAGAAAATTCAGCTAAAAGGCTTCTTTATCAGGTTAATCTTACACTTTTTCCTAAAGTATTTTTGGGAGACCTCGGAGGAATAAGAGTCAAGAGAAAAAGCATCGCCGTTGATCGTAAAGAGATTGACAGTGCCCTTGAATCGTTAGTGGCTTCACGATCGGAGTTTATTCCTAAGGATAAGCCGGTAGAGGCCGGGGATAGGGTAGAGATTGACTTTGAAGTTACATCTCAGGGATTGCCCGTAGAAGGCGGAATCAGTAAGAGTCACCCGCTCATTGTCGGTGACAATAAGTTTATTCCTGGCTTCGAAGATCAACTTATAACTATGAATAAAGGAGAAGAGAAAAGCTTCTCTCTGAGTGCTCCCAAGGACTATTTTCATAAAACTATTGCCGGGAAAAGTCTGGACTTTAAGGTTAGGGTAGTGGACATAAAAAAGGTTAAAAAGCCAGATCTGAACGACGAATTTGCCAGAAGCTTAGGCCGGTTCAAGAATCTAAATGACCTGGAGCATAATATAAGCGAAGGCATACTTGAGGAGAAGAAACTAAAAGAACGACAACGCCTTAGATTAGAGATCCTTTCTGCCATTAGCAGTAGGTCAAAAATCGATTTGCCGGAAGGTATGGTAAAGGAGAGGCTCGATGAGATGGTCACCGGATTTGACAGTGACCTTCATATGAAGGGCATGGAGTTAGCGATGTACCTGGCTCACCTGAACAAGACGGAAGATGACCTAAGAAAAGATTGGAGGGAGGAAGCCAAAAAACAGGTATCTTTTGCTCTTATACTCAAGAAAATAGCCAAAGACAACAGCATAGAACCAAGCGAGGAGGAGATTAACGAAAGTGTTGAAAAAATGGCGCAGGCCATGGTTCTAAAAGGTGAAACAGATCCGGCCAACATCAACCTGGATAAGCTTAAAGAAGTGGTTGCCACTGATCTTACTAATGAAAAAGTATTCAACTTTTTAGAGAACAACTGCGCTCTTCCTGTGTAGTTATGGGATTAAGCAAAGATAAAACATAAAGCGGTCGCCTTAGGCGACCGCTTTATGTTTTATCTGGAATTTCGCCTGCTCGAACGAATAGTTCATTCAGGCGGGCGGGCGAAACCCCCGATCCGATAGGCATAAGTTGCGTTTACGATAGATTCCCTGTATAATAGAGAATAAGTTTTTGTCGAGCACTCATTTAGCACTTGCGGCTCAGTTGTCGTCAGCAATTTTTACTAAACTGGTTTACTCAAAAACCCTGTTTAATTTATGTTTTTTGCAATCCCAGACCAGGCATGTGCTAAATGAGCGCTCGATTGTAAACACGAACCTACGAAATCAGGAGTATCACTGTAGCTATATAATATCATATTTTAACATAAATGTCAAGAGTATCAAAAAAACAGGTATATCTGGATAATGCCGCCTCTACGCCCGTAGACCCGACCGTTTTAAAAGAAATAAATAAAACCGTCGGTTTTTATGGCAATCCCTCATCTTACAATGATTGCGGGAGAGAGGCGCGAAAAAAACTGGAACGATCAAGGCTGACCGTAGCCCGTTTTTTGGGCGCTCACCCCGAGGAAATTATCTTTACATCTTCCGGATCAGAATCTAATAACCTAGCTATTCTTGGTTCGACTAGGGCCTACTCTGGACGAAGTGGAAAGGAAATTTTAACCTCGCCAATAGAACATCCTTCAGTTTTGGAACCGCTTAGGGCGCTGGAAGGGGAGGGTTGGAAAGTTACATACCTAAAGGTTGACAAGGAGGGGAGGGTAATTCTACAGGATCTTGAAAAGAAACTTAACCCAAGGGTTGCTTTGGTTTCGGTTATGTACGCCAACAACGAAATCGGCACTATCCAACCAATCACTAAAATTTCTAAAGTGATTAGAGATTTTAAGGCTACTGCGCTACTGCGCTATAAAACCACTAGCTACCCGTTGTTTCATGTTGATGCTTGCCAGGCGACCGGATACCTGGATATGAATGCAAATAATTTGGGAGTCGATCTCATGACTCTAAATGGTTCAAAAATATATGGGCCAAAGGGTATAGGCGTTCTGTATGTAAAAAGAGGGATACCGATCAAACCGTTGATTTATGGCGGAAATCAGGAGCACGGTCTAAGGGCCGGAACGGAAAGTCTGCCGGCGATTGCCGGATTGGCAAAGGCAGTTTCTTTAATTAGCAAAAAAGAGGCGGAAGAGACCAAGAAGTTAAGAGATTATTTTATAGAAAAAATAGAAAAAATTATTCCGGAAATAAGATTAAACGGCCCAAGGGGAGACGGCCGTCTGGCTAACAATGTTAATGTTTCAATTCCAAATTTAGACAGCGAGAACTTACTGCTTGAGCTGGATAAATACGGTATTTATGCCAGCGCCGGTTCAGCCTGTACTGCGCACTCGGTTGAGCTATCACATGTTTTAAGAGCAATCGGTTCGGATAAAAAACATCTTGGCAGAGCTTTGAGGTTCAGCCTCGGCAAGCAGACAACAAAAAAAGACATTGATTATCTTCTGGAGATTTTACCGAAAGTAATCGGCGATTTAAAGAAGAGATATTCTTGACTAATAAATTGAAAAAATGTCAATTTTTTGGTAAGATTTCGGAGTAAATGTCCCCGTAGCTTAACGGATAAAGTAGCTGCCTTCGAAGCAGTTGATGGGGGTTCGATTCCCTCCGGGGACACAAGGTAAATCGTTGATAGTTCACTATTGAACTGAGAGCGATCTTTATGTAGGATATGTTCAATGGTCCAATCACCAAGAAAAAGATTTGAATATGAAAAAGCTCAATCCCTACGTCAGAAGGGTAAGAGCTACGGTGAGATTAAGAAAGAGCTGGGCCTTTCAAAAAGTACGATTAGTTTATGGTGTCGAGATGTTAAATTGACTGACCAACAAAGGTTTGTCTTGCTCCATAGTTCAAAAAGGATGGCTACCCAAAAACTTGGAGCCTTAGCAAATAAGGAGAAAAGAGCAAGAGAGGTTTTACAAATTAAAAACTTAGCTAAAGAAGAAATTAAGGAAATAAGCCCAGAAATTTTTAAGGTAGCTGGAACTATCCTTTATTGGGCAGAAGGGACAAAAACTAAGAATACATCTATTTCGAATTCTGATCCAAGAGTAGTTAAGTTTATGGTCAATTGGTGGGAGCAAATATTTGGTATCGGTCCAGCTAATTTAAAAGCCCATGTCCATATTCATTATGCTAATGATGAAAAAAAGATTAAAAAATTCTGGTCTGAACTAACAAGAATACCTTTAGTAAATTTTGGGAAAAGTTTTGTAAAACCCAAAGGTACAGGACATAGAACCCACATACTTCCAAATGGAATTATACAAATAAGAGTCAAGGGGAAGGGGACAGTAAATGTGAAACACCGTATTATGGCATGGGTTGAAAAAATATATGAATTAAGCGTTAGTTAGTAGTGCGCGCCCGTAGCTCAGTTGGTAGAGCAGCGCCCTCTTAAGGCGATTGTCGTAGGTTCGAGCCCTACCGGGCGCACCACGTTGGAAAAGTCAAGGATTCAGATGTCGCCTCGCTTCGCTCGGCCACCAAATCGTACGGATTTTTCGGGGCAAAAAGAAATTCCCGATTCCGCAAAATATGGTTCGAACGCATTTCGCCCCTCGACTGGCTCGGGGCGAGGAAGTCCCCCCCGCGAAAATCCGGAAAGGCGGCGGAGCCGCACGAATCAAAACCGCAAAAGAACCCGTTAAAAACATCGGCTCGAACCATATTTTGTAGAAGCAGAAAAGAAAAATTTTAATCATTTGGTTTAGGAGTGATAAATGGCCTGAAATAGGGCTATTTTGTTTTTTGCGGCTGTGAGCTTGACTTTTATTGGAACTTACAGTATACTTGCTACGATGCTTGGGTAAGGTGCTCGAGCTAGAAATCGTACCTTGAAAGGGGCAAAAACTATGTTTGGCATTCTGAAGAGACGGCGGGCGGCGAAAAGCATTCCCCGAGACGTTTATGAGCTCATCGCGAGCATTTACTCGCGGTATCTCAGGCTCGATCTCGGAAGTGGCAGGTTCGAGGGCCTCTCCGAACGGGAGAAGTTGCAGGCGATGATCGAGTACGTAAACAACGATGCTGATCTGTTGCGGCTTGAATCGCGCTCCATGATCGGTTCCCTCATCGTTGTCAATCAAGTGCGAGGTAACGGCACAGTGACAGGTGCCGGTTCCGGGAGCGGACTAAACGTGTGTTTCGGCCACGAAGGACTCTACATCTACGACTGGAATGACTTCGCAGACAAATGGCACAACATTCCCCTCACTTCCGTCGATGCTCTCGATGGAGTGGGTATCCAACTGACCGCCGAGAAGCTGCGAGATGCGATCGCGGACTATACCGAGAAAAAGGAGTACGTTGATCGTGTCGCTCTCTTCGACAAGACGTTCAGGGAAGCTGTCACGGCGTAAACATTCGCCACACTCATAACGACCTGCCTAGTAGCAAATGCGAACGGCAGGTTTTTCTTTTTGATAATTTGAAAGAACAAAGAATTTGCCGCCAAGACTGAAATTCGCTAGAATTTCAGTAATCCGAACTCCGCCAAAGAAAACTTGAAATTGTCATTCGTGCGGCTCCGCCGCCTTTCCGGATTTTCGCGGGGGGGGACTTCCTCGCCCCGAGCCAGTCGAGGGGCGAAAGCGGTTCGGACTAATTCAAGTATTCTGCACAAACACCTAAAATCCCGCTAGGCGGGATTTTAGGTGTTAAGATTCTTCAACTATTTCTATTGTTACTTTTTGGCTTCCGAATGCTTTAGCTAAGCTTCTTTCCGGGAACCAGACATCTATATTGTTTGTGTATCTGGCGTTCATTCTGTCTTCAACGACGAATATTTTTTCTCTGAAGATTTCTGGTATCCTTACCAATGTTCCAAAAGGAACTCTTTTGCCGTTGATATAGAAGTTAGCGGCTATGACGTTTTTTGTACCAGTACAGACGTTATAATTGGTAGCCGTATGGCAGGGAGTATCATCGGTCTGGTCGGGAGTAGAGGAGTAGCCAGTTGCTCGGACAGTATATGTTGCCAGAACTTTTATTTGAGGCCCCTCTTCTTCAACGATTATTTTCTTAGTTTCAGCGTTTTGTGGCTGTCTGTTACGCCAAGAAAATATTTTTTCAAAAGATAAGCTGGAATTTTCAACTGTAGAAGAGACAAGGGTATTAGCTTGCCCTTCTCTACTCATAAGCCAGTCATAGAAACCTGCCTGAGTGTTATCTACAAGAACTAGCTGAGCTAAAAGAACAGCGGTCAAAACAGAAAATCTTCCTATAAATTTAACCACTTTTTTAGTCTATTCTGGCCGATATTACCCTTCCGAGGCTTGCCAAATGTGACTTTGGCTTGTGCTAGCTTAATTCTACGCCTCAGCCTAAATTAGACATTATTTTAGGTATCTGGGTAACAAAAAACGGCTTACTAAGCCATTCCTTGTATACATAACCATATTTCCAGGTTACATGTTAATTATAGCAGATTCAGGTCAAAAGATCAAGGGTCAGGGGTCAGGGGGTGTTTTATGAAGGGGAGGTGGTTTCTTACGAATCTTATGCCCGATCTGCCGGTTAACAGTATTAGAATTACCCCGGTGATTATTAAAAGGCCGTCATAACTCCATCTTGCCGGATCGTCATCGCTTAGATTAAGCCAAATTCCATATTCATCAAAAGCAAGACCAAGGCCGAAGCCATGAAGAAGGGATATAAGGTACTTAGCCCGGGGTCCGCTGAATACCAAAGCCAGATAGCCGGCTATGGCCAGAACAAAAAAACCGTAAGCAAAGTGGTGGACATGAATACCGGCCCAGGGGATATATATATCAGGCCAGAAGTGGCTTATAATTCTCGCACTGATAAAAGTCAGGATAAAGGCAACAGCGATAGGGAAAACAATGTAAAAGTAGAGGCCCTGCTCGTGCCTAAGAACTTTTTCTCGTATCTCGCTTTTCATTTTTGAAAAAATAGAAAGTAAAAACATCTTGGAGCGGGATAGTGGATGACGTTAGAACCTATTTTCAGTCAGCCACAGATTTATTTTATATGCCTAACCTGTCAGCGAACCAGTGTCAATTATAACTGGGATTATGCCGATACTAAACTGGGTCGTAACTGAAGATTGAAAATTAGAAACCACCAAACGCACTTCTGGTATACCAATATCGTCAACAGCTTTAACCACAACATTAGGGTGAACCACGGGTTCTTTTATGAGCGAAAGCTGACCTTTTACTATAGCGGTTAAGCCAGCCACCCCCAGAACGATTTTGCCGATATTTTCCTTGTTCATTGGGTTAATCTTATCATTTGAAACCGTAAGAATCAATTTTTTCAACTTTTGGCATAATTCCTCACTTTTTTAATAATTCATACCATACGCCAGCATACATAATCCTAAAAAATGGAAAAGATTTATAAACGAGAACCTGACCCACAATGGAGATTGAGGACAGACAATAAGAGCTATCAAGCCCTACATTATTGGGTTAAGAAACACCTTGGTAAACCGCAGATTTGCTGGTGTTGTGGCAGTAAGGACTTACCGCCTAACCGTTATCATTGGGCTAATGTCAGTGGTCAATATAGACAGAAGTTGTGGGATTGGGTTAGGTTATGTAATGCTTGCCACTCCGCATTTGATAGATAAGCTTACTTTGGCACGTAGTTTCTCAAACGTTTATTTTGGCTTTAATCGGCAACGGGTTATTAAAAATACATAATTCTACCCTCGGTTATTCTCCTGGCTGTTATGGCTCATTTTCGTTCAACCAGGACCATACACGAGGGCTATTCCAATAGGCATATCGGAGAAACGTTTTAATTAGGCATTCGTCCACAATCTTGATTTTCAAAGGGTTTTTAATGGGATAGGATTTCCCATAACAACATAAACAAC
>MGKQ01000015.1:0-15060 GCA_001795735.1 Candidatus Yanofskybacteria bacterium RIFCSPLOWO2_02_FULL_41_13
GCTGATATTTCATAGACTTCTATGATACCAGAAGTGTTGCACTTACTTGTTGAACTGAAGGATTTTTGTTATTTTTAGCGTAAAATATTGGATTTATTGTATTATTTAAATGTGGCAATTGGCATAGTTTTTCTATCTCTTTACCGAGAACTTTTGAATTTATTTTTCCAATACGATACGCCTCAGCTAATGATTTTAGTGTATTATTAAGCTCAAACATTGTTGGTAAATTGTGGTTCATCGTTATGAGCCGATATTCCCATTCCGAGTTATTACTGAAGCTTCTCTCCTTATCAAGCAGTGCCAATAATTCAAAGACGGAATGAACAAATCTTTTTATTTCATGCAAAAAATTACTCAATCTTTCAGGATTTATAACTGCCTGATCATGAATAAAAATATTGCCTGGATTTGAATGTCCATTTAATTTTTTATTTAGTATAACCCTTAACAGGGCATCCCTTCTTATTAGGTATTTGAGGGCCGTTGCTTCGGCATTAGGGCCATTGTAAAGTTTTGGGAGATTTCTAAAAAGGTTAGCCATATCAAGTAAACTCGGATCCTCATTGTCGGGTATTTCTATGTATAAATTTAAACTCGATTTAGGTAATGCGATCTTTTTTGCTAAAACCTCAAATCGATTAGCCAGGTCAATTACATAATTCTGATGTTTGGATAAAAAATTGATGGCCATAATATCTTTGATGCCCAGAAGTAACAAAAAGCAGTAAGCTAGGTGATGGCTTCTTTCTTTGTAAAATTGATTTTCTAATGTCTGATCCTTTATATTTTTAATATCGGCTAGTTGGCCCAAAATTCTTAAAAAACCAAATCCCTCATAACCAAAAAGATTGTGAGGATATTTAGCCGACGAGGTATTATAAGGACCCCTATATTTTACGAAAGAAGCCGATTCAAGATCTATTACGTGGCCATTTAGAGAATAGTTACTTGTTGACCATGCTCCGAGAATCATTTTATAAGCAAAATATTCAGCATCAAGTTTTGCATATTCAGTTAAGGTTTTTTCGAAATCAACATAAATTTTAGGAGAATACTCAACATGACTAGGTCTGTCTAAGCTGCCGTTATCTATTCGTACAAGTAGGGCAAGGTGGATTGGATTAGGATTCCATTTAAATTTAGCTGTTTCTTTGAGCACTATAAGTGCGGGATGAATAGGTGCTTTTTGCGTGAAATAATTAAACCATCTCGATAGAATCATTCTTCTCATCGCTCCCACTAATTCTAATCTTCCGGTACTGTGACTTGGTATAGTACTTTTACATAAAGTTGTTTTGCCTACTCCAAGTACATTAAAACTATCTCCATAGTAAACTGCTCTTCCAGATCCTTGATTGCCGCTAAGACCTATGCCCGTTTTATCTTTTTGCCGATCAGCGTAGGTTATTATCTTCTTTGAAAGTAGGGATTTTTTATTATCAACTTCAATTGCAAAGTTTTGGATTTGCTTTGAGATATTGTTTAAGCCCAAATTTCTAAAATATTTATTGTTTATGTAAGCAATTTCATATTTCTCGGGACTTAATCTTTTTGATAATTGAGGAACAAATATGGATTTACCTAATCGTTGTGTGGCTATTGGCTTTTGTTCTAGTTTATAATTTAAATCTGAACTCGGTTTCTTTACGATAATCCACCATTTTGGGTTTCCTTTATATCCAAATAACTGATTTTGGTGCTGCTCTTTTAAGGAATTTTTGTAAAAACTTTTTAGTTGTTCTAAGACGGTAAACCCACTATTTTGACGCTTCATAAGCCCCTTTTTAATTAAAGTATGGCTTGGGTATTGGCTAGCAATAAAGTAATTAGGTTTCAATTCTTTAATAAATTTTTTCCAGGTTTTTACTGTATTTTTTATACCGGCCTCGTAGTCTTTCTCTGTAATTCTGTTATATAGTTTTTTAATTGAATTAGATAAATTTTCTCCGTCTTTTCTTTCCCTAATAAATAAAGAGGTATCGTTTATGATATAAGATATAACCATATCATCAAAAGGGTGGCTTGCGACTAATACATCCACAACCCTAGGAATATCAATTCCTACTTCAATACTTTGCAAAGATTTAACAATCTTTTTAATCTTTGCTTGGGGTAAAATATCCCTATAAGTTTTTTCTATATCGCAAGCTGTTTTTTCATCAGGTTCTATCAGAAAAATAGTCCCTCTGAATCCTAAAAGAGCAAGAGCATTTCCGATCTTAGGTTCATGACCTGGTGCTACTTCTACAATCACCCCATTTTTATTTATCCGGCTTTTTATAAATAAGCTGTGCCATATATGGGAAGTTTTTTCTACTTTATATAATGTCATATCTTATATTTTAAAATTTAACTGTGCATTACCCGTTTTTACACCTCGTGCTATGGATGCGTATATCTTTGAGAGAAGGTGATTAGTAAAATCATGATACTCAAATTCTGATTCATCGTTTTTACCCTCAATAAAGTTAAGTAAAGTTATTTCTCGGGCCTGTTCATTGTGGCCTAAGTAGTAGGTATCTTTTTTGTTCTCTTTTCGCATATCCTGTCCGATGGAAATCTTTTGAAAAGCCTCTCCTCCCACAACTTTTTTGTTCCTAAAAATAAAGATATCGAAATGATCTTCGCTTCCTATACTGCCCGATTCCGTAATATCTTTACCGGGCTCATAAGATTGATAAGAATGAACTTGAATGTTCAAAAAATGAGAAACTTGGATGTTTACTCTTTCATGACGAACCCGCCCATTACCCTTGTAGGTATCAGCTGGCAAATCAAACCACCCTCTACGAGAGAAAGAATTTTGTTGAAGGTTGATTGAACCGGTTGTAACCACATTCTTGTCTTGCATCAGTTGTAGAAGAATATAGGCATCAAGCTCACCAAAATTTTGATAATCTTTCCGATTGTATGTCTTATAGAAATTCTTTATAGCTGGTTGGTTAAAAAACTTGTCATGCATTCCTTCGTCTATCTGATGAAAAAGGTCATTAGGTGTAAACCTTGCTGTATATATTTTAGCCAAGTTGGGTTTAGCAGTTTTTAGATTAAAGTTGGCTTGGACTATCCAGGCAAATAAATCTACAAAATGGTAACCGGAATGCATAAGTTTACCATACCCGTACTTGTAAGGATGGTTTTCCTTGTAAAATTCGTGTGGTAAGCTCCACGCTCCATCAGCATGGTAGATATCAATATAAGATATTGGAATGGCAAATTCTGATATAAAATCTTTTAGATAGTTTTTAACAAATGTATAACCTTTATGATTTCTTCGCTGACAAACTATGTAAAATTTAGATTTACTTTGCTTAAGAAGATTTTTTAAATCAATGTAATCTTTATATATCTGATTAGCTGAATTAATGTTTGTGCTTGGGTATATTGGAGTAGTGATCGGTTTGTCCATTAAAACATTGATATTGTTTTTAAGCGCCCACTCGGCATAAATTTTGTGTGCTTTCGGTTCGGTAGAAATTATAATGCCATCTATTTTTTCATTTTTAATGAGTAAATCTAGCTCCTTCTTGGCGATTCCATCTAGTACCCCGCCCATGCGGTTCGATTCGTTATTTGGGAGATATAATACTTTTTCGGGCTGTAGTTTTCTTTGACTTAAAAATTCAGCCACTTTTTGTGATTGGTTTTCTAATTCAATCAGTAGCTTTAGGTGTATATTGTATTTGGCCTGGTACTTCTCCAGAAAGGGGTAATATATCCTTTTTGCATGAGGCCCAAGGCCAATAAAAATGTAGTTTTTTATAGTCATACCCTAATAATAAGCCGGAAGCCATAATTATCAATACATTTTGTCGAAAATTTCGACAACAAAAAAGAGGAGAAGTCTCTCCTCTACGAATGGGTACGCTAACTCAATAGTTTACCGAACAAATCATGTAGTGTCGATTCGGCAACGCCAAGATCATTATTATTTATCCTAGTAGTAGTAACCCTATTACTACCGAGTATTTTAGAGAATAGGATCTGATACTTGGCCAAAAATTCTTCTTCAATATGGATCTCCTCCTCGATAGATGATTTAGAAAATTCACGTTTCTTAGTTTGATGGTCAATGAGACGGCGCTCGTAAATAGAATCTACTGATGCTTCTACTAAACATAGTACTATCTGTTCGACTTTACCACTTTCTGCAATTCGTTTTAGTCTTGAAAAACTAATTTGTGGTATATATTTTGATGGTTGCCGGACAGCGTAATGCCAATGGGCCACCAGGACAGAATTACTAGGCATTTTTTCTATTTCACTTACTATCAATTCTTCAATTTCTTCTATGGTTTTTACTTGCTCATTATAGAAATAGCGTCTAAACAATTCGCCTGGATTTAGTAATGTGATCCTATGTTTAGGCTGATTTTCAAGCCAGTGCAGAAGGGTGCTTTTACCTACACCCTGGACACCACCAAATAGTATTAGTTTCATATCCTCTCCTATTCTGTTTTTAAAATTCTATCGTAAGTATATAACGAGATTACTATTGGTCAACATATTTTGTCTAAATTTCCGACAATAATTGACTAGCTAACCCTTTTGAGCTATAATAACTGGATATGGCAGATCTAATCGAAATTACTAAAAATCTAGGATTAACCACTAAAGCAGCAAAAATTTACCTTGCTGCTTTAGAACTAGGAGAAGCCTCGGTTCAGCAACTAGCTCAAAAATCTAAAATTAAGAGAACAACCCTTTATTACATTCTGGATGAGCTAATAGAAGCTGGGGCACTTGTTTATACTAAAGCTGGCAAAAAGAGTTATTATGTTGCTGAACAGCCAGCCAGCCTACTCAAGAGAGTCAAAGAAAGAATCTCGAGTTTTGAAGACTCACTAAAATTATTAGAAGCTAAGATGGGTCATATAAACAAAAAGCCTAGAGTTTATTTTCTATATGGCTCAAGTGGCTTTAAGCAAGTATGGAATATGATCCTAGATACGAAAGAAAAGGAATATAGAATAATTACCCAAGGAGAGAATTTCTTGGATTATGTAAAAGAGAAATATATTGTTGATGATATAATAGCCAAAAAGAAAAAACTCAATGTTTTGAGTAAGCAACTCATTTCCGACTCAGCTTATGCAAGAAAAATAATATCTAAAGACTCTAAGGAGAATAGGGTTTCTAAGGTTTTACCGCCAGCTTATAAATTACCGTTTACCGAAATAATAACCGAATCGATAGTGGCTTTTATATCACCAAAATTTAGTAATATGATATTTGTTGTGGAAAATGATGGTTTCTCCACAACTAGGAAGTCAGTATTTGAGTCGTTATGGCATTTAGTTAATTGATCAGGCAGATAATCTCAGCCCTTAATATCCCTGGACTTTCCCAGCCCCTTGCGTCATCTCTTGTCTTGTATGGATAATACACAAAACAAGGAATTTAGGGGTCTTTCGGGGCAAGTTAGGGGTCAGCCAGAGGTCGTTAAAGTTAAGTACTGCCTCTACGCCAGAAAGAGTACTGAGTCCGAGGAACAGCAAGTCCTCTCTATTGATAGCCAGATCAAGGAGATGCTGGCTATGGCCGAGAGAGATAATCTTGAAGTTATAGAGATCAAGAAAGAATCCCATTCGGCTAAGGAAGCGGGTGCTCGTCCTATCTTCAATGAGATTATCGAAGAAATAAAACAGGGAAAATTCAATGGCATACTTACTTGGGCACCTGATCGTATTAGTAGAAATGCTGGCGATCTTGGCAGAATCGTAGACCTGATGGATCAGGGAATACTAATTGAGATCCGAACCTACGGTCAGAGATTTACCAATTCTCCGAATGAGAAATTTCTTCTCATGATATTGGGGAGCCAGGCCAAGCTCGAGAATGATAACAAGGTAGTCAACGTTAAGCGAGGGCTAAGAGCCAGATGTGAAATGGGCTTATGGCCCTGTACCGCTCCGACAGGATATTTCAACTCAAAGAATAAGGACGAATCTTGTCATGTATTAATTGATTCCCATCGAGCCCCTATTATCAAAAAGATGTTTGAAAAAGTAGCTTATGAAAAGTTTAGTGGGAGAAGATTACATGCCTGGCTCAAAGACGAGATAAAATTCAAGACTAAAAATGGCAAACCCTTAACTGTAAGCAATATCTACATCATTCTTCGCAATACTTTCTATTATGGCAGCTTTGAGTATCCCAGAGGCGGAGGCCAATGGTATCAAGGCAAGCATACCCCGATTATTACTAAAGAACTTTTTGATAAAGTCCAAGAGAGTCTATCAGAGCACATCATCAGGACTCAGGGGAAGGAATTCGCCTTTACCAAATTGATGACTTGTAGCTTATGTGGCTCAGGCATCACTGCCGATGAGAAATGGAAAAAGCAGAAGAATGGCAATATACATAGATACGTCTATTACGGCTGCTGCCGATTTCATGATAAATTCTGTAAATCAGGCTGGATGAATGAGGACGATTTGATTGAACAACTATCTAGCCTCATGGACCAGATTGACCTTGATGAGATCGGCATCAAAGAGAAAATAAGATCTGAGATTGAAAGGCATAGAAAATTCCAATCTGGTCTCCTTGGCATTAAAGAAAAGTCAGGTAATGGTCCGCCCAGTAGGAGTCGAACCTACGACCCTCTCCTTAAAAGGGAGCTGCTCTACCAACTGAGCTATGGGCGGATTTTTATGAAACTGACTTAAAAATGATAACACAAAAACGGTGCTTCTGCAATCTGGCTTTTTATGGTAGATTTGAAAAGTATCATGCCTAATAAAACAAAAACAAAATATGTCAAGTATTCGGCCGAAACCGTGTATCTGGGCGAATCTATTGACCTCAAGAAAATCCAGGAAAATATCAAGCAGTATGCCTATTTAAATCGTGATCATCCTCTGGTCGTCAGGCTTTTAAAAGACCAGCATGCTGTTTTGACTAAATTTGGGGCGGTAACCTTTTGGGATGTCCCTCTTCGTCTTCGGGTAGAATTTTTGAAAGAAATACAGGGTTTTGTCAAAAGCAAAAAGGGAAATTATAATTACGACGAAGAAACAAAAGTTCTTATCGGAGGCGAAATGACTAAGATCACTTTTGATAAGGTTTTTATCGATAAACTTGGCGTTCAGGAGATGAAAATAATTTCTTATGTCCTTTCTCAATCCGTTGCCCTTGAAAGATATGAGGATGAAATTGAAACCAGCTTGTCAGAGATAGGAACGATAGTCGAGAACCTTAAATCTAGCGGCCGAGCGTTGCTTACCGAGAAACAGCTTCTTCGTCAGATAGGCAATGCCTTGTCGGTTAAACAGACGGCGGTTGCCCACCTTTCCTTATTCGATAAGCCGGAAGAAGTTTGGGAATCTCCAGAACTGGAAAATTTATACAACCGAATGAACTCTGAATATGAGCTTCAGGACAGGTTCGATATACTTGATGAAAAAATAAAATATCTTTCCGATATTTCCCAGATGCTCATGAATTTTTTGGCCGAAAAAAGAAATGCCTTTCTTGAAACAATAATCATCCTTCTTTTTATAGTTGACTTGACTCTATGGTTTTTGCCGCCATTTCCGGAAGTACTGGAATTTATAAAAAGATTATTATAAGTTGAGTAATACGAAAATAAAGAAAATCAAAGTCGGTATTCTAATGGGTGGACCTTCTTCAGAGCATGAAGTTTCTTTGGCTACCGGCCAGAGCGTGATTGATAGTCTGGACCGGTCGAAGTATGAGGTGATTCCGATAAGAATTTCAAAGGATAAGAAATGGTTTTTGAAAGGTAAGCTAACAAGCGAATCGAATGCGTTAAAAAATTGCGATGTTGTTTTCAACGCTTTGCATGGAGAATTCGGAGAAGATGGCAAGGTCCAAGCTTTGATGGAGTACTACGGAGCAAGATATACCGGATCAGGAATTTGCGGTTCGGCTTTGGCGATGGATAAATTAAGAAGTCGGGAAATATTTAAATTGGCCGGGCTTAAGGTTCCAAATACTCTCAAAATAAGGCGTAAAGAGAACTATCAAGCTTTGTTAAAGTTATTTGTCACTAAAGTCACTAATTTTCCGGTTGTAGTTAAACCATGCTCTCACGGTTCTTCAGTCGGCGTGGAAATAGTTAGAAATGAAGATCAGCTCAAAAAAGCTATAAAAGCGGCTTTTAAACTTGATGGCAAGGTTTTAATTGAGGAGTTTATTGAGGGCAAAGAGGTAACTTGCGGGGTTCTTGATAATTACAACGGTCAGCCGGTTGGCGCTTTACCGGTAACGGAAATTGTGCCCAAAAAGGGCCACAAATTTTTTGATTACAGTGCCAAATATAAGACCGGCCATTCAGACGAAATAACTCCAGCTTTTTTGGATGAATATATCGCCAAGGACGTTCAGCAGATTGCCGTTAAAGCTCATCAACTTTTAGGCTGTAAGGCGTATTCTCGGACAGACATGATTATAAAAGATAACGGGGTTTACGTACTTGAAGTTAATACTCTTCCCGGCTTAACACCGAATTCACTTGTTCCCAAAGCCGCCTCCGTTGCCGGTTTGACTATGCCTCAACTGCTTGATAAGATAATCGAAAGTTCTTTAGGCTGAAAAAGGGAGTATAAAATAAATCTGAGTGTGCTTGCTGCAGGTATAGCGGTCTTTGTGGTTGGATCTCATTTGTCAAAAAAGTTGCCGATACTTCCTAGGTTATTAGCGCTGATTGTTGTGGGAGTTTCAGCTGGCTTAGTCGTTAGATTCCTTTTCGCTTAATCGGATCCTCATCTGATCTATCCCGTTTTTAAAAAAGGCGGGATTTTTGTTTTGGATAGAAAAAGATAGAAAAAGGGGTCAGGTCCCTTTTTTAGTTCTTTTTTAGTTAGATATAGAAAAGGAGAAAAGGGACCTGACCCCTTTTTCCTCTCCTTTTTCCTCTCGTAAATGATCGGGGGTGAGCGAATACTTTTCTTTTTTACATTTTCTATGTTAACATCTAATCATGCAACGCACTCATATTTTAGAAACCAAAGACCTTGTCGGTAAAGAGGTCAACCTCGCCGGTTGGGTTCATGTCAGACGGGACCATGGCAAAATTATTTTTATTGATTTGCGTGACCGGTCGGGAATTGTTCAGATGGTTTTTGTTCCCAGCCAAAAAGAAATTTATGAAACCGCAACTCAACTTCGCTCTGAATGGGTCATCCGTGTAAGAGGAATGGTTAAACAGCGTCCGGAAAAAATGATCAATCCCGAAATCGAAACGGGAAAGATTGAGATAGAGCCTGTAGAACTGGAAGTTTTAAGTAAAGCCGAAACCATGCCGTTTCCCCTCGATACTGATGGCCGCGAGATAGATGAAGAAGCGAGGATGAAATATAGATATCTTGATTTGCGAAGGGAAAGAATGAAGAAGAACATTATGCTTCGCCATAAGACATCTTTCTTGGTGAGAGAATATTTAGATAAGCAGGGTTTTGTTGAAATAGAGACACCAACTCTTACCAAGACCTCTCCTGAGGGGGCTAGAGATTTTGTTGTTCCCTCTCGTTTTCATCCCGGCAAATTTTATGCCTTACCTCAAGCTCCTCAGCAGTACAAACAGCTTTTAATGATTGCTGGACTTGAGAGATACTACCAGCTTGCTCATGCATTTAGAGACGAAGATTTGCGCGGTGATAGGCAGTTTGAGCATACTCAGATAGATATGGAAATGTCTTTTGCCGAAGAAAAAGATGTCTGGTTTGTAGTCGAAGGATTGATGGTTCATGTGGTTGAATCTCTGGGTAAGAAAATTACTAAGAAACCCTTCCCAATTTTTAGCCATGAAGAGGCGATGAAAAAATTCGGAGCTGATAAGTTTGACTTGCGGGAAAATAAAGATGATCCGAATGAGTTCGCATTTGCTTGGGTGACCGATTTCCCTCTTTTTGAATGGGACGAAGAAGAAAAAAAATACCTTTTTGCCCATAATCCATTTTCAGCGCCAAAACCAGAACATGTTGAAAAGTTGATAAAAGGAGAAGATTTAGGAAGTTTACGGGCCCGTCAGTATGATTTAGTTTGTAATGGTTTTGAGTTAGCTTCCGGCGGAGTCAGGATTTCAGTTCCGGAAGTCCAGCGCAAAGTTTTTGAAATAATGGGTCTTACAAAGGAGGAGACGGAAGGGCGTTTCGGACATTTAATAAATGCATACCAATATGGAGCGCCTCCTCACGCCGGAATTGCTCCCGGCCTTGACAGACTGGTTATGCTTTTAGCTGGAGAAAAAGATATTCGTGAGGTAATAGCATTTCCGATGAGCTCTAAGGGCCAAACTTCAGTTATGGACGCCCCGAGTGAAATAACTAAGAAACAGTTGAAAGAATTGCATTTGAAGATAGAGAAATAATTAACCTAATTAACCTAATTTCTAATTAACCTAAATCGATTCCTGATCTCTTAATGACTAATTTTATAAATTGGGCATTCGAGTATTAAATAGCGATTAGAATAATTAGATCAATTAGAACAATTAGAGATTTACACTGTGTCCCGGGTTTATCTTGCCGTAACAATCATCGTTGTTTTATTTGCCGTTAATATTTTGCTTGTCTTTAAAAACAATCAGGACGACTCTCTAATTATTCAATTAGCCTCTCGATATAATGGTAGTTTAAACGGCCAGGCCTATATTCTTCCCATCTCTGGCCCGAACTATATTCCAATCCTTGACTCAAGCATCTCAGCTCCAAAAATCGATTCGAAATCGGCTGTTATTTACGATACTAAATCTCGCCGGTTTTTATATGAAAAAGAAAGCAATATAAAACTTCCCATTGCCTCGCTGACAAAAATAATGAGCGCAGTTGTAGTTCTTGAAAATCTAAACCTCGATGATATAGTTACTGTCTTTGAAAATTCAATTAAAGCCGACGGAGAGAAGCAGGATTTATATTTAGGCGAGAAAATGAGCATCAGAAACCTTTTAAAACTTATGCTGATTGAGTCATCCAACGATGCCGCATATGCCTTGATGTATTATGCAAAAAGCAGGGGAATTGATTTTGTGGGATTAATGAATTCAGAAGCAATAACAACCGGCATGACTGACTCTTATTTTACTGATCCGGCCGGTCTTGATGACGGTGCCTATTCAACCGCTTCGGATCTGATAAAATTAGTCGAGTACTCCCTTAAGTATCAGGAAATATGGGATATATCGGCTGAAAAAACGGCAATAGTAGAATCAAGCGATGAGAGAATCAAGCATCAGGTTACAAGCACAAACCGTCTATTGGGGCTGGTTAAAGATATAATAGGAGGGAAGACAGGCTATACCGAAGGAGCCGGCCAGTGTATGATACTTGTAACAAGCGTGCCTGATTATCCGTCAAAGATAATAAGCATCGTTTTAGGATCCGGTGATCGTTTCGGAGATACCCAGAAATTGATCGACTGGACCAGACAAGCCTATCGTTGGCAGTAAAATGAACGAATCAGTTTTTACTATTTTTAATATCGTCAGGGTTTTTGTAGTCGCAATGCTGGCTCTTTTTATCAATCTTATAATTACTCAATTCTGGACAGGTGTTCTCTATAAATATTTTCGGCCGGGCAAGGAGATAGAGCGGTCAAATGCCCCGATTTTTAATGCCCTTCATAAAAAGAAAGAAGGAACGCCGACTATGGGCGGTTTGCCGATTTGGGTTACGGTGGCCGGTCTGACTATTTTTTTCTATATGTTATCAAATACGGTTGACGGTTTTTGGTCGCGGGTTAATTTTTTATCAAGAGGCCAGACTCTTCTACCATTGGGATTTCTGATTTTCGCCGGTTTGGCGGGAATGTTTGATGATATCCTCGGGATATTTAAAAGGGGAGGGATGAGAATGTCGCGAAGGATTTTTGTTTATCTGCTTGTGGCTATTGTCGGAGCTTGGTGGTTCTACTTTAAGCTGGAGTGGGATGTAATAAATGTTCCTTTTTTGGGCGACTTTTCAGTCGGCTGGCTTTACGTTTTTTACTTCATATTTATAGTTGTAGCGACGGCTTTTTCAATGAATGAGACTGACGGTCTTGATGGTTTGTCGGCCGGCGTTTTTCTTACAATATTTGGAGCTTTAGCGGCCGTTGCATTTGATCAGGGGAGAATGGATCTGGCTGTTTTTCTTTCGGCTATCATCGGAGCGTTATTCGGATTTTTGTGGTTCAATATTTATCCGGCCAAATTCTTTATGGGTGATACCGGAGTTATGTCCCTTGGTTTTATAGTCGGAGTAGTTGCCCTTCTGACCAACACTGCTTTGCTTTTACCGATTATTGCTATCATACCGCTTGTTGAATCTCTCTCCGTAATTTTTCAGACGATCTCTAAAAAGTTAAGAGGTAAAAAAATATTTCTTTCAACCCCCATCCATCACCACTTCGAGGCTCTTGGCTGGCCGGAGACCCAAGTTACAATGCGGTTCTGGATGATCAGCGCAGTCGGGGCAATAATCGGTTTGATTGTATTTCTTGTAGACTCAAAGGTTCCCCCACTGTTCTAATTGTATGGTATAAGAGTATCAGTAGAAGCGTTCATAGGGGCGTTTTTTTGTCGTTCATTTGACAGAGTAATCTCTATGTGTTATAAATAAGGATTACGTTTCTTTAACAACCTGGGGAGTATGAAAGAAAAATTAGTTCCATTGAGGGTTATATTATCTTACTTCTTGCCTCATATAAAAAAGTATAAATGGACATTCTCCATTGTCTTTATTGGATATGGTATTAGCAATATTCTTGGGAGCGTTGTAAAGCCTTTATTCTACAGGAATATTATGGATGTAGTTGTTTCTGCCGGGGAAAATGGTGCTACTGTAACCGATGAGGTCATTGGACTCGTTAAGATAATTGCAGGGCTAATATTGATTCAAAATATTATCCACCGTGTGACTGACTATGCAATGGTTTACTCTCAAAGCAAAATTATGAAAGAGTTGGCAAATTACTCTTTTGCAAAACTACAGAATCATTCATACCAGTTCTTCATTAATAATTTTCAGGGGAGCCTTGTTGCTAAAAGCCGAAGATTTATACGCTCTTTCGAAGTATTGCAGGACAACATAACTTTTACTTTCTGGAAAGTGATTTTACAGCTTTCCGGAATGTTCATTGTTCTTTTTGCGGTTGCTCCTTCCGTAGCTAAGTTCTTTGCTATTTGGTCTGTGCTTTTTATCTGTTTGATGGCTCTTCTTGTCAACAAGAAAAGGAAATACGATCTGAGAGCTGCTGCTACCGAGTCAAGAACGACAGGCGGGTTGGCCGATGCTATTACAGGATTTTTAACCATCAAGATGTTTTCGTCTATAGAAAGTGAAAAGAAGATTTTTGAAGGAATCACAGATAGCGAAGAAAAGGCGAGGCGTTCTTCTTGGAATTTCAATAATCTTATAATGGTTATCCATAGTATTGTCTGGCTAATTCTGGAAGTTGTGGGGCTGTATCTGGTTGTGAGCTCTTGGATTAAGGGATCTGTGTCGCCCGGAACGATAATGCTGGTTCAGGCATACTTTGTAACAATCGGAGCTATTATGTGGGATTTAAGAAGTGCAGTTATAAATTCAATGAGGGCAATCTCTGATGCTTCTGAAATGGTTGAAATTTTTGAGCAAAAGCCGGAGATATTGGATTCCGAAGATTACGAGCCATGTTGTATAAAAAGCGGCAAAATAGTATTTGATAATATTTCTTTTACCTACGGTAACAAGGTCCCTATCTTTAAGGATTTTAACTTAATAATAGAGTCAGGGCAGAAGGTTGGATTAGTCGGTCTCTCCGGATCGGGTAAGACAACGATAACTAAAATATTACTGCGTTTTATTGATGTTGCTGGCGGTGCCGTGACTATTGATGGACAAAACATCAGTAAAATAAAACAGAACGAACTTCGCAATACGATAGCTTACGTGCCTCAGGATCCCGTGCTATTTCACAGGTCTCTTAAAGAAAATATAGCCTATGGCAAGCCGGATGCCAGTGATGATGAGATCTTCGAAGTTGCCCAAAGAGCCAATGCCCATGATTTTATATCTAGACTGCCCCAGGGGTATGGAACTTTTGTCGGTGAGCGTGGAGTAAAGCTTTCCGGTGGTGAGCGTCAGAGAATTGCTATAGCAAGAGCCATGCTCAAAAATGCCCCGATCCTGATACTGGATGAGGCAACCAGTTCTCTGGACTCACTAAGCGAGAAATATGTTCAGGAAGCATTTGCCCGGCTGATGGAAAGCCGGACAACAATTGCAATCGCACATCGTTTAAGCACAATAAGAAAAATGGATAGGATAATTGTTCTTGACGGCGGAGTGATTTCTGAAGAGGGAAGTCATAACGAATTAATGGAGAAGAAGGGTGCATATCATAATCTCTGGGCTCATCAAAGTGACGGGTTTATCTCTTAAGAGGCTATAAAGCTTCTTTTTTGTTATAATTAATTTGATGTCTAAATTGATCTTAGCTATAACTCTGGTTCTTCTAGTCTTCGGACTGGTTGTTTTGTCATCAGCGGGGATTGTTGAGGGGCAGAAAAAATTCGGCTCAGCTTACTATTACCTGAACCATCAATTGCTTGGAGTCGGGCTTGGTTTAGCGGCGATGTTTATTTTATCAAAAATTGATTATAAGTTCTGGAAAAAAGTTTCTTTATTGGTATTGTTTTTATCTTTATTGCTTATGGTGCTGGTCTTTATGCCCAGTTTCGGATATGGCCTAAAAGGTGCAACAAGGTGGCTTAATATCGCCGGAATTTCTTTCCAGCCTTCGGAACTTTTGAAATTAGGCCTTATTCTTTATCTTGCCGCCTGGTTTGGGAATAGGGATGAGAGGATCAGGGATTGGCGGTATGGGATGGCTCCCTTTTTTGTAGTCTTATCTTTTGCCGGGGTACTTCTGCTTATGCAACCTGACATCGGAACTCTTATAATTATTTCTATAATCGCTATTGCTATGTATTTTTTTGCTGGCTCGCCGATGAAGCATTTTCTTATACTCAGCTCAGTGATAGTCGTTCTTTTTGCGGGCATGATAGCGGTCGAGCCTTATCGGCTTGATAGGATAAAGACATTTATTGATCCCGGCCATGATCCGAGGGGG
>MGKQ01000015.1:15069-54237 GCA_001795735.1 Candidatus Yanofskybacteria bacterium RIFCSPLOWO2_02_FULL_41_13
AGTACTCAAAAGTTCGGGTTTCTTCCCGAGGTTACCAACGATTCAATTTTTGCGATCGTTGCTGAAGAACTTGGCTTTGTCGGAGCAGGATTCCTTATCGGGCTATTGGTCTGGCTTGCTTTAGTGATGGTTAGAGTCGCCAATAATGTGGCTGATAAATTTGGAAAGTTGTTAGTAATGGGCATAGCCACATGGATTATAGGACAGGCTTTTATTAATATTGCGGCCGTATCAGGACTTGTCCCTTTAACCGGCATTCCTTTGCCTTTTGTCAGTTACGGAGGGACAGCAATAGTAACATTACTTGCCGGAATGGGGATAGTACTGAATGTTGCTCGTCGAGCCTAATTGTGAAAACTTTTTATAAAAAGTGAGCCTCTTCTCTTCCTCTCTTTTCTCAATTTGACGAATAGCTAGCCAGCTATGGCGAGTGACGAATTTTTTCCTGGGTACCTAATTGGGGATGTCAGGCTCGGTCGGGATTTAGGCCGATCCGCATGGCCTGACAGGGGTTATCCCAATTGGTCTGGAAAAAAGAAAAGAGCCATCTGCTGGCTCTTAGAGGAAACCTTGAGAAAAAGAGGTGGAGAGAGGCGAACCGTTATTTCTTTACGATGACTAGTAGTTTGGCTGCTGCTGATTTTAGGCGGCCGGCCTTATTCTTTTTGATTACTCCGGTTTTAGCAGCTTTATCGATTGATTTATACGCTTTAGCGAGGAGTTTCTGAGCTTCTTTTTTTGGTTCAGTGGCTGAAGCAACTATTTTTTGCAGTTCTTTTATGGCTGTTTTATAAGCATTTGAACGCGTTAAATTCCTGACTCTTCGTCTTACGGACTGTCTCAACGCTTTTTTTGCGGATGCTGTAATAGGCACGCTATAAAATCAAAATGCAAAAATAAAAATGCAGAATGACAGATTAAAAATTACTAAATAATTTAAGCATATCGTTACTTTTTATGCAAGTCATTGACATAATTCAAATAGGGATGTATTATAGCCCGCTAAGTCTCTGTAGTACTTAAGATTCAGTCGGCCGCTGGAGCCGACTGAATGTGGTCCGAGTCTGGGTTTAGTCTCTGAGCAATTATGCAATATCGTTTTTAATCTTTCGAATCTGTTCACGTAATGCCATGGCCCTGTCATATTCCATTTTTCGAGCGGCTCGCTCCATCATTTTTGTAAGCTGGGCGACAACTTTGCCCCTTGAACCGTTGCCGAATATAACCAGCTCATCTTCTTCTCTGCCCCAGCGTTTAGTTTTTGTAATGCCGCCCGCAGTGAGCATGGTCGAACCGCTTTGAGATATTGGCAGATCAAAATCATCGATTGCTTTTTTAATAGTTGTCGGAGTGATTCCTCTTACGGTGTTGTACTTCTCCTGTTTTTTTCTTCTGCGCATCGTCTCATACATTGCTGATTTAATGGAGTTAGTTCTTTTATCAGCGTACATTATAACATGACCGTTAACGTGTCTTGCCGCTCGCCCCATTGTTTGAATGAGGGTGGTCGTGTTGCGCAAAAAACCTTCTTTATCAGCGTCTAAAATCGCAATTAACGAAACTTCAGGAATATCAAGTCCTTCTCGTAGTAAATTAACTCCGACGATAACGTCATAATGGCCCAACCTAAAATCTTTCAATATCTTCAATCTTTCTAAAGTTTTAATTTCAGAATGAAGATAATTAACTTTTATTCCGGCATCAGCCAGATACTCCGATAAATCTTCAGCCATCCTTTTGGTAAGAGTAGTTGTGATTATACGCTCTTTGTTCGCTATTCTTTTCTTTATTTCTTCAAGTAAATGTTCTATCTGGTTTTTTGTCGGTCTTATTTCTATAGTTGGATCAAGAAGTCCAGTTGGCCGGACGAGCTGTTCGGCGACATTAGTTTTACCGGCTTTTTCGATTTCGTATTTACCGGGCGTGGCAGAAACGTAAATAGTTTTTTGGATCCTTTTGTTAAATTCTTCAAATTTCAAAGGACGATTATCCAGCGCTGAAGGCAATCGCCAGCCGTAATTAACCAAAGTTGTTTTTCGGGAGTGGTCTCCGTGGAACATACCCCGTATTTGCGGTATCGAAATATGAGATTCATCCATAATTGTCAGGAACTCTCCTTTGGAAATAAAGAAGTCAATTAATGTGTAGGGCGGTTCGCCTGATTTTCTAAAATCAAGATGGCGGGAGTAATTCTCGATTCCATGGCAATATCCGGTTTTTCTCATCATGTCTATATCCTGCATTGTTTTATCATATAATCTTGCCGCTTCTTGGATTTTACCGGCTTTTTTGAGCTTTTTAATCGTTTGCTGGAGTTCGCCCTTAATATTCTCAATAGCGATAGCTATTTTATTATCTGATGTCAGCCAGTATTTAGCGGGAAGAATCGTGGCTTCAAGTATTTTTTCAAATTTAGGCTCTTCTGTTTCAAGCTCGTCGGGTTCGGTAATATCGGCATGCATTATTTTTACTATTCCTTCAGCGGGAGTAAATTTATTCTTTTTTGAGGATTGCGAGTATATCGAGCCGAGAGTTATTTTAAAAACATTCTGTCCATCCGGACCCATTAATTCTATTTCATTCCTTGTTTTCCGGAAACAGCCTCGTTTGAGCTCGATGTCTTGCGTATATTGTAAGCGGATTAATCCTCGGACAAGCTCATCCGGCTTTATCTTTTGACCTTCAAAAATATTAAGACCCATATTTTTGTATTCTTCCGGCGACCCGAGGTTATAAATGCACGAAACCGAAGCGATAATAATAACATCATTGCGGGACATGAGAGCCTGGGTGGTGGCATGCCGTAATCGGTCAAGCTCCTCGTTTATCTTTGAATCTTTTTCAATATAGGTATCGGTGTGGGGAATATAGGCCTCCGGCTGATAGTAGTCGTAATATGAAACAAAATAATGGACGGCGTTTTTTGGAAAAAATTCTTTGAATTCTTTATAAAGCTGCGCCGCAAGTGTTTTGTTATGAGAAATTATTAGGGTCGGTTTCTGATAAGCCTCGATTACTTTAGCCATAGTAAAGGTTTTACCGCTTCCGGTTACACCCAAAAGCACCTGGTGTCTTTTACCAGATTTCAGTCCCTTAGCCAGCTTGTTGATGGCCTCAGGTTGATCGCCTGTAGGCTTGTACTTTGATGTTAGCTTGAACATTTGGTAAGCTTAAAGAATGATCAGCTTCTTAGAAGGTACAATCGAACATTTGGGTGAAAAATACGTCGTTTTGAGCACCGGCGGTGTAGGCTATAAGGTAATAGTAGTCCCCAAGTTACTTAATATTTTATCAAAATCAACCTTACCTGTCAAGGGTAGGGTTGATTTTGACCCTGAGCCTGTCGAAGGGCCAAGGGTACGGCTCTTTATACATTCGCAATTAAATATGCGGGAGGGGACTTTTGATATGTATGGGTTTCAGAACAAAGAAGATCTGGAGTTGTTTCATCTCTTAACTACGGTTTCTGGTATAGGGCCAAAGGGCGCTATGAATGTCTTGTCTGTGGTTGAACCGAAACATCTTAAAGCGGCGGTAGTAAATGAGGATGCCGATTACTTAAAAAGAGTCTCTGGTCTTGGTCCAAAGACAGCTTCAAGATTAATTCTCGAGCTTAAAAATAAAGTCGATCATATTGATATGGGCGATATGAAGGGTGTTGATTTGGGACAGGAGGGTCAGGCTACCGAAGCCTTGCTGGCCCTCGGCTATACCCAATATCAGGCTAAGGACGCCCTAAAAGAGGCAAAAGGTAAAACACTTGAAGAACGTGTTCGTGAAGCACTTCGTTTGCTTGGAAAAAGATGAAATCATTTTTGCAGACAGAGGAGTGGTTAAGGTTTCAAGAGTCGGTTGGACAGAAAGTCTGGCGGTTTGATGATGGTAAGATAAGGGCCAATGTAATTAAATTAGGATTACCGCTGAGCAAGAGCATGCTGTATGTGCCACATGGGCCAGAAATAGATTTTGAGAATATCAAGAGCGGAATCAAGAACGAGCTTTCCAGTTTTATAAATTATTTAAAAAATTTAGCTCGACAGGAGAAATCTATATTTGTTAAAATTGAACCATCATCAGATTTAGTAATGGAACTTTTATATAGAAGGGGATTTAAGCGCTCAAGTAAACAGATTCAGCCTTATCGGACAGTTGTAGTTGATCTTGGCTTGCCGGAGGAGCATCTGCTTGGCCGGATGCATCAAAAGACCAGATATAATATTAATCTTTCTGAGAAAAAAGGACTATCACTTGAAGAATCTGATGATGTGGAAGAATTCTGGAAACTACTGAAACAGACGGCAAAGAAAGACCGATTTTCGACCCATACGAAAGAATACTATAAAAAGCTAGTTAGTTTTTTTAGGGAAGGTGAATTAAGAGTAAAACTATTCTTCGTTAAATATAAAAATAAATATATTGGAGGTGCAATTGTTATGATACATCATAACACAGCCTACTATCTTCATGGAGCGATGGATAGAGAATATAAGAATTTGATGGCGCCCTACTTTATGCACTGGGAGATTATTAAATTCCTTAAACTAATAACTAACAACTCACAACCTATAGATTGTTATGACTTTTGGGGCGTCGACGTCAAGAAATGGCCAGGCGTTACTCGCTTCAAGTTAGGCTGGGGCGGAGAACTCAAAGAGCTCACCGGCTCATTCGATTTACCAGTCTCTAGGGCTTGGTATTTGTTGTACTCGATAGCAAGAAAGATTTTTTAGTTTAAGAAGTCTCTTCCTATATTTCTTCATCACCTTCGCTTCATCGACAAATTAAAGATATTTATTCATTTTCCAGACATAAAATTGGGTCCCGCTCGTCAGTCCTATCGGACATATTGGTAGGAATCAATAATAAGATAAGACTCACTCCCAATTTTTGTCTTCTGAAAAATTTCAGAAATATATTTAATTTATACCGAAGAAGCTCAAACGGATTCAGAAATACAGGAAGAGACTTCTTGTCGTGGACGATCGATTTTATAAAAAACACGGTCTCTGAAAATAAAATAACGGGGCTTTTGCTTAGGTTGCTAGGAGTTAAAAATAAATCAATTCGCAGACCATCTGCAGGCGAGTGGGCATGGTGGTCGCTTTTGGCGACCGAGCGAGCCGAAGCCGAGCAGGATTTATCGCGGGGAAATCCTGCGTGTCTGAGAATTGATTTATTTTTAACTACGTCTTTAACAAAAAAGTTCCCCGCGAGGGAAACTGTGGTACGGACCATATCCGAAGTTGTCCATCTCTCTGCGTCGCCGGTGCACCGTGACGGTTCAATATGGACCAAGGCTTTGGAGGCGACTTCGGATATGAATCCGCAGCATGTTTTTTGAAAGTGGTTTCATGCTCCACGAGGAATTTATGTTAGCGGGGTTCTCCCGCTTAAATTATACCCGGCAAGGCCAACCCCTTTCTTTACTCGGATTAGATTAGGTTGTTGGTGTAGTCCCGTTCCGTGCGTGCGCCGCACAGCTAACGGGAGAAGGTGAGGGTAGCCAAGTTGCATGGTCTGCCGGCCGTTAGGTCTTTCTCTAATCAGCCCGTACCAAGTATGATGTTCTCTGGCTTGTTACCCTCATCTATATCCTGAATTTGTATTAAGAATATAGATGAAGGGGGAGAGTAATTTCGTCCGAGTTCTTTACGGACTTTCTCTCCCTTCCCGCCGGTTTTTACTCGCCTCGCTTTCGCTTCGGCGTAGCGGGCCGGCGGAGGCGCATAACAATCACCTCGCTTTCTGGGAGGCCGTCGTAACTCCACGTGACACCAAGTGGCATTTCAAGGTGTCCATGATTCAAGGCTACGGGGCTCGGAAAAGGCCTCTATCGAGCTAAGCTCGATTTTCGTGAGACCTTGTCTGAACCCCCAGAGCATGTAGGGGGCCTAAGCGTCTCTCAAGTATAACACGTGTTATACTATTTGTCAATATCTGCTAAAATAGCCTTATCTATGCTATATTATTGTTAATTATGATTAGAGAGGGCATTCTAGACAAAGTACTATATAATGTCAAGAAGCTGATTCCAAAGTCAGTTTTTAATTTTTTTCAGCCGGCTTATCATTCAGCTCTGGCTTACGCCGGCGCGGCTTATTACGGTTTTCCTTCGAAAGATTTGAAAGTTATCGCTGTTACCGGTACTAAAGGCAAATCGACGGTTGTCTTTTTAATCTCAAAAATTTTAGAAAATGCCGGTGAACCAGTTGCGGCAATCGGTTCCTTGGGGTTTAAAATAAAAGGTAAAGAATGGCCGAATACTTTAAAAATGACCATGCCGGGCAGATTCAGGCTTCAAAAATTCCTACATGAGGCCAAAAAAGCGGGGTGTAAATATGTTGTTCTGGAAGTTACCTCAGAAGGAATAAAACAAAAGAGGCATCTTGGTATTCAGTTTGATTGTGCTGTTTTTACTAATCTTCACAAGGAACACATTGAGAGCCACGGTTCTTTTGAAAAATACTATCAGGCTAAGCAGGAACTTTTTAATCGTACTAAAAGTATCCATGTCATAAACGCCGACGATGCTAATACGGAACTATTCGGTAATTTTTCGGCTGAGCATAAAATATTCTATGGGCTTAAAAAGGGTGACCTTGTGGCTGATAAGATCATATTGACGGCCGAAGGTATGTCGTTTGAGCTTTATGGAACTTATTTCAATACTCATTTAGCCGGAGAATTTAATGTTCTTAATTGTCTGGCGGCATTGGGAGTCGGAGTAATGTACGGAATGGATTTACCCAGCATGAAGCCGGCATTGGAATCCGTAAAACTAATTCCCGGAAGAATGGAATTTTTGCAGAGAGAGCCCTTTAGTGTGGTAGTGGATTATGCACATACACCAGACTCTTTGCGTAGCGTTTATGAAACGCTACGCAAGAGTCTGGAATTTCCAATTTCCAATTTCCAATTTCCAATGAAGAGGAAATTAATCTGTGTATTGGGTGCCGCCGGGGGAGGAAGAGATAAGTGGAAGCGGCCCGAGTTTGGGAAAATTGCGGCCAAATATTGCGATGAAATAATACTGACCGATGAAGACCCCTACGATGAAAATCCGGACGAAATTATCAACCAGATTGTGTCCGGATTTTCATCGCAAACTCCAATTTCCAATTTTTCCCGATGGCAAAGCCATCGAGGATCCTCGACAGAGTCGGGACAATTTTCAAAAATACTCAATCGCCGAGAGGCAATTAAGAAGGCCTTGACATTAGCTGAGGAAGGTGATACATTGGTCATCACGGGAAAAGGTTCGGAGACTTCAATGGCTGTAGCCGGAGGGAAGAAAATCCCTTGGTCTGACAAAGAAGTTGTTGAGGAGTTGCTGACGACGAAATACTGAGGTCAGCAGACCGAACGCATCCGCGAACTTTTACAATAAGGGGAGAAACATGGGCTTGTTAATTGTGAGTACACTTTCTATATTCTTACTTGTTATTGCTGGCGCCCTGCTGATTGCGGCTCCTGAGCAACTTCCTACCGGAGCACCGAAAACTTCAATTTCAGACGGAGAATATAAAGTTGCCTCTGTATACGTTGCCGGTGAGAATGTGAATCTTATTCTTGAGATTAAGTATTTTAAGGCTGAGAGTCCCTTTCTTTACCAGTTTCCATTAACTGCCTTTGATGGAGGTCAGGTTAATCAGAACGGAAAAAAGCTGACTGTAGTTACGTCAGGAAATTTCAGGAAGCTTAAGCTCGAATGAGCTATTCAATCCCGCTACGGCGGGGTTTTGATTTCCCAGAATATATAAGTTTTGCTTATCCTTGCTGATATACTGGGTTGACGCCCCTATTACTTAGGAGTACGATGATTTTTATACGCGCAGTACTTTAAAAGGTTAGTGCTTGGCTGAAGATAGCAAGGAAACTGTTGATGCAATTCTTTGCTTTGATGCCAATCTGCCCAAAATGCATACTTGCTCAGACAAGTGCGAAGGGAATTATTTGATTCTATGCCGACACCGCTTCAATTTTAATGCCAAAATTCTATATTGCAATACGCCCCAATTTTATAAATGGCCTGATTCGGAAATACTTCTTTACTTTTTAGATTATATTAAAAATGGCATTTCAGATGGCCTGATTCCGGTACATGCGATTTTTACTATTTTGACCAAAGATACAGATTTTTTAAGAGATGCCGAGTCAGAGCTTGGTCGCAAGGCCAAAGGTAATGGTATAGATTTTTTAAATTCCAGCATTGTAAACGGTGACCTTGTCATTTATATAAAGCAAGTTGATTGCAAGAATTATGGATCTAAGGGCAACGATAACCTTAAGTGCGCTATATATAAAATGAACAAATTCTTTAAGAAATTAAACTAGAGCCAGATGGCTCTTTTTGTTTCTTTCCATATAGGTTAATTTGTGCTAAAATTATCATATGAATTTTTGGATTCGTGATTCATTATCTAAACGTGGCCATAATCCGGCTGTTTTTTGGATACTCATAGTTGTGTTAATGCTGTTATCGGCCGGTGCGGTTCAGATACTTGGGAGCAAAGAGAATCTTTCTTCTAATATACTGACGCCGACTCCTGAAGCAACAAAACAGCCCAGATTATATACTGTCTCTTACAAGGGCGGAGTATTCAGTCCGACTAATTTAAGGATTCATGCCGGCGATACGGTCAGGTTTAAAAACGAGAGTTTTTTCGGTATTAGGATAGTATCTGATCCTCACCCGACCCATAATCAGATCCCCGGACTTGACAGCGTCGGTGATGTACCGCAGGGGAGCTACTTTTCTTATACATTTTCAGAAAAAGGAATTTTCGGTTATCATAATGAGAACAGGCCGGAAGAAGCCGGTACGATAATAGTAAGATAAGTTTGAGCTACTATACTCAAAACAATGTATTTCTATAATATTTCGCGAAGCGTATTTCAATTCATTTCAGAAATACAATAGAAATAAGATTGAAATACAGTAGAAATAGATTATTTCAGGCATCCTTTCGTTATTTTCTCTATGAAGAACCCACTAACGTATCATATAGAATCATCACTCGGAGCGGTGTTCATATCTTTACTGGCCCTGTTCTTTGTGGGCATTCTTTTTGTGGCCATTAAGAATTTTAATACCGATGTTGATGTTATGACTATTATTGCAAGCAATAATAAGGTGAGCAGAGTGAGTCAGACGGAAAGATATTTGATGCAGGAGTGGATAAAAAGTAACAGCATAGAGATTCCTGAAGGTTCGGGGACAAAATACTTGTTGAGAAAATATCCTTCCCGGCCGTGGCTGAATTAGCTTGAATTAATTAACTAACAAAAAATGGTTATCAAACCGAAGCTTTTTTTTAATGAACTTGCTTTGTTCGCTGCCACGATGATTCTAGGTGTATTTTCCGCGTATAGCAATGCGTATTTAATCGAAAATACGATTATAGAACCGCCCTCATTCTCTTGGGATAGTATCACGGTTTTTTTGGTATTTTTTGTAATTTTCTCGTTAATACTCATGCGATTTAAGAAATTAAGCGGCTTTTTCTTGAGGATTTTTCTAATTGTAGTTGTATTTTCCGGTTCTCAGATATTATTCGGATCAGCAGTAGCTTCTCCTTGGGAACTTTTTTTGGCTTTGTTCATCGCCATCGTTTTTCTGATATTTCATAATGTCTGGTCTCATAATGTCGGCATAATGCTTGGTGTTGCGGGAGTATCTAGTCTATTGGGAGCTATGATCTCGCCTCAATATGCCGTAATTCTTCTGGTTTTGCTTTCTTTCTATGATATAGCCGCCGTTTACTGGACTAAGCATATGGTATATCTGGCCAAAGGAATGATCGAGAGCGGCGCTATTTTTGGTTTTATTATCCCATTCGATATGAAAGATATTTTTTATCATAAAGAAGAGGCTAGGCAGCATCTGGGTTCTAAATTTATGATTTTAGGCTCAGGCGACATCGGACTGCCTTTAGTTCTAGCCAGTTCACTTGCGGTAGTTTCCATTAGTCAAGCTTTGGTAGTCGCTTTATTTTCTCTCGGCGGATTATTTCTGACGCACATACTTTTTATTAATCAGGAGGGTCGTAAACCGATGGCGGCATTGCCTCCGATAGCAACCCTGACCATAATCGGTTACGTGGTAACCCAACTGTTATAAATCCAAAGCACGAAATCAGAAACAACGTATTTTCATATATTTCGCGAAGCGTATTTCAATTCATTTCAGAAGTATACTAGAAATACGGTGGAAATAAATTGTTTTTGATATTCGAATTTCTAATTTGAGACTTTCATTTTATGGTGGTGTACAACAGGTGACCGGTTCTAATTTCTTGCTTGAGCACGGCGATGTTAAGATTCTTATTGATTGCGGGCTTTTTCAGGGCTCTAAGTACGCTGAAACTCTTAATTATGAGTCATTTCTGTTTGACCCCAAGGATATAGATTTCGTTTTGCTTACTCATAGCCATGCTGACCATTCCGGCCGCTTACCCAAGCTCTATAAAGACGGCTTTCGGGGCAAGGTATTTGCTACCAAGTCGACAATAGACCTCTCGGCTATTGCCCTGGAAGACAACCTTGACTTAATAAAAGACGAAGCTCATAAAGACGGTCATCAACCTCTCTTTAAGTCAGGTGATCTGCACGGGGTTTTTCTTCTGGCTCAAGGAGTTGAGTATGATGAGGAGCTTGATCTGGGGGGAGGCGTTAAGGCGACTTTTCATGAGGCCGGTCATATACTGGGTTCGGCTATTATCGAAATTAACTGGAGAGACACGTCTGCTAGTCAGGCAGGTGAGAATACTGATCAAATAAGGACCATCTATTTCTCCGGCGATTTAGGCAATTACCCAGTTCCACTTTTGAAACATTATAATATGCCCAATAGCGCTGACTATATTGTTGTCGAGTCAACTTATGGTGATCGCATCCACGAAGGCAATGCAAACCGCAAAGAAGTCTTACGCCAAGCGATAGAAGAAACGATCAAAAGAGGCGGCACTGTTATTATTCCGACTTTTGCCATTGAAAGAACGCAGGAACTTTTATATGAGTTAAATGAATTAATTGAGCATGAGCATCTGCCAAAGTTACCCATATTTCTTGATTCTCCTCTAGCGATCAAGTTAACCAAGGTTTATAAAAACTACGAGCGTTATTTCAATAAAAATGTTGTTCATGATATCAGATCCGGCGATGATATTTTCGACTTTCCAGGACTTAAGCTGACCTTTTCTTCAGAGGAATCGAGGGCGATTAATGAGATTAAAGGTCCCAAAGTAATTATTGCCGGCTCCGGGATGTCTCTCGGTGGCAGAATTTTGTACCATGAACAGAGATATTTACCTGATCCTAATTCGACCATTTTGTTTATCGGCTATCAGGTTGAGGGATCACCGGGAAGGCGGATATTGGACGGAAAAAAGGAGGTTAAGATCTTGGGCCAGAATATTCCGGTTAACTGTACGGTAAAACTCATTGAAGGATATTCGGCTCATGCCGATCAAGCGATGCTTATTGATTGGGTTGGAAAAGCTAAAGAAGACGGCAACTTAAAAAAAGTTTTTATAACCCACGGCGAATACCATTCGAGTTCAGTTTTATGCCAGAAATTAAAAGATAAAATTGATATCGATACGGTCGTACCAGAGATGGGAGAAGGATTTGAGCTTGATTAACATATGTTTATCAGATAAAATTACGTTGTAATAGAAGATACCAATATACGAATGTGTACGAATGAAACTAATAATACAAATAAAACTTTATTAGTATCAATTCGCATCATTAGCATGAATTAGTGTATTAGTATCTCACTATGGATGAAATACAAATTCGTAGTTTCCGGAGCGGCTGATACTAGTTTTTGCTGTTCAGATGCGGAAAATAAAGCTTATAATATCGGCAAAGAGATTATTAAGCAGGGCGGGATTCTTATAACCGGCGCTACAACCGGAATTCCTCATATGGCGGCTAAGGGTGCCAAGGATGAGGGCGGCATATCAATAGGAATTTCTCCGGCTGCTTCATACGCAGCACACGTTAAGTCTTATAAGCTCCCGATTGATTATTTTGATTTCATTATTTATACCGGCTTTGATTATTCCGGCAGGAACCTGATACTTACAAAAGCCGCTGACGCAGTTATTATAGTGTGCGGTGGATTCGGAACTCTGAATGAATTTACTATAGCCCTCGAGGATGACAAGCCCATAGGTGTTTTATCCGGAACTTGTGGCACGTCAGATCAAGTTTATGATCTTTTAAAGAACATAAAAGACCCTCACCATCATGGGGCAGGAAAACTTGTTTTTTCAAGCGACCCCAAGGAGCTAATTAAGGGCCTCGCCAAAATTATTGACAAGGAAAGAAAAGATGTTAAGATAGCACCACCGGTAGGAGAGTAAGTTTTTGTCTGGTCGTAGCGTAGCGAGCGAGAGCAGTTACAAAAAGTTACCCAGCCCTCTATGCCCATCATTCCTAGATTCTTACCTTGAATCATAAGCTTAGAGGGCTGGGTGCGCATAATTGTAGTTGCTCGCTTTACTCGCAAACAATCATGGCATCATATAAACTAAACAACATAATAATACCTGAGGAATTACCCTTGATTGCTTTAAAGAATACGGTCCTTCTTCCTAAAATTGTAATTCCTCTTATTGTCCAGCGGCCTAAATCCGTTACCGCTCTGGAATATGCAATGGCCCATGACCGGCTAGTTTTTTTTGTTACCCAAAAAAACATAGAAGACAACGTACGGGTAGATGACCTGTTTAAGATTGGAACAATCGGGAGAGTGGTCGCAGTTTTTAAACTTCCTGATGGATCGTCAAAAATTGATGTGGAAGGCCTAGCTCGGGCAAAAATTTCCGGATTTACCACGGAAGAACCCTTTTTTAAGGTAAATATAAAACCGTTTCCAACAAGACAATTAGGCGAAGAAAGCCTTGAGGAGAAGGCTCTAACCAGATTAATCATAGATCAGTTTAGAACCGTATCGGAGCTAAAATCATTTCCTTCTATTTCTCCGGAAATAATTTATATGATGTCCCAGCTTAAGGATACTGATCAGGTAATAAGCTTGATTACGGCTAACTTAAACCTTGAGATTCAGGATCAACAGTTAATCTTAGAAACCGAAAATCAAGTCCAGGCTCTTCAGAAGCTGCATCTTTTTCTGACCAGGGAGATCGAGATTTTAGAAGCCGAGAAAATGGTTGCCAAGGAGACTAAAAAACAGATCGGCAAAATGCAGAAAGAATTATTTTTGCGTGAACAGCTTAAAAGTATAGAAAAAGAACTTGGGGTAGATGATGAAAAGGACGAAATGAATGTTATAAAAAGCAAGGTTGAAGCGGCCGGTATGCCCAAAGAAACCAGAGACAAAGCCCTAAAGGAACTAAACCGTCTAATAAAAATGCCGCCCTTTAATCCTGAGGCGTCATACTTAAGAACTTATCTTGACTGGCTGGTAGAATTGCCATGGTCTAAGAAGGCAAAAGAAAAGATAGATTTAAAAGAAGCTGAAAAGATATTGAATCAGGATCATTATGGTTTAACCAAGGTTAAAGAGAGAATTTTGGAATACTTAGCTGTACAAAAACAAGTCGGTAAATTAAAAGGCCCGATTCTTTGCTTGGTTGGTCCTCCGGGAACGGGCAAGACTTCAATCGGTCAGTCTATAGCCAGAGCCCTCGGCCGGAAGTTTATTCGGGTTTCTTTAGGGGGCCTTCGCGATGAAGCTGAAATTAGAGGTCATCGCAGAACTTATGTTGGGGCTTTGCCCGGCAGAATAATACAGGGCATACATACGGCTGGAGTCAAAAACCCAGTCTTTATGCTTGATGAGATAGATAAGCTAGGCATGGATTTCCGGGGTGATCCCTCCTCGGCGCTTCTTGAAGCTCTTGATCCTCAGCAGAATAACTCTTTTTCCGATCATTATCTTGAAGCTCCGTTTGATTTGTCCGATGTCATGTTCGTTACTACGGCTAATATTTTAGAAACAATTCCTCCGGCTCTTCGGGATCGTCTGGAAATAATTCATTTCCCCGGCTATACTGAGCAGGAAAAATTTCATATTGCTAAAAATTTCCTTATTCCTAAACTTTTCAAAGACCACGGTCTTAAAAAAAGAGCTCTTTCGCTGTCTGATTCAGGGCTCATGGATATTGTTCAAAATCATACACGGGAAGCCGGAGTCAGGGAGCTTGAGCGTCACTTAGCTTCGGTTATAAGAAAAGTAACCCGTAAATTAGTTGAGGCTCCATCCCATAAGCAAATTACAATTACCAAAGAAACAATCCATAAATATTTAGGGCCGGCCAAGTATTCTCATCAAGTGGCTGAGACAAAAGACGAGATCGGTGTAGTCACTGGTCTTGGCTGGACGCCTGTTGGCGGAGAGGTGTTCTCTATTGAAGTGGTTAAAATGCCGGGCAGGGGAAGGCTCAATCTTACTGGCCAATTGGGCAGTGTGATGAAAGAGTCAGCCCAAGCCGGTTTAAGTTTTGCCCGTGCCTACTCTTTAAAATACGGCGTTAAGGAAGACTTTAATAAAGACGATATTCATATCCATGTGCCTTCGGGGGCAATAAGAAAAGACGGACCTTCGGCCGGTATTGCTATGACCACAGCCCTAGTTTCCTTATTCTTAAAAAAAGAAGTAAGAAAAGAGGTTTGTATGACCGGTGAGGTTACTTTGCGTGGCAAGGTGCTTGAAATAGGCGGTATTAAAGAAAAGATTCTTGCCGCTCACCGGGCTGGACTTAAAGTAGTTATTTTGCCGGCTGAAAATAAAAAAGACATGGAGGATATTCCGAAAGAAATCCGAAGAGACATGAAGTTCTATTTCGCCAAAACGATGGAAGATGTACTCAAAATAGCGTTGAAATAAAAACGATTGATTTTCTCTGACTCGGACCACATTCAGTCGGCTCCAGCGGCCGACTGAATCTTAAGTACTCGGCAAAATTGCAGAACCAAGCCAATTTTGCCTGCACGTTTCCTTCCTAGAGATAATCCATCGCTTTTAGATTTGGTTACTATCGAAAAAAGACGGTTCACGGAGTTACGATATATGTGATCAATACCAACTTTCGCTTTCGTTGACATTCTATTAGATTGTAGTATAATATGATTAACCTTAACAACTCGGGGGTAGTAGGTGGACAAGTATATAGATTGGCTGACCGGATTCGGATACCTAAGACTACAGTCTTGGCAGATGATGACTTTTTATTTAGTCCTAGCTTTTATTCTTTTGGGGGTAAGAGTTATAGCGTTTGCTAAATATATTTATCCTCACATTGTTAAAGAGAATGAAGTGAATAGGGCTATCCATGGTCAGGTAAGGTCGGACCTTAATCTGTTAGACAAGATCGGAATAATTTTATTTCTACTACTTGGATTTTCAGTAGGACCTTTTTTTTGAAGAAATTATATTTCGTGGTCCTATTCTCTGGTTTTTTCTCAAATCACAGTATTTATATACGCTCGTAGCTTTATTGGTCAGCTCTTTTGTTTTCATGCTCGCTCATTTATTGGAAACGAGGGGTAGATATGAGGATGGAACTTCTCGAACGTATACAAAACATGAGATTTACAATACCGGCTTAGGTGGTATTTTTTACGGAGTTATTGTAGTTACAACAGGTTCCTTGTGGCCGTCAATCTTTCTTCACATCATGTGGAACCTATTTGTAATGCTACCATTTATTAATAAAGATAAACTCATTAAATTTTCAAAATCCTTGCAGCGGTAATCCGCTGCTTTTTGTTGGGAAAATAACTGAGCGAGCTTTTCTCTAATTTTTATCCTTCCACAGTCAAGGAGATATGCGAGAACTAATATGAATTTATCCGATAATAATAGGTCGAACGCCCTGAGGCTCTAGCCGAAGGGAGGCAAGTGAGGGTACCTGTTATTATCGGCTATAAATTCTTAATTAGTTTGAGTATATTGATGTAGACGAGGACTGGATAGAAATTAGAGAATAGCTCGCGATTGTGCATAATCTTTGTTGTTTTGTTTCTTAAAATACTCTAATCTTAACTAATGGATTTTATTTCAGGTCTACTTAGCCAATTAGATTTTGATGTTATTGATCGGCTTTTGGTTGCCGCGCTTTTGGGCGGTATCGTCGGATTTGAGAGAGAAAGGTCAGGAAAAGTTGCTGGCCTGAGAACTCATATTCTAGTTTCTCTGGGAGCGGCTTTGGCCTCGGTTGTCTCTATAAGGATTTTTGAGACATATCCTTCGGTGAACGGTGAATACGGATTTGATTACCATCTTATTGCCAACATTATTGTTGGTATCGGTTTTATCGGTGCCGGAACGATATTAAGACGCGAGAATAGAATAGAAGGTACTACCACAGCCGCAAGCTTATGGGCGGTGGCTGTTGTTGGTATCGCGGCCGGCTTGGGTCTCTATCAGGAAGCCATTGCGACGACAGTTATTGTCTATATAGTTTTGGCTGGACTTTGGCTGGTTGAAAAATATCTGACCAGAGAGATGAGGTATCGTGGAGAAGGAATTTTTGGTGAACTTAAGGATGGAGTTCACCATACCGATGCTGATTCCGAAAAGTAACCCTTAACCTAATTGTTTGCTCTATTTAAAGAAAAGAATTTTTTGCGTTCTACGGCTGTTTTAGTCGGAACGATGGTTGGCGTGGGGATATTCGGCATACCCTTTGCTTTTGCTAAAGCCGGTTTCTGGATCGGCTTTTTATTTTTGGTCGGTATCGGTTTTATAACCCTGTTGCTTGACTATATTTATGGTGAGATAATACTCCGTACTCACCAGCCCCATCAAATTGTCGGCTATACGCAATTTTATCTGGGCAATATTTGGAAAAGGATCATATTCTTTTCGATAATTTTAAATACCTATGCTGCTCTCTTGGCTTATATTATTATTGCCGGTGAGTTTTTGCCTAATGTTCTATCACCGTTGTTTTATGCTTCATCAACTACCCTTAGTATCTGGTTTTTTGTAATAGCCTCGCTTTTGGTTTTATTCGGTATAAAAGCTGTATCTTCCGTTGAATTAGTTTTGACCGGCCTTTTTATCGCGGTTATAGCACTAATCTTGGTTTTCGGGTTCGGAAAAATTGATTTTTCAAATTACTCGACCTTTAATCCGGATTTTTGGTTTTTCCCCTACGGCGTTCTTCTTTTTGCTTTTGGGGGATTATCGTCTATTCCTATTCAGCGTCGTATGTTGGAGAACAGAGAAGGAGATTTTAAAAAATCTATTCTTGCGGCAGTAGTCATAACCGGAATTTTATATTTTATTTTTGGATTTGTGGTTCTTGGAATATCCGGCGAGGCGACTTCGCCCGATGCCATTAGCGGTTTAGTGGATAATCTTGGAGGGATAATAATTTTTCTTGGTTCCCTGTTTGGTTTTTTGGCGGTAAGCACTTCCTACCTTATGCTGGGAACGGGATTACTTGAGATTTTTAAACTTGATTATGGCTTTAACAGGGGAGTCTCATGGCTTTTTGTCGTATTGCCTCCGCTGGCCTTGTTTTTGGGCGGATTAAGGAACTTTATTGATGTTATAAGCCTTGCCGGAGCGGTGGCGATTGGTCTTGAAGCTTTTGTGCTGATTTTTGTTTTTATAAAAGCAAAAACTCATGGCGATCGAATTCCGGAATTTAGTCTCAAAATTCCCGCCTGGGTTTTGTATCTCTTGGCTTTGGTATTTGTCGGAGGAATAGGATACACACTAATAACCAGATAAGAATCTGGTTATTAAATTTCTAAACCCTAATTTCTAATCTCTAAAAACTCAAGATTTTTAATTAAAAAAAACCGGCCCTATAGGCGGCCGGTAGCCCGTTGCGAGGTTCTATTCTGCCAGCACTCGCATTTCTCCAGCTCGGAGGACGTATGACCAAGTTTTTGAATTTCTTCAAAAAATGTATTTCCTCTGAAGAAACGTATGTTCCCACGAGGGTCCCTGTGGTCAAGCTTTCTGTGCGTGGCCACGATATCTTCACGGTGCTTTTGTCTAATCTGCCAATCTTCCATAGCTCACCTCCAGTTAACCAACCGATTGTATCAAAAAATATATAATCTGTCAATGTCCTAAAAAAACACCATCAGATATAATAAAAGCGTAGCCTTATTTCTTTTCAGTCGGGGCAAGTAGTTAACTACAAAGTCGTCAGGCACTAAGCGAATCCCTCCCCATTTTGCAGACCGTCTTTTTTCGAGGAGCACACAATAGTTAAATTAGCTGATAATTTACGTTAATAACAAATTTGGGAGTGAGGGCTCGAGCGGGACCCAAATTTGTTAACTAAATTGAGGTTAATTTAACTATTTGTCCGACGAAATAAAGTAGGTCGAAAAATGGGGAGGGATGAGCTCCAATGTTAAACAGACTCGAGCGATACATTTTTTATATCTTCTTATTCTCCATTCCGTTTCAAGCCCGGAAAATTTTGTATTTTGAAGGGTGGAGATTTAATGAGTGGCAGTCGATAAGCGTCTATGCGACGGATGTATTGCTTGGCGTGCTTTTTTTATTCTGGCTGTTTGGCTATCTGGCACATCATAAATTTTCAATTTTCAATTTTCAATTTTCAATCAAATCTCAATTATCAATTTTCCAAAAACCGGATTTTTATCTTATTTTATTTCTGATAATTTCAGCTATTTCTATCAAGAATTCCGATAGCTATTTAATTAGCTGGTTTCAGTGGATAAAGCTGGTCGAATTCTCGGTTTTCTATTGGTATCTATCACACTATGCTTTTAAAAAATTCGGTATTTTTAATTCTTTTACAGCCATCATGGCCGGCGGGCTTTTTCAGGCAGTTATTGCGATTATTCAATTTTTAAAACAGTCCAGCATCGGCCTTAAATATTTTGGCGAGAGTATAGTCAATGTAGATCTCCCTGGCATTGCCTCTTTCTATTTACCGACTGGCGAAAAGATTATCCGTGCCTACGGGACAACACCTCATCCCAATGTTCTTGCCACCTTCTTTCTGGTATCAATCTTCTGTTTTTATTTCATTTATTTTTATTCCCGTCTTCATTCTGAGCATGAACCTTTCGCTGATAATTGGGACAGGTTTTTCATTGTTTCTTATGCTGTAACTCTTTTTGCTTTTTTTACCACATTTTCCCGGACGATAATTTTTATCTGGTTTTTCGCCTTCTGTCTCCGGTCAATTGTTGTCGGGCTGGTTAAGCACTATCGTGTAATTTTTGGGACAAAAGAGGGTAGAGCCAGGATAAAAGTTATTTTAATAGCGAGTTTTGCGGTTATCGTTTTATTCGGCTCACTATACTATAACGAAATTATCAGCCGGCTGACCATAGATGGGGGAGATCAATCTGTCCAGTTGAGGTCTTTTTACTCAGAAGAAGCATTGAGCGGAAGCTTTAATTTTTTTGGTATTGGAATCGGTAACTTTATAAATTGGCTCGTTGAAAGGAATCCATATCTATCGGCTTATGCTTATCAGCCGGTGCACAATATATTTTTATTGCTATATTCTGAAACCGGCATTTTGGGTCTTTCGGCTTTTATCGGATTTTTAGTTTTCTTATTAAAGGATTTTATAGTAGGTACAAAACTTAAGAAATCCTATCATTTTTCGCTTCTATTTCTTTTTATCTCAGTGATTTTTATAGGATTTTTTGATCATTTATTCCTTACTCTTCAGCAGGGGAGACTGGTTTTATGGCTGATTTTAGGTGTATTGACTTTTTACTCAAAAGGTGATACAATTAAAGAGTAAGTTTGAATTTTAGAGGGGGGATGTTAATGGAAAAGAAGCAGAAGAAAGACAAGAAGAAGGGTGCACCAGCGTCGGCTGGGTCTCGGAAAGGCCGGTGTGCGGCTTCTCAGGAAAGAGTGCCGGAGCGAAAGCTTCGGCGAGTGTACAAACTGCAAGGTCTGACTGGCGCCGAAGTGCACATCGATCAGGTGGGTGAAAGCATCCGTCGTCGGCAGGGACCGGAGACTGCCAATCTTCAGGTCATCATGCTTGAGGGTATTCTCAAGCGTCTCGAGGGGTCGGATCTGCCCAAGCGGCGTCGGGTGGCTCAAGAGCGTCGGCGCAATGCTCGAGATGTCCGTCGCACAGTTCGCTGTGCTCTTCGGGAGCAAAGGGCTCTTGCAGAGGCGAAGAAGGCCAAGCGGTCAACGGCGGCCAAGAAGGGCGCGGCAACCCGCAAGGCGAGGAAAGTAACCGCCCAAGCGGCGGTTGAGGCGAGCGTCTAGTCCCATCGGGACTGGACAAGGGGGCGACTACGGTCGCCCCCTTTTTAATTACTTTTAAATGCGATATGCTTGATTTTGTTACTATGGAAACTCAGCTTAAAGACAACAGAACAGAACTTCTTCGCAAGATTAAAAATGAGATCGTCGCCGGCAAACACTTACCGTTATACAAAGAACGGATTAAGAATAAAGTCTTTCCTGTGATAGGCGAAGGCAGTCATTATGCTAAAATTATGTTTGTCGGGGAGGCACCGGGTAAGAACGAGGCCGAGCAAGGCAGACCCTTCTGTGGAGCTTCAGGAAGGATTCTGGACGAACTGCTTGCCTCGGTCGGGATATTACGTCCGGATGTTTATGTGACTAACATAGTCAAAGATCGTCCGCCGATGAACCGCGACCCGTTACCCGAGGAAATAGAGGCTTATGTTCCATACCTCGATCGTCAGATAGAAATTATACAGCCTGAGATAATAGCTACTCTTGGCCGTTTCTCCATGATTTATATAATGAATAGGCTAGGCTTGGCTTCTCAGCTTGGATCGATCAGCCAAATTCACGGTAAAATATTTACGGCTCAGACAAAGTATGGGGAAGTTAAAGTTATTCCATTATATCATCCGGCCGTGGCGGTGTATAATTCAAATATGAAAGACGGGCTACTTAAAGACTTCCAAACACTTAAGGTCTTTAAGTAAATTCTAAATTACAATTTCCAAATCCCAAATAAATTCAAAATTCTAAAATCCAAAGTTTCAAACTGTCCATAATTTAATTGTGGGAGCTTAGACATTATTTATAGTTTGTTATTTGGTGATTGTTATTTATTTTAGATGGAGCAAGTTTTCGATTTTGTACAAACTCATTTTCCCTTACTTATAGAACATAAGTATTTGTTTTTGTTTATCGGAGCGACGCTGGAAGGTTTAAGTGCGCTGGTTATAGGCGGTTTTTTGGTTTCGACTAATAGTGTTCAATTTTTGCCGGCTCTAGGGGTTTTTGCCCTTGGCCACACTCTTAACGGCTATATTTGGTATGCCGTCGGTTATTATACTGGCGCCAAGTCTCTTGATAAATGGGGGCGGAGCAAAGAAAAAAGCCGGAAAGTAATCGAAAAAGTTGAGCACTATTTTCATAAACACAGCGGTAAAGCTATTTTTATAACTAAATTCACTTTCTCCCTTACAATTGCTACCCAAATTATGGCTGGCTCTTTAAAATACAATCTTAAAAAATACAGTTGGTATAATTTTTTAGGTTCAGCCTGCTGGGCAGTTTTTGCTATGTCAATAGGTTATTTCTTCGGCCAAAGCTACAAACTGTTCTTTGTCTATGTTGAAGATGTCGCTTATGGAGTCGCATTTCTGGGCGGAGCAATTGCCCTGATCTATATTCTAAAGTGGCTAATTAGAACGGCGTTTATTCAGACAATTATTATGCATGAAACCGTCAGGTATCTTAGTGATAAAATAAAAAACGGGATAGATAAAATTCTATCAAACGGCAATGGGGATAAAAAAGAATACTAGATTAGCGAACCTACTTTTATTTTCTCGACCTACTTTCTTTCATCGGACAAATAGTTAAATTAACCTCAACTTAGTTAACAAATTTGAGCCTCGTCGCTCGACATCTTTTTATACTAAAAAGATATCGGACTCCCCACTCAAATTTGTGGAATAACATAAATTATCGGTTAATTTAACTATTGTGTATTCCTTGAAAAAAGACGGTCTGCGAAATGGGAAGGGGTTCGCTTTTCGTCTATTTTTAAGCTCAGAGACTGTACCCTAGGGAGGAAACACGCAGGCAAAATTGGCTTGGTTCTGCAATTTTGCCGAGTACTTAAGATTCGGTTTTTGCTGGATTAAGGCGAAGGTTTTAGAAGCGTGCTTTAGCCGCTTCTGGAATCGCCTCAGAAACCGAATGTGGTCCGAGTCTGGATTTAGTCTCTGAGCAAGGCCCATAGTAGGTAGGTGTGGATAATTGTTGCTCTGGCGGGGGGATTATGGTATATTTAGAGCAATAAGATGAACACCAAAGTAATAGCCTATTTGCTAGCTTTTTCCCTGTTATTAGGGGTTTCTGACGTTGCTTACGGGGCTTCTGAGGATACAAGATATTTGGTTAAATCAAGCTCCGGTTTTTGGAAGAAATCATTTGGCGTCAGGCACGAATTTAAAGAAGGTTTTACAACCGATCTGACGGATTGGCAATTAAGGGTGGCTAAAGTTTTTGGGGTGGAGGTTGTCCCGGTCCACAAACTTTATATTCTGCCCGAATCACCCGTTGTTCAAACTGGTCAGGCGAATAGTAATGATACGACAGGTAAAAGACCCTTGCCGTCACCGACCCGTCCCATACCATCAGACTCGTTGCCATGGGGAATCAGGGCTATGTATAACAGCGATCCGACTCTTGTTAAAACATCCGGCGGAGCCGATGTTAATGTAGCTGTTCTTGATACGGGAGTACTTGCTAATCATCCTGACCTGACGAATAGAATTGCTCAGTGTAAAGACTTCACCTCTCCCAAAACCCCTGTTATCAATGACAAATGTGAAGATAAAAATGGCCACGGCACTCACGTTGCCGGTACTATTGCGGCCGATGGAGGATCTGACGGCAAAGGAATTTACGGCGTTGTTCCGGAGGCAAATCTATTTGCCTATAAAGTTTGCGGGACCAATGGTTCATGCTGGTCTGATGATATCGCTTTTGCTCTTAAGACTGCCGCTGATAATAACGTTAATGTGGTAAATCTTAGCTTGGGTAGCGATACGGAGAGTACTCTGATAAAAGATGCCATTACTTATGCGGTAAGTAAAAATGTTCTTGTAGTTGCCGCTGCTGGTAATGATGGTCCATATGTCGGAAGTATAGATTATCCAGGTGCTAATCCAAATGTAATAGCTGTGGGTGCGTTTGATTCGATATTTGATATTGCCGAGTGGAGCTCCAGGGGTTTGAATTCAGAGAGCAAGTCGTATGTTGTGGAAGAAAAAGATATTGAGTTTGCCGCTCCCGGCGTGAATATAGAATCGACTTGGAAAGACGGAGGCTATGTTATCTTATCCGGAACTTCGATGGCTACGCCTCATGTTGCCGGTTTGGCCGCTAAGTTATGGCAGGTAGATGCCGATGATCCTGACTCTGCTACTCGCGAGTTGCTTCATCTTCCTCAATTTTCAACTGATTTATTGCCTCCGGGTGACGATGATGCGTCGGGATTCGGATTTCCTCACCTTTAATATCGCACAGATCAGCTTTTCTAAGAGAGAAGACCTTTCTGCTTGCGGAGGTCTTTTTGTTTGATACAATGTAGAGTAGTGTCAGATTCTCAAATTTTTAATTTTTAAATTATAAAAGATGCACATCAATCATGTCGTAAAAATTATGGTTTGGTCAGACTTCTATATTGAGGGCGGACTTAGCGTCTTTGCTCCGATATTCGCGGTATTTATAATTGGTCAGATACAAAACGGCTCTCTAGAGGTGGTGGGTTTTGCTGCGGCTATATCGCAGATTTTCAAAGTCGGCTTACAGATCCCGATTGCCCGTTATTTGGATAAAAATCACGGTGAGTTTGACGATTTTTACTCAATGGTTATCGGCAGTATTTTAATTTCTTTATCTCCTTTTATGTATCTTTTTGCTTCGACCGCCAATCATATTTATATTATCCATGCAATATTTGGAATTGGTTTGGCTTTCTTTGTCCCGCCCAGATTAGCTATTTTTGCAAGACATCTCGATAAGGAGCAGGAGAACTTAGAATGGTCTCTTAAATCAGTTGCCTTGGGTGTTTCGGTGGCCGGAGCGGCAGCTTTGGGTGGTATACTGGCTCAAAGATTTGGTTTTAGCTTAGTTTTTATAATTGGCGGGATTGTAACTACCATAGGTACCATTATTGAGTTGAAAATTTTTAAGGACCTAAGAGAAAAAGTGCCCAGAGGCATGGTTAAGCCTCAGCCTAAGATCCCATAACTTAAAATGATAAATCAAGCATTAGTTAAGATTTTCCGTGAAATTGCGGTTCTTCTTGAGATGAAAGAAGTTCCTTTTAAGCCTCAGGCTTATGAGAAAGTTTCGTATATTATCGGCTCTTTGCAGGAGGAAGTCAGTGATATCTATAAAGAAGGAGGAATAAAAGCGCTCGAAGATATACCCGGCGTGGGGAAGGGTATCGCTGAAAAAATAGAGGAATACATAAAAACTGGGCACATCAAGGATTATGAAAAGTTAAAAAAGGAAATGCCGGTAGATATTGAAGGCTTACGTTCAGTTGAGGGTATTGGGCCAAAAACAATTCTTCATCTGTATAAAAAGCTTGGTATAAAAAATCTTGACCAGCTTGAAAAATCGGCTAAGGCCGGAAAAATCAGGAATATCGAAGGGATGGGCGAGAAAACAGAGGAGAAAATTCTGAAAGGCATCGGCTTCCTTAAGAGTTCAGGCGGACGTTTAGTCTCTGGATTTATAATGCCTACGGCTAAGATGTTTCTTGACAGGATAAGGGCTTTACCGGAGGTAGGGGTGGCCGAATTTGCTGGCTCGCTTCGTCGCCGGCAAGAAACCATCGGTGATTTGGATTTTATCGTTTTTTCTAAAAAACCCGAAGCGGTAATAGAAAATTTTTTGAAATTTCCGGAGGTTAAACACGTTTATTCAAAAGGTAAACATAAGGCCCTTGTCCGTTTAGATATAAATATTGATGCCGATATATCCGTTGTTTCTCCTGAATCGTACGGTTCGGCAATGATAGCTTGGACAGGCAACAAGCAGCATAATATCGATATCCGCAAAATAGCCGAGAAACATGGCTGGCTTTTGAACGACTTCGGTCTCTGGAAAGATAAGGTCAGTCTAGCCTCTAAAACCGAAGAGGAGGTTTATAATAAAATGGGGATGGACTGGATACCGCCCGAGATGAGAAACGACTCAGGAGAAATAAAGGCTGCTCTTGAACATAAAATTCCTGAGCTTATCGGCTACGATGATTTAAAAGGCGACTTACAGGTTCAGACAGATTGGACTGATGGCGAGCATTCTATTGAAGAAATGGCTAAGGCGGCTGAGAAGTTAGGCCTTGAATATATTTGCATAACTGACCATACGAAATCTCTAGCCATGACTGGTGGCAGTGATGAGAAAAAGCTTCTCAAACAAATGGCCGAAATAGACAATGTAAATTCTAAATTCAAGATTCAAAGTTCAAAATTTAAAATTTTAAAGGGTGCTGAAGTTAATATTATGAAAGACGGTTCGCTTGATATTGATGACGAAACTTTAGCTATGCTTGATGTGGTCGGTGCGGCGGTTCATCATAATTTCAATATGTCTGAAGATGACATGACCAAGAGAATAACCAGAGCCATGAAAAATCCCAATGTGGACATAATTTTTCATCCTACCGGACGCATAATTAATAAGCGGGAGGCATACAAGGTGAATGTGGAAGAGTTGCTTAAGATTGCTAAAAAAACAAAAACCGTCATGGAGATAGACGCTTTTCCCGATCGGCTTGACCTGAAAGACGAATATATCCGCAAGGGCGTGGAAATGGGAGTCAAATTCTCAATCGATTCCGATGCTCACCATACTTCCCATCTCCAGTATCTCGAATACGGCATCGCCCAAGCCCGTAGAGGTTGGGCGGAGGCCAAAGATATTATTAATACACGTCCGTGGCAGGAGATGCTAAAGTTGCTCAAATAGGTTACTTAGAGACTATACCCAGACTCGGATTTTAACTCGTAACAGATTATTACCCTTCAGGACACTCTCATGGCCCCAGCGAGGCCATTTCACTAAGTGAAGCTGCCGATTTTGTAAAGCCCTTCGATAGACTCAGGGCGTTGACAAACCATGCAATCTGGCCTCACTTCGCCGGAGCTTCGCGAGGCGAGCAACTTCAATTGTCCCGAGAAGGTAATAATCTGTTGCTCGTAGGATAGTATAGTCTCTGAGCTCATCTATCTTGTTGTCTTTTTACTCATCGTAGACTAAATTTGACAAATACTCGAAGAAAATATAATTTATATTGTGAAGGATGGTAGGGGGAAGACGATGAAACGAGAGTTTGCGGTGGTTGCTCTAATGATAGGAATAGCCGGTGGTATTGTTTATGGTCAGGCACCGGATCCTAAGCTTATTACTCAGGGCAAGAAACTGTATACGACTTATAAGTGTGAAAAATGCCATATGATTGCGGGGAAGGGCAGTAAAAAGGGACCGCTTGACGGTGTTGGGGCTAAACTATCTGTTACCGAGATCAGGAGATGGCTGATCGAACCGGCTGAGATGGAGAAGAAGCTTGAGAAGCCGCCCAAGGGAACTGACTCGATGTCCAATGCTCTGAAGACAAAGGGAATTGAGCCGGATGAAATTGAAGCTCTGGTGGCGTACATGCGGAGCCTGACGAAGAAGTAGTTTTTGGTATTAGGGCTGATTAGCCCCTTTTTGTTATAATAAAGCCAAATGGTTGATTCAAAGAAAAAAATAATTGGCTGGTTTTTTATAGTATTAGGTTTGATTATTTTACTGACGCCCTTTACGCCGGGGTCGATTTTACTTATTATCGGGGCAGATATGGTGTTTGGCGATCGTCCCGAATGGATACGACTAAAACAAAAAGTTAAAGAATTTTTCTGGAAATAAACATGAGGATCATCTTTGCCACTCACAATCATGGGAAGGTTGAAGAGATAAGAAAAATATTGAAAGACTTGGATGTTGAAATAATAAGCGCGGATGAAGCCGGTATAAGCGAGGACGTGATTGAGGACGGTAAGACTTTTGAAGAAAATGCTTTGAAGAAGGCGAGGTTTATTAATAAAAAAACTAAAGAATGGACTATGGCCGATGACTCCGGTATCTGTGTCAAAGCTCTCGAGGGTGCACCAGGCATATATTCTGCTCGCTGGGCGGGCGAAGGTGCTCCCGGAGAAGAATGGATTAGGCGCCTTCTCTCGGAGATGAAGAATGTGCCAGAAGGAGAAAGGGATGCTTGGTTTGAAACTTCAGCTGTTCTCGTTGCCCCCGACAGAAAATACTGGAATTTTGTCGGTAAAGTTGAAGGTAAAATAACGATGGAACCAAGAGGCGTTGCTCATCCACGTCTTCCCTACGATGCGATATTCATCCCTAAAGGTTATGACAAAACTTTTTCAGAAATGTCAGGCGAGGAGAAGAATGCACTGAGTCATCGTGGTCAGGCGTTTAGAAAGCTAAAAGAATTTTTAATCAAAGAAATCTTAAAATAATATGCCCGTAGAATTTTTAAAACATTCAGGCGAACCAGAGGATCAGGTTCTGCTTAAGACAAGAGATCTGGTATTTAGGAAAGAAGCAGCTTTGAGAAAAAAAGAAAATCCTGAATTTGAAGCCTTGTTGGCTAAGGTTGATTTTGTGTGGATAAAAAGTGCTTTTCGTGAAATATTAATTAAATCCAGCGTTGATCCGGAACGATTAAATTTTGTCGATCCGGAACTGATTATATCGGATAACAGTATAGAAGATGTCGCAAATCATAATGTAATGACCGGTGCTATTACTGTAAACCTTGATAGAATCAAGGAGGCGACAAGCAATAAAAGCGACATCGGTATTTTACAAAGTCTTATCATGGTGCTTTTACACGAAGAGGTTCATGCTTTCTCCAGAAATAAGTGTTTTGGTTATTTTGAGTACGATTATGAAGGAAAGAGAAAAATTAAGATTCAATCCGGATACACTCGGCACGAGGCTGTTGTTAAGGGTAGGGAAGAAATTATCGACAGTAGCCACTCATTTGAGCTATTTGATGAAGGAGTGACAGAGAAACTGTCTCGTGAGCTAGTTGTCAGCTATTTCGGAGGACATACTGATTTGGGAAATGTAAAAGCAGTAAGGTCTTTTTATGAAGATGACGATAAGGTAAAGCATTACAATCTTGGCGTTAGCTTAGTTGAGGCAATGATGGCTAAAATTGCCAATGAGTCTGGCGTATCTGGCGATATGGTTTGGCAGTCTATCATAAGAGGCAAAATTGATGGTGAGAACTTGAGTGACAATGACTTTAAAGATTTGTTTGCCGAAACTTTTACTGAAAAATTTATTGAGGATTTAGCAAGAGCTTCTGGAGATAATGAAATGAGAGCTAACTTTATGATAGCATCTCTTAATCTAGGTAAAATTGATCCGGACCTGTTGACTAGAATTCAAAAAAGAATAGATGCCGAGACCAGATTAAATTTTAATGAGTTAGCACATAAGACTACAATAAAATCCCGCTAGAGCGGGATCAGACTATAGTCAGCATTTTATCGATACTTTCTTTAGCCGATTGGGCGATTCGGCGGGGGATATGAATGACTTGGTCATCTTCGTAGGGGTTAAGAGGATCAAGGCATTTCGGACAATTATCACAAATCACGATCTCTAATCTATCTTCTCGGAGTGATCGCAGAAGTTTTTCAAATGTGTTGCCTTTCATAAAATCGCAGTGAGCATTGGCAGAAACAGGAATAAATGTTTTGTCAGGCAATCTTGTACGCAGGGCGTATATCAGACCCGCTTCAGTGGCAACTAGAAACTTTTTGGCCGGCGAGGCTATAGCCCGCTGAATCATCTGCTCAGTTGATAGGAAAAAGGCCTTTCCATGGGGGATATTGCCTTCCTCGACTTGCATTAAGCAAAATGAGGAGCATCCGCATTCCGGATGAATCATCAATTCTGCGTCGGGATGTTCAGTCATAGCTACCAAGATGGAATCATTGCCAAGTTTCTCATGCACATAACAGCAGGCATTATATCCGTTGAATGGCTGGTCATATATCTCTATTAAATCAGGATTTACTTTGATGCCATTTTTCTCAAGAAGCTGGATAGCCCTTTTCTTCATAACGATACCGAGGAACTTATCAGGCAATACAAGCACTTTACGGCTGGGGTTATTTTTTACAGCATGGGCAATTATTTTATCGGTATTGCGGGAAGTTGAAATATAGCCGTTAGAATAGCTGGTCAAAGCCTTTGTGTAGGGGTCACTGTTAATGTAAGCTACGATAATTCCTCCAGGATTGTCCTTCCGCCAATTTTGGATCCAGATATGATCTGTCCCGAATACTAGAGAACATCCTAAGACTTTCGGAGTGTCCGGTATGAAAATTCTAGACTGATCTCCGGTAATCATCTTTGCTGTTTGACCCATGAAGGCTACGGCTATAAAATAAACTCTCGGCGCCTTTATGTCTCTGGCGTATTGGCTTAAGGCCCAAGAATCTCCTAATTTATCGGCCAGTTCATGGAATTCAGGTGTGGTATAGTAGTGAGCAAGAAAAATCGACCCATTCTCTTTAGCTAGATTTTGCATCTCATCCGCTTGCTCGGTTAGCTCACGGCATTTAGCGAAAGAATACCTGCCGGGATAAAGATCCTCGGCAAATCTGGAACAACTGTCGTAAAACATGGCTGTTACTTCGCCTATGCTTTTTCTCATGATTCGTCCCTCAGCTTGTCCTTCGAGGCCTTCTGCGTAGAAGGATTGTTAGTGTACTGTATACACTATATACTTGTATATTATAAAGTCAAGATTATTAAAAAGTCCGCACAAATGCGGATTTTATCTGGTAGTTAGCAACCTTCCTAAGTTTTCTTGAGCTTGAGCCTCATATTTATTTTTAAAATATTCTGTCAGATAAATTGATGGTCGGCTCTCTAAGAATTTTTTAAAGAATTCAATTCTGCCTTTGGCGAAATCATCATCAGAAACATGAGAATATTCTTTACGAATATTGGCCGTATTTATGTTAAATATGGCAGGCAAAGTACCAAGAGACGATAGGTCAATATCTATCATTAGGCGGCTATCAGCTGATTGAGGGACGCAATCATGTTTTGTGGCTAAGATAAATCTTATAACTTTTGGAATAAGACTGGCTGTTAGGCTATGATTGCAAGAAAGAAGTTGCGACAATGATTTAACTGCATGGATTGAGCTGTCACCCTCATTATTATGATTTTGGGTAGTCTTGTAGATAAAATCATGCCACCACCAGGCAAATTCCAAGGTATCAGGATTTTTGGTTAGGTGGCGAATCTCATCAAGTTCTTTGAGCCCGTCGCTAATATGGCCAAGGTTATGATAATGTCTATCAGATCCGGTATAAGCTATACGCAGTTCATCCCAATCTCTCCAAACGGTCAGCTGATTATTAGGATTATCATCAACACCAATTCTTTTACAGAGCGTTATCCAGCGTTCTTTAGTGGCGTTCACAACCCCTCCTTATCTGAATATTTTCCAATAAATTTTTTATGAACTTCTGGCGGAAGATGTTTCTCAACGATCTCTTTCCAGCCGGTAGGGCCGACCAAGCTTTTTACAAAGCTCGAGCTGACGCGCCTTAGTTCAAGAGGAGGGAGTACTAATGTCGTATTTATCGCGGGATTAATAGCATTGTTCTCATCGCGCATGTCGACTTCATATTTGTAATCATTCTCATTCCGGATGCCCCGCAATAACCACTTAGCTCCTATTTTTTCTGAAAAATTAACAAGAAAATCTTTTCCTAGGGGATAGACTGAGACATTGCTTAGATGAATACAAGAAGACTCTATCATGCTTATACGCTCAGATTCGCTGAATGTGTAGCGTTTCTCCGGGTTATTACCCAGACAAACAATGAGCCTATCAAATAAGGCTGAGCCATATTCGATTACCCAAAGATAACCTTTAGTTAGCGGATCAAAGCTTCCAGCATAGACTGCTGTCCTCATTGTTCTAAGCTCCTTCGGTTATTAATATTCTGACCATATTCTAATATAAATTAGACTCTTGTCAATATTAGTATTTTATGTATGATATGGTCTATGATCCTTTAAAATAAGAAGGGTTTGATATGGTCAAAACTGATAGTCTCATAGAGACGGAACTTGAATTTGAAGAAACCATGGATGAGCTTAAGATTAGTGAAAAGATAAAAGCATCTATCAGGGGATTACTAGCAGCCCTTAAACAAAAGAGTGAATTTACTTATGCTCATAGCTTGAGAGTCGGCTTATTGGCCAGAAGAATTGGTAGGTTTATGCATCTGGATGAAAAGGCCTTATTTTTTACCGGTGTGTTTCATGACTTGGGAAAATCGCTGATACCTTTGAGTACTCTTCATAAGACAGTCGGCTGGACACCGGAGGACAGCAAGATAATGGAAAGCCATGTGATGGATAGCCATCGTTTGCTTCGTGATAAATTCGATTTTTTGGCAGACATAGTTCTATGGCACCATAGATTCCAGAAGAATATTTATCCTGTTGAATTACCACCCTATCTACATGAATATTCAGAAGGTACAAAAGTGCTCATACAGGAATATGGTAGAATTCTTGCCATAGCTGATGTCTACGATGCACTTCATCGCAAAAATAACAAATTTGAAGAAGGGAAAGAGCTAAGAGAAAAAATGTTTGAATTTAACTCTGACCGAAAGGAACTGGTTGAGGAGCTTTACAATGTTGGTATTCTTGATCGGGGATATATCGTAACAGATAATCCTGATGAAAGGTTATATAAAGAATCCTGGCAGTATACAAGTAGAACTCCAAGAGAAACGGCCAGATTGGTAATGTTGGCATCTGCACTTGAGCCCGTTGCAGATAAGGCCGGATGTACAACTAGATTTACGGATATCAGTCGGCATCTTAAGCTGGAGTATTTCATAACTGCTTCCATTAATCTGGGAGAGGCATTTGAGCTTTTAGCTAATAGAGCGAGTGAATTAAGAGAGCTAGATTATAGTCCTGCCGGATTATATGGATGCGCTCTCAGGGCTCAAAAAGAGAGCCTGAGAAACCGTTCTGGCGGTAGAATAAATCAAGGTATTATTGAACTTCTAGTCCCAATTGTTGCCGGTCAGCATTATTTTGACAATGTGTTGGAAAAATCAGTAGATGGTACCATCGAAAAAGCTACAAGAATGTTAAAAAGAACTGGCAGAATTGATGTTGCAAGTCTTATTGAGATGAAAAGTTTTGCTTACAACCTTTGCCGATATAATGGTCGTCCGATTCCTGAGCATAAGGAAGCTAGAAATGTTTTTGAGTATTACTCGGCTGATCTTGCCTCATCAACGAATCCTACGGGCGTAGCTCACAATGGGGAATTTGTTAACGGCTTTCCGACAGTCAGATTGATGTATGATTCAGTGATGAATTCCTCTAAGCGTTTATTTATCAGAAAAGTTGAAGAGGCATTCCGGCATGGAGTAAAGTTCCATGACAAGGGTGTCGGGCGTGGATTTTTAGCTGACTGCACCGCGGCCGCAATTTATCTCTGTTTGTCACAAAATCCCAGTATTCAATTAGTAGTCTAATCTCGCCATATGGCGAGATTTTATTTCAAATAAAAAAGGACGAAAATTCCGTCCCTCTAATACATACATGGTTCGAAGTATGTCTCATCATAATCAAATATCTTCTTGTATCTTGCTATATCTTTCGGTATTCCCATCGCCTTAGCGATATTATCACTTAGTTTAACTAGGCCTCGGCCATTTACTGTTGCCGGTTTTATTACTAATGAGAGGGGGATAAGTCCAACATTGGGTCTCGGTTCAAAGTCGTTTGTCAGATTAGTACCCCAGCCATAGGTATCAATTATCTCACCTTGGCAGTCCTTGTGGATCCTGATCATTGAATCAACGTCAAGTCCGTCGCTGAATACGATCATTTTTTCCTTCGGGTTTACATCACGCCATCTATACCATTGCAAAGCCTTTTGTTTATAACGTAATGGATCACCTGAATCTTGGCGAGTGCCTTTCCAGTCTCGGGTTACTTCAGCCGGAGCATTATCGAAAGTGAACTTAGTTCCAAAGGTGTCTGTCAGGGCTATTGAAAGGCCATGGCCATATTTATCCCACCAAGCTCCCAATATTTCATTTTGGGATGCTCGTATGGCATCTCTATCGCCATTTGATTCTATATCGGCAAGTCCGGCAGCAACCATGAAAAGTTCATGGGCTGAGGTACCGATAGGTACAAGATTATATTTCATCGCCAGATAAACATTAGAGGTGCCCCTGAACTGTTTTGGCAGTTGGGTAGCCATAACCTCAACTACTTCTTCTTGCCAGTCACGAGATGCTCTCCGGCGGGTACCAAAATCACTGAAAGTCAGGTCAGGATACTGGCGAAGCTTTTCAACTTTGGTTAATAAGCGGGAAAGACCCGTCATCATATACCGGCTATGCTCAGCCTCTGAGTAGAGACATTTACGCAAAGCATATCTATGATAGAGCTCATTTACTATCGAAAGCCCGAAGAGCTCCCAATAGGTGTTAGATTTATATGGTCCTGCAAACTCAAGTTCAATGTCTCCTTCATGGGTATATCTCATATTATATTCCGGTAGATTGATGTTCTTTAGAAATTGAAGATACGGTTCGGACAACATCCGGTTACCGTATACATCCATACCTCGCAGATAATATAATTCTGAATTTGTGGGTTTTAAGCGACGGGCATGATCCAGCTCTTCTCTGAGATGAGTCATCGGGATCACATTTCCAAGTTTTATATTTTTAGTTCGGCATTTCAAACGTAAAGTAACAACTGCATCTGCAAGCTGGGTATCACTGAATATAAAATCACCCATTGTGAATTTATAAAAATCTGTATCAAGGAACGATTCTGTAATCGGCTTATCACCGTCGCGGCCTCGGTATAGCACTCTGCTTCCTTAAATTCTTAACGAACTTTGGCTATATTCTAAATTAATTTCGTTATTTCGTCAACCCCGCACTAAACTTATCCGCTGATCGCCGTAGGGGTCGGGGGCGGGTTTGGTACGGGGTTTATTGTTTGTAGCCAATCGCTATGCTTTTGGACAAACAACAAAAAAGTCGAGCTTAGCTCGACTCATTCTGATTTAAAACTTCATCGGTAGTGGTAAAGATCACTCCGGCTTGTCGCATCTCTTTAAGGGCATCAGCTTCATCGGTCGGTTTCAGGTTAACTGCTCGGCAGGCATCTGTCAGAAGGTAGACTGTGTAGCCAATCTTTCTGGCATCAAGGCAGGCGGCTTTTATGCAATAGTCGGTTGCAAGTCCACCAATGTATAGTTCAGAAGTTCTCCACAATAGCGCCTCAAGGGATATCGGCCAATCTTTTATTCTAAGCCAGACTCCTTCGAACGGCGAATAACCGTCATCTGTGTTACTATAGCCCTTTGATATAATGTAGGTCTTGGGTGATATTAATAACTTAGGGTGAAAATCTGCTCCTGGCGTGTTTTGAACACAGTGTACCGGCCAAATACCGCCAAATTCTTTGAAATGTTTAGTTTCTCTTGGATGCCAGTCTCTCGATAAAATTACTTGCCAAGTATTCTTGGAGAAAAAGGTAATCATTCTGTTTAGCGGTTCAACAACCTTGTTGCCGTTAGTGACGGCTAATGTTCCACCCGGACAAAAATCATTTTGTACGTCAACGACTAATAGTGATTTTCTCATCACTCCAGTCATAGATTTCTTGGCCCCCTCCTTTTTAACGAACAACTGACAAAATCATACCAAGATTTGACCAGTCCGTCAAATCACTTTGCATAATTTCTCTTAAGGTCAGAACTTCGGTATAGGCTCTTTCTCCGGTCGGGTTATTGGGATAATCAGCGCCGTGAGGAATTCCTTTTTTGTTTTTTAGCCAAGCAAGCTCTTTATCGGTGAGTTCGGCGGAATAGAGCGCTCCATGGTGAGCAGACATTGTCGCTGCCATTTGCCTTAAACCAACGGGTTGAAAGCGGGTCTTATCAATCGTGAGGCCAACTTCTTCCGAAGTTTCGTCAGCAATTGTTTGAAGAGGATCAGTGCTTGTTGGCGACGATTCCCCAGGTAATTCCCAGACAAATCCATTATTATTCCTTGCCGGACTGTGAAACTCTCTGATAAGAACTATCTCTGAGTCCATTACATTGGATTTGCGTTTGTATAAGACTACAGAAGAGATATCGAATCTTGATAGAACTGCCTCATTTGTTTTATTTCTGTTCTCAGGGCCTACATAGATATTGGGGTGGATAGCCCAGTAAAAAACCTTTTCTTTATTTTTACCGACTTTGAATGTCCAGTAAATCTTTGCTCCATCAAGCCTGTTTCCGGCTCTTTTCTGAGATTGATGCCATGACTGAAATGATTGAGTGTTCCAGAGGAACAATGGAATTTCTCTTTCTCCGCCATTTCTTAATGCACCGTCCTTGATGAGCTCCAAAGACTTGTTGATAGTTTCTTCTAGGGTAAATAGCGTTGGAACATGAAACTTATCAGCCATAAATCTCAGATAGCTTGTATGAGGCGTTTTTGGCGGATGGCCGAGTACTGCCTTTCCGGAATTAACCCAGTGACCAAATTCAACGTTGGTGGTAAATCCGGGGAATTTAAATTCCTGATAGCCCATAAGTGTACAATCACGAGCTACCCAGAAGAGGACCATATCTGACATATCAAGCATTTTATGTTCCCATTGCGGGGCTTTAGCCCAGTCATACTTTACAGTATCTCCGGGCTTTGGCTCAGGAATAAATACAACCCCATCATACCCTTTTGACTCTAGAATTCTTAAGGCCTCAGGACGCCATGATGGAACATCGGGTCTTCGCGGACTTGGTCCAGCCAAAAATATAGATTTACTGAATGATTCAGGCGGCTCGCCATAGTAGTAGATTACTTTCATTGATTTCCTTCCTTGTCTTTCGTAGCTTTACGCGAAGAAGGGTTAATTATGAAGAACCTGTCATAAAATCTATCAGCCGTATCGATGATTCTTTCTTTTTGCCATAGCCCATCAATTAAGTGTTGAGGGAATATCGATGTACCATTTAAGGCTCCTAATAATCCGCCGACAATCGAAGCGTTGGTATCTGTATCTCCGCCGGCGTTGCCAACATCATATAGTGTTTCTATCGATCTGGGGTTTCTGATTAAGAACGCGTAGCTGAAGGGGAGGGAGTCGTATACGTAAGACGTTCCGCTATCAAATGCAGAAATTATCACATCCTGCGTTAGGGACTCTACCTTGAATCTTCTTAGCATTTCCAGTCTGGAGGTTAGCGTTAGCTCCGGTTCTGCCGTCGGGCTTCTGTAATTAATAAAATCAGACATCTTGATTATCTGTTTAAAGAACGATTCTAGGGGAAAATCTTTTATCGGATCATGATTAAGACAGATATCGGTGGCGTATACATGAGCCAAAGTTGATTCTACGGCCATCTTGCTATTGTGAGTCATCAATGTAAAATGAACCAAGTTATCAATAAATTTTGATCTTTCCTCAACCCACAATTCAGACCAGATTGCAGAGGCCCGGAATGCTCCAAGCGGAGCAACTTTCATCGTCATTCCGTTTCCGATTCCATGCTTCGGATTTTTACTCTTGCCGGATTTTGACCAATGAACTCCCGAAGCCAAATTTTTAATTGCTTCTCTTGTCGTTCCGCCGAATCCTCTGTCTCCATCTTTTCTCAACGATTCAACGTGTCTAGAAGCTAGATCATCAAGGTCTATTTTGCCTTTGGCGATAAGCGATTCGGCAACAACTAACGTCAGCTGAGTATCGTCAGTCCAGGTTCCGGCATCCCGGCCATCAAACCATTTGTGGCCGTCCGGACGGATATAACTGGTTAATCGGCCGTGTTTGTCAGCTATTTGCTCTGCTGACCAGGTTTCAACCGGCATATATAAGGCATCGCCTATGGCAATACCAAGAAACATTCCCCGTACCTTATCCTGGCTCACTTTCATCGGTTCCTTCTGCGTTTTAAAGGTTCTATCGTGCGGGTATTATATTACATCAAGTTGACGGCCAAGGCTAGCTTGCCCCTTATTCAAATTGAATAGAGTTTGATTTGTCATCAGCTCTGTATAACCGAATCGGCTAGGTTTATTGGAGTTAGAAAAATTTTTTGAGTTCCGTCGGCTTGCGCGAGATAAATTGATAAAGCTTTGCTGGTCGCTGACGTTCGCCTTTTAATACTTTTTTAGTAGGTTTAATAAGTCCAAGAAGAATGAACTTTTTTCTGAAGTTCCTTTTATCAAGTTTTTTATTGAGTATTATTTCGTATGTTCTCTGAAGCTGATTAAAAGTAAAGTATTGCGGCAAAAGAGAGTAGGCCACATTTGTGTACTCCAGTTTGGATCGAAGGCGCTGGAGGGCATAGGTGATTATCCGGTTATGGTCAAAGGCTATATCCGGAAGTTGTTTAACGGATCTGAAAGTTGGAGTCTGGACCTTGTCTGAAACAACTATTTTTATCTTATCTTTTGGAGTTAAGGCAAAATAGGAGATCGTTATTATTCTGCCTCTTGGGTCCCGGCCTGAACTGCCGAAAGTATAAAGTTGCTCAAGATAAACATCTTTTATTTCGACTTTTTTCCATAAAATTCTTACTACGGCTTTGTCCGGTTCTTCCTTCTCAAACAAAAATCCACCAGGAAGTGCCCACTGGTCTTTAAATGGCTCATTAGCTCTCTTAATCAGCAATACCTTTAACTGTTCATCAGATATAGTAAAAATAACTATGTCTGTTGTCACTGATTGGTGAAATCTTGTCATATTATTTTAAATTCTTAAGCTATAATGTGGCTTCTGCATCGGATGGCATTTGCCAGTCGCCTCGGGGCGACAATGAAACCGACCCGACTTTCGGTCCGTCCGGCATAACAGAACGTTTCCATTGATTCTTCTGTTACCCGAGTAAGGGCCTCCTCAGCTTTATTAAGAAGAAGTCGCTGATGGAACAGGTCGTCCATTGTATGGCCGGTTATTGAAAGCTCGGGGAATACTGTAATCGAGGCTCCTTTTTGATCGGCCTTTTTGGCAAAATCCAAAATTTGTTCTACATTATAATCAATGTCGCCGACCTTTATTTTAGGCACGGCGGCAACCACCCGAACGTAATCGTAATTTGCACTTTTTTTATCCATGGTGTATATTTTACACTAAGTATAGCAGAACCAACATGACTAATCAAGCTTCTGGCACTTATCATATATTTTATCATTCAGACAGCAAACGAGCTGTTTTTTGGGCTAATCAGATATCAAAGCTTGCTAAAGACAAGTTCCCTAAATTAAAAGCAGATTCACAGAAACCCGGAGTGGTAATTGCTCTTGGTGGAGACGGGACAATCCTGGAGGCGGCACGCAAATATCACGAATTCGGTTCAGTTGTACTCGGACTTAACCTTGGTAATGTCGGGTTTCTTGCCTCGGTCAGGGGCGAAAAGGATTTTTTACCGGCTTTGAAAAGTTTTTTTAGTAATAAATACAACACAATTGAACGGATGATGATTATAGCCAAGGTTAGAAGAAAAAATAAAGTAGTTTTTTCCGGGGACGCCCTTAATGAAATTGTTGTTAAAAATCCTTTGGGAGTAATGGAGCTTGAGGCCAGGGTGGAAGATCATCCCGTTCAGTATATTCGTGGAACCGGGGTAATGGTGGCAACGGCAACCGGTTCTACCGCTTATAATCTTTCTGCTCACGGGCCAATAGTTATGCCCGATATCAAGTGCCTGATTATTACTGAAATTCTTGACCACAGTATTCCGACGCCAAGCGTTGTGGTTAAGTATAATAACAAGATAACAGTCAAAGTGCTGGGCTATAAGAAAAGAGGGATTCTTTCGCTTTCAAAGACGGGTCAAAAAATCGATGTTATATTAGCTGCTGACGGGGAATCTATTTTTCCTCTGGAAATAGGGGATGAAATTGTTATTCAGAACTCTCCTCATCTAATTAAGTTTGCCGAGCTAGAGAAGCATTACTTCTTCAAAAGTCTCGAAGAAAAATTCGGATTTAAGTAGATACGGTAGACATTGACTAAGGTATGTTAATGTAGTATCCTATTAATGCTCTAACGAGCCTACAGCCCAGTCTCAATCAGACCACCTCAATAATTGTAATTTTCTCAAGCACGTGAGT
>MGKQ01000016.1 GCA_001795735.1 Candidatus Yanofskybacteria bacterium RIFCSPLOWO2_02_FULL_41_13
CACAAGCAAAATCCCAAAACACAAGCAAAATCCCAAAACCCGCGCGGATTCCTCCCCAAACCCCTCCTCCGCGCGGGAAATCAGCCGAGGTTTTGCGAAATCCAAATCCCCAGAAAATAGTTTTCGCAAAACCGAGTCTGCATTTGAATTCCGTCAGTTTCTCCCTTAGGAGAAACCCGCCCTCGCTCTCGCCACCACCATACCGAAAAAACAAAAAGGGAATCGCGCCAAACAAAAACAGAATGTGTGGTGGCGAGAGCGAGGGCGGAGCGGAACATCGGTAGCGGAGAGACACTGCTTCCGCAGTGTCTCGTAGCGGACGATGTGCCGTGACGGAATTCATTAGTCAGCGATTTTGGAAATAGGTTCTAACTTGGTACAATAAATACACCAAATTAAAAACTGCCCATCAGGGCAGTTTTGGTGATTAATTCTTGGGTCCTCTCATATCATATTCCGTTATCGGAATTATTCCGCCAAGCAGAAGATCATCAAATTTATCATTTAAAAGTTCCTTTGAAACTTTATATCTAAGATCATCGTCATTGCTGTCAAGATCACTAAACAGCGACTCGACCTCTTTTCGCGTAGCCTGGCAAAAAACATCGGCTAGCTGAGAATAATCGTAAAACATCCTATCGTAGTTTAGTCGTCTGGCATAAGCCAGTGACAGTAACATCGCTCCAAGATTTATTGATATTCTCGAGAGCCTATCTAGCGTCAGTTGCTTAACGGCTAGTTCAGTTCGATACCGAACAGATTTGGTAATAACCTTTCTTGCAAGCCTGCCAGACCTATGCTGAATAAACTTTTCGTGTATCTCGTGGCTCTTGAACTTATCCGAAGACCATAGTTGCATAGAACGCACATAATAACCAACTAAATTTAATACTGCCCTAGCCTTTTCAAAAATAGAACTATCCTTGGACATTAGCGGCATACCAGCCTTGATATATTTATCTGTTCCTTCCCTAAAAATAAACTGGACAAGAATTTCATTAGCACCCTCGAAAATTCTGTTAGGCCTTGAGCCAAGCCAAATCATATCATCCGGAGGAGTTATTTCTCTTCTTGAGAGAGACTGCCAAGTCTCGTATCCACGGCCGCCTCTAAGTTGCATCATATTATCCACTATCTGCCATGTTCTTTCTGAACAAAATACTTTAGCTGCTGCAGCCTCAAGTCTGACATCCTGACCGTTCTCAAAACAGTTAGAGGCATAATTTATCATTGCCTCCATAGCCAGAATATTGCTAGCTCCATAAACAAGCTTGTCCTGAACCAGTTCTTTGTTCTGCAGAGGACCGCCAAGCTGACTTCTCTTCTTGGACCACCACCTGGAGATGTTGAGCGCCTGTTTAGCGACACCCAGACAGCCCTTAGCAATGGCTATTCTCCCGGTATTTAGAGATTCAAAAGCAACCTTAAGACCGCTTCCCTCTCTCGGTCCCCAGCCACGATCAGATTCCCAATCCTCTCTTCTCTCTCCGATAAGATTGAAGATCGGAATATGGACATCGTTGAACTTGGGGTTAGAGTTATGAATTCCCCTCATTCCGATAAAAGTATTTCTCGTCCCCACATCAACGCCTTTTGATTCCGTCGGAACAATGAAAAGGCCGTAGCAAAATTTTCTGTAATCCTTCTCATTCTCTATCTCATCGCGATGATTGACTATGCGTGCCACAACGGCAAGATATCTAGCCAACGCAACGCCATCGCTCAAAATGATATTTGTCGTATACCATTTCTGGCCGAAAAGCCTGTAACCTACAATCTTGTTTCCTTCTCTGACTCGCACAGCATGAGTTTTGATATTAGCCGCATCTGAGCCGGCCTCTTCCTCGGTTAGGCAGAATGCTGTCGGCCATTTTACAAATTCCGGCAAGAATTTGGCTTTTTGCTCTTCAGTTCCATAGTACATCACCGGAAACGGACAGCCGATTGTATTGTGAGCTGACAAAACAATATATATTGCACTGGACCAGCTGGCGGCATAACCAAGAGCATCCAGATAACTTGAGTTTGATAGCCCCTTGCCGCCCAGCCCTTCAGGAACTTTCATTCCATAAAGACCTAGTTCGGCCATTCCCTTAAAAATTTCCAAAGGTACGCTAGCCTCGTTATCTATCGTATAGAGATCGACTTTTCTGATCAGGAACCTAACTAAATCATGGATGACCTTGTCCCGTTTTTGCTTTTCTTCCGCTGATGGCCTAAGCCAAGAGATAGAAGCAACATCATCGAACGGCGGACTGCCGTTAAAAATTCCGGCGAACAAATTATCAGCTGATTTTTTATTCCTTAGTTCCTCGACTATCTCAACGCCCTTACCAAGTCCTTTGGCTATATTCACTTCTTCTCTGGCCATATTATTCTCCTGTTAAAGAACCTGATTTTGACCATAAAATACCACTATTTATATATCCAGTCAAATGAAACGAAATCTTGCCAATTAAAAGAGGTGCCATAGCACCCCTATTTTTATATCTCTACTCCTTCTTGCTCCAGAGCCGAAATAATTCCCTCTTCAAGCCACTTGGCTTCGCCTTCCATCAAACGTTTAGCCAACTCATCTACTCGGCCGTGACTTCCATTAAGCAACCAATCAGTCGTCCATTTCGCTCCGGTCATTTCTTCACGAACCGTTAAGCAGAAATAGTCAGCAAGCTCTTTGGCTAAAGGCTTATCATTCCTGGCCTCAGCGTAGGATAAGACAAGAGCCATTAAGAACAAATTATAGACTCGGGCAACAAGCTGACCGACAACAAGCTGTTTTTTTTGAAGACCGGTCATCCGATATTTTTCTCCGACACGAAGCAATTGATATGTCAAAAGTTTTGACTGATTATATATAAAAGTCTCGTGGGAGCTACCCAGTCTTCGCTTAAATGATTTGGAAAGCTGTTTTGACATCCATAACCCAGCAGACAATCTAGCCTTAGAATCACCCTCCATCAGAGCCGATGCCTTTTGCTTATAATCATCCGTTCCTTCACGGCCGCTAGCAAGAGACAATAATGTATTTTCACCTTCAAAAATTGAGTTAACTCTGGAATCCCGCCACATTCTCTCAACACCGACAGCAATCTCACCACGATTCTTTAAAGAATAATAATTTTCATAACCGCGACCAGCTCTAATCTGCATCAGATTATCAAGAGCCTCCCATAGGTGATTGGTGGCTATAACCTTAGCAGACATAGCCGGAATACGAACATCCTTATGGTCATCTACCAGCTTTGCACAATACTGAGCAAGAGCATCAGTTACCATCGTAAGGTAGGCTATCTTCACAAGCCGAGATCCGGTTGCTTCATGTCTTCCGATTGATTGACGCCACTGGACTCTTTTCTTACACCACCAGCGGGCTATTTGAAGAGACTGTTTTAATCCGCCGACACAGCTTGAAACAATTGTCAGCCGGCCTACGGCAAGAGATTGATCGGCAACTTTAAATCCTCTGCCCTCGGGGCCAATTAAATTTTCTTTTGGAACAAAAATGTTATCAAACTCCAGAACACCATTATAGATGGCTTTTAAACCGCCGAATCTCGTTCTATGCGGCGTTGTATAACCCACCAGATCAGAGCTGATAAATAGCGTGCTAAGGCCTAATTTCTTCTTACTCATCTTGGGGTCGTCTTTCGTTTTAGCCACTACAACGACATATTCTCCAAGAGGAACACCGTCGTCTTTTACAGAGCCGGTAATCCAAACCTTGCGACCATTCAGTTTATAGCCAATATGTTCGCCCTTTTCATTATAAACACGCTGAGCCATAGCCTTAATACGGGAAGGATCAGAACCAGCTTCATTTTCAGTTAGACCAAAAGCGGAAATTTTTCCTTTGGCCAATTGAGGCAGATATTTATTTTTTTGCTCTTCGGTTCCGAATTTTAAGATCGGGACAGATGCACCAATTGAATTAGGCGGGGCTATTAAGGCTACAATATTAGCGCACCGACTTCCTACCATTTGAAAAATTCGCCGATAGTTTGATTGCGAGAAGCCATGGCCACCATACTCTCTGGGAATCTTGAGACCGAAAACTCCTAAATCTTTCAGGCCCTGAATCACGTCATCAAGAATTTCACCGTCTCGATCTATGGCGTTAGGATCAACTTTTTCTACAAGAAATTTTCTTAATCTTTCAATAAATTCGTCGGCTTTTTGCTTATCTTCCGATGATTGTTCCGGAAAGGGCCGAACGTAATCAAAAGATGCTTCACCTAAAAATAAGTCGGAGATAAAACCTTCATGGCGCTGAGTTTCTCTAGCCTCCTCAAGAATCTTCATCTCTTCAGATTCAAAAAGGTCGTCTTTGTCCTTCATTTTGCCCATCTCATTAGATTGACAAGTATCTGCTGATTTTATATATCTTATAAAGAACCGTGTCAATTGAGGGAATGGTTATGCAGTTTTCAACACCATGTGTATTCGGCCTTAACAGTTGGGCAGAAAATTTCGTAGCTCACGCTAAGAAAGAATTAACCGGCGAGCATGTCCGCCTTTACGAGGCGAGCCGTCCCCTGTATAGGTACACTCTCCCCAATGGCAGAGTGTATACCGAGAAAATCCAATCCCAGAGACAAAGCAAAAATCAATTTCTGGCCTTAGAGAACGAACACGGCATCTGGCTTATAGACTCCCTTTGGTCAAGGTCAGAAATTTCCGAAGTATGCAGTTTTTTATAAACTAAAATCCCCGATAACGGGGATTTATTTTCACACATTAGCTAAATATAGGGTCTCTGCGCTCAAACTTCGATCGAATACCTTCTTTAATGTTATCCGCAGAATTTTCAAAAAGTTTAATAACCAGTTCAGCTTCTAGAGCTAAGCCCAGTTCTAAATTCTTATGATTTCCGACGAGTATAGCGACAACAGCGGCCTCAAATGCAATCGGAGATTGTCCAGCGAATCCCCTTCTAAGCTTTGAGATCAATTCTGAGGCTTCCGCAAGATCCTTATTTAGTTCAGGCCATAGTGAAGGACGATTCCTCTTCCAAAGACCTTTATTTATAAAATTATCCAAGTGCTCGGGAGTTATATCGTCAAGAACTTCATCGACCCACGGCTTTGATGCTTCAACCTCCATCTTGGGATCGAGGATCATTCCGAGAGATTTCAGTAATCCAACCCGCCTTGTGAGATTCTGAGTTCCGCCTCCGCCCGGCATAATTCCTAACAGAACTTCAGGTTGACTAAGTTTTGCTCCCTTCTCCGCCAGAATATAATCGCAGGCCTGGGCAAGCTCATAACCACCGCCCCAAGCAGCACCACGAACTATAGCGATAACCTGCTTGGGAAAGTTCATAATACTCTTAACGGTAGCGTGCCAGTCCCCTATTACTGTTTTTGCTAAACCAGGATTTCTTGCTACAAGCGGAAATTCCGATATGTCCGCTCCGCGGCATTTCGTAATCTCAAAGACAACTGCCTCTATGGGTTCATTGTGCAATGAGTCAAAAACTTTTTTAATCTGTTTTACGGTATTATGAGAAACAGTATTCTCTCTTAGCGATACCTTCGCATACTTCTTGCCATCGGCCATTTCCACTATGCCGACATCAACACTGGAGTAAAATCCTTCACCGGCCTTTCTGCCAAATTTCTTTGCCTCGCAAAGATGCTTAAGAATATCAGGCACCGTAGACCAAAGGTCGGGCTCCTGCATACGTAGCATTTCCAGACAATGCTTAGCAACATCAATGCCGACAAGGTCACATAACTCTGCCGGCCCCATCCTGAATTTGAGTTTTCCAGCTTCACCCTTTTCGATGGCTTCCTTAAGAGCAAACGGTCCGGCAGGAAAATTAGTTCCAAGTCTTACAATCTCATCTATCTTCTCTTTCGTAAGTTCTGCACGAAAGTTTTTCTGTTCTTGCAGAAAGTCATGGGCGGCTATAATGTGACTATATACAATCTCCAGCGCCACGTCATTTTCTGTCCAAGTTCCGTTCTTAAAAGAGCTGTCAATCCCTCTAAAATCCGCTCCTCTGTCAACAAATAGGCCCGCCGATTCAATCATGGGCAGAAGAAGACGATTCACGACAAAACCGGGAAGATCCGGAACTAGCTCAAATTTTTTATTTATAACTTCTGCCAGTTCTCTTGCTTTTCCAACCGTCTCTTCAGATGTTCCCTCATGAGGTATCCCCTCAACAAGCTTCATCATCTGAACGGGATTAAAAAAATGAAATCCCATTACCATTTCCGGATGCTTTGAAGCTTTGGCTAAGAGCTTAACGGCTAAAGTAGATGTATTCGTCAGAAGAAGGACCGGCCTACCACAGGCTAAATCAATATCTCTAATGAGTTTGTGCTTGACCTCAATATCTTCAAAAACTGCTTCAATCATCGCCTCGCATTCGGACAATCGGCCGAAATTATCAGGATTAGAATCTAGCCAAGTTACTCTTTCCATCACAGTCTCAAGCGTTTCATTATTTGGATGCATAAGATGCCTTTTGTCTTTCATTGCAAGAAACAAAAGCCGCCACATCTTGTCCTGCTTATCCTTTTCCAAACCTGGCCTGTTCTTGAACTGGTCAAAAATCAAAACTTCAAAATTAGCTGATATATACTCTAAAGCAATATCCAAACCCATGACACCAGCACCGATAACTGCAATTTTCCTTGCCATTTTGTATCTCCAAAAGATGTAAAGTTTCTGACCAGATAGTACTTCGTTTTATAAAACTTGTCTAGCTATAGAATTTATTATTCAAAGACTATACTCAGACTCGGACCACATTCGGTTTCTGAGGCGATTCCAGAAGCGGCTAAAGCATGCTTCTAAAACCTTCGCCTTTATCCAGCAAAAACCGAATCTTAAGTTCTTCTCGTCAAAATTGTTCCTATCAGAATAGGAAACCAAGCCAATTTTGCCTGCGAATTTCCTCCCTAGGGTATAGTCTCTGAATAATAATCTTAGAAATAAAAACAGCCTTTATAAAAGGCTGCGCAGTTATTACAGTAACTCTAGAACACAGGCGCTGGCTTCCCCGCCGGCCGCACAGATTCCTAATGCTCCATACTTTAAATTCTCACGCCTCATGTAATCCAGGAGCATCACGAAACGGATGGCACCACTGGCACCGAACGGATGAGAATCGGCTATCGCTCCACCTTCAGGATTAACTTTGTCCCGTGGAATATCAAACATTCTCATGAAACTAATCGGGCCCGGAGCAAAAGCTTCATTGATCAAAAACACTCCTATCTGATCCAAATCAAGTCTAGCTTTATAAACCGCTTCGGGAATGGCAATATTGGGCGCAGTAATAAAATTATATGGATCATCTTCGCTCCAAGCCTCAACTGTAAGAACACGGGCAAAAGGTTTAAGATTAAACTTTTCTAAAGCTTTTTCTGAGGCAAGCAGAACAAAAGCAGCTCCATCGCCATACTTTGATGAGTGGGCGGCGGTGATAAGTTCACAACCCTCAATAGGATTTGCTTTTCGAATTGCTTCTAGGGAACGAGTTTTTTTAAGCGAACCCTCATCGCCTATAAGAGCGGGCTCTGCGCTTCCAGCAAGATAGATCGGCGCAATGTAGAGCTGGTTGCCCCTCCCGCTTGTCCGCTCATAACTTTCAAAAGAATAGACATCCATTTCTTCTCTGGTAATCCCAAGGGCCTTTGCTTTTTTATCGGCCAAATGCCACATCATTTCACCAGTTTCCGGACTTTTTAAAACTGCCTGAATTACTTCTTCCGGATGACGGCTCATCATCTCTAGACCGCCGGCAAGGGCAAGATTAAATCTGCCGAGCTGAATCTCTTCCACCGCCTCTTCAATAGCAATCAAGCCGGTCGCACAAGCTCCTTCAACAGTTGAGGCGTTGATACCCATAGCACATCCCCTGCCATCAGTACGTATTACGGTCTTAGCGGGAGCATGGAACATACTGCCTTCAGCTTTTTGAGATACAAGTGAGCCTAATTTAAAGATCTCAATCTTAGCTGGATTTATCAGAACCGATTCAAATAAAGCATCCCGGACCTGAGCCCCGAACTCTTCTGGAGTTAGACTATCTATAAGACTTGTATTATTTCCTCCATTCTTGCCACGCTGGACAAGAAAAAGATTTGAACGGGTAGCACCGACTACATATACTGGATTCATCTTAGACCTCCCTCTCAAAAATCATCGCAGTCGCCTCGCTGGTTGCGTTACAGATTACCACCGCGCCATACCGTTTTTGTTCCTTTTCAAGAATTTGGAGATGTTTTACCGTCAGCACTCCCCCTGTCGCACCGATCGGATGACCGTGAGCAATCGCACCACCCCATGGATTCATAATTTCTCTTGGAATTCCCAATTTCTTCATCAGATTAAGCGGAACAGTAGCAAAAGCCTCGTTATTCTCCCAATAATCAATTTGAGAAACAGTCAGTCCTGAATCATCTAAAGCTTTCCTTACTGCGTTAACCGGCGCGATAATGAAGTCTTTTGATTCGCGCTCGCTTGATTCAGCAAAAGCAACAATACGGGCGAGCGGTTTCAAATTTTTATCACGGATAGCTTTCTCAGAAGCTAGGACAATAAATGCGGCCGCATCGCCATATTTTGATGAGTTAAGCGGCGTGATCAGAGTACATCCCGGATAAGTTGGTGATCTCCTAAAATGAGCGTCCTTAATTCTTGATGCCTTCTTCACTACTTCTTCGTCCAAACTGATTACAGTGACACTATTATCTCCGATACGAATTGGAACAATTTTATGATCTTCAAGATGTTTGGCCGCAAATTGATACGACTCCAGAGCATAGACATCATGCATTTCCCGGGTAATTCCCAGTTCTATCGCTTTCTCATCGGCAAGCTGAGCCATAATTTTCTGAGTTCTGGGGTCAGTAAGTCCGCGAATAATAACATCATTTTTCTGCCGGCTCATCATATCCATTCCACCAGCAACAACTATATCGGCCTTCCCAACCAAAATTTTTCTAGTTCCAGACCAGATTGCAGAAAGTCCGGTAGAACAAGCCTTCTCAACCGTCCGACCCAAAGCCCTAACCATACCAAGCTCAGCTCTTTTTCTAAATACAAATTTTGCTGGAGCCTGAAAAAGCGATGGCTCAACTTTCTGGGAAATAGCTGATCCCAAATAAAAGAAGTCTACATACCAGGGATCGATTGAGGTTTCAATCAAAAGTGACTTGAGAACTTGAGCGGCAAGATCCTGAGGCAGAAGCCCTGATACTGAGCTGGTATTCGGACCGTCATTCTTGCCTAATTCAACGGAAAATACCGGCGAACGAGCCATACCGACTACATAGACTGGATCCATAATACATCCTTCTAAGTTGTGTATGAACTGTCCATACTATAATAAAGCTTGAGAAAAAATCAATCCGCCAGCTAGTAAATAAAAAATCCCGAAATACTCGGGATTTAAATAGACTATCGACGCGCTGATTCTTCGTAATACACCTTAACCTTCCTCTTCTGAACCTTGCCGATTGCATCTTCCCATTCGGCAAAGATTTTTTCTGAAATCGGTGCAATCTCCTTGATAAGCCAATTCTTACTACTTGCCAGATTGGCTTTTTCTTTCAGATCTCCAACGGTTTTCCCTTCTTTTAAAACTACAAAAACAACCAGAAGCTGTTCGTCCTCATAGTTGGGTCTCGGCACACCGATTACGGCGCATTTCTCAACCGGTTCACTAGTCAAAAAGTGTCTTTCTACTTCCAACCAGTAAACATTTTCCCCGTTAATTTTGGACATTTCTTTTTCACGGCCGACAAAATATAAAAACCCGTCTTGGTCTTGATAGACTGTGTCCCCCGTTCTAAGCCAGCCATCAACCAGGACTTTGGCCGTTTCGTCCGGTCTTTTGTAATAACCAGTCATAACTTGCGGACCATGAACCACTAATTCACCTGTTTTATCCGGACTGACTTCTTGCCTTGTATCAAGGTCAACAACCTTAACTTCAGTACCCGGAAGTGGACGACCTATCGTTCGTAACTTATCCTCTCTGGGTAAAGTAACAGATACAACGGGTGAGGCCTCAGTTAAACCATACCCCTCACATATCTGGGTACTGGTTACTCTTTCAAACTCTTCTTTTATATTTAGGTCGAGCTTCCCGGCACCGGAGATACAAAACCTTAGATGTGGCAAGATACCCATAGCTGGGACCGCTAATAAAGCCTTAAACATCCTGTTTATGCCGATAAAAACTCGAATCTTCTTTTTCTTTAAAAGATAAGCCGTGGGTTTAGGCTCAAAAGTCGGGGAAAAAACCAACGAACCCCCAATATTCAATAGTGACATCAGAGAGGTCGTTAACCCATAAGAATGAAAAAATGGCAAAGCACCGAACACGCTGTCGCCTTCATTTATAAACTCGTCGAACTGCTCCCGGCACTGAAGAATATTAGACATGATATTGGCATGACTGGTCATTGCACCCTTAGGAGTTCCGGTCGTACCGCCGGTGTAAATAAGATGAGCAATCTGATTCTTTGGTACAACCTCCGATAAGTTCCAGGGCTTAGGCAAAAACTTTTCCAGAGAGCCCGAGAAAAGATAAGAAAGCATATACACATTTTCATCAAAAGGTTCCTCAACCCATCTGCCGTCTTTAATCGCCTCTTTCCTGTAAGCATTCTGCACATAGGAAGGCAAAAAGTCAGAAAGTCTGGTTAAGATAATTACCGTATCTTTCAGTTCATCTCTCATTTGTGCTAGTATCGGCCAGAGAAAGTCAGTTGCTACGATTATTCTCGGTTTGGCGTCTAAAATCTGGCTTTTAATTTCTTCTGTAATCTTTACCTCTTCTACTCGTTTTTTGGCCCTGAGTTCTTTCACTATCGTGGCCAGACTTATAAGTAACGGTATAGATTTTGATAGTTGGGTGCCGAAATAAGCTCCCCAGAATTGAGGACAGTTTAACATAAAAATCCCTACCGTTTCGCTAAAATCACGCTTTTCAAGTTTAGAATCAAGGAGGCTGGAAAACTTTCTAACCATCTCTCCGACTTCCTCATAACTCATTTTCTTGCCGACTACGAAATTGAACTTAAAAAACTTACCGATCTTAATGGGCTTAACCTTAAGAACATAATCAATGGCAATTTTATGCGGATTAGTTTCCACCGCAAAACGCAGTGCGTCCGGAAGACTCATAATATTCTCATCTCGAAGCCATTTATACATCCTATCTCTCCGTTTTTAAAGTACCCTAGATATGTCTTTAATTATCAATAAAAATTAAGCGTGTCAACTAAAAATACTAGACAAAATTAAGTAGTCATGGTAGACTAAAGCCGTTATGGAAAACGGCTTATTCCAAGTAAACAAACTGTTGAAAAAGAAGTTCTCGGCCAAAAAGCTCGTATTTGGCCAGGGTTTTGATGGGGCAAAAGTCGTCTTCGTTACCGATCCTCCAACCCCCAAAGAAGAGTCAGAAAATAAGCCTATAACCGGCCACTCTGAAAAAATATTAAACAAACTGCTTAAAGTCGCGGGCTTAAATAAACAAAAAGTATACATAACAAACGTCGTAAAATATACAGTCTCCGGAAGAGTTCATACGTCTAAAGAGGTAAAATCCTCTGTTCCCTTCCTGAAAGAAGAGATCAAGACGATCAGTCCACAAGTAGTAGTTACGCTAGGAACTATTGCTTTAACCGGCATAGGTTTAAGACAGCCCCTAAGCAATGTACGGGGACGAACATTTAATTTTGGAAGCTATGAACTTCTGCCCACTCATCACCCTGAAAGTGTGCTTAAAAACCCAGGCCTGCAACCAGAACTGGAAGCCGACTTCCTGAAACTAAAAACTCTTCTCAAAACAATCAAAGAACGTCCTACAGAAGTCTAAATAAAATATCCGCCAGCTGGCGGATATTTTATTTATTTTTTCTTTTAAAGACTTTTTTGACCGCTTCTTTTATTGAGCCCACGCCCATTCCCAGAACTTCTATCAATTCAAACGGATCCCCTGATTCTCCGAAACGGTCCTGAACGCCGATAAATTCCTGCGGTACAGGATGATTTTTGGCGAGACACTCAGCAATAGCCGAGCCCAGTCCTCCATTTACTTGATGCTCTTCAACCGAAACCACCGCACCACATTTTTTGGCCACTTCAATAATAGTTTTTTCATCAAGCGGTTTAACCGTATGAGAATTAATGACCATGCAATCTATTTGTTCTTTAGCTAACTCTTCAGCGGCAGCAAGAGCATTGTATAAAAGTATTCCGCAACCGATAATTACTACATCTGCTTGCCCTGAGCTTGCTGAAGAGACCCTTAAAATTTCCGCCTTTCCAACTTCAAATGGTGTGTCTGGAGTCGTAAACACCCATGATTTTTCACGGCCCAACCTCAGATATGATGGCTTGTTATTAAATGCTATCGCTACGGTCGCTTTTTGAGCTTCCACGGCATCGCAGGGCACAACCACGGTCATGTTCGGCTGAACACGCATCAAAGCTATATCCTCTATCTGCTGGTGAGTCGCTCCATCAGGGCCGACAGATACGCCGGCATGGCAACCAATGACTTTTACAGGAATATTGTTAAGCGAAATAGTGGTCCTGATTTGCTCATTATTTCTTCCGGGGCTAAAAGCGGCATAAGAACCGATAAAGGGAATCTTTCCATAGTTAGCCATGCCCGAAGCAACGGTCGCTAAATTTTGCTCGGCTACACCCATCTGAATAAATCTCTCAGGAAATTTCTGGGCAAACCAGTGAAACCTTGTTGATTCTGATAAATCAGCACACAAAGCCACCACCCGTTGGTCCTTCTCTCCCGCCTCAACTAAACCCTTGCCAAAACCATCCCTAGTCGGTACCATTTGGATATTTTTGACGTCTAATAAATTGTCTATCAGCTTAGCACCTTTATTTAACATCGACATAACTTAAAATTAAAAACGAAAAATGCAAAACAACAGCATAAAAATAAAAATATTTTAACTGTTGTTTTACGCTTTGCGCTTTAAGCTTTGATCTTATTTACACATTCCGCAATCTCCGCACTTGCAAGACCCACCATGCATGCACACATTCCCTCCGCCCTTGTTCCAGCCACAACATCCGCAAAATTTTGATGTCAATAACAGTAAGCTTAGAACGACAACATCCATAAAGAAGTGCTGACCATCTATCCACAAAAAAGTAGTCTTAAAGGCTGTTGCCCACCAAAAGCCTAAAGCCGAAAGCCAAACTAAAACTACAATTACCTTATTCAGGCTGTGATGAAAACATTTACAATTTCCCTCCATTTGACACCTCCTTTCAAAATAATTATCTGCAAGCAAAGCGAGCAGATATAATCATCAGCACCTCGCCAGAGATCACTTTAGTGATTAAAAGCGAGACGCATTATTTTAAATCCTTCCTAATCTCTGTAAAACTCCCCCATGGCCGGATTCTGCTAACATTTTATTAAAATATTGCTCATCAAAAAATCTTATAATATCAAAACGGCTTACAACACCTAACAACTTTTTATCAGGATCGATCACGGGAATTGGATTAACTCGATGATGCTGAATAAACTCCTTGGCCAGATCTTCTACTCTAACATCCGGGCCAACCACAAGAGGATCTTCGTTCATCATATCTCTGATCTTTATGTTCCTTACTCTCTCAAACTGTTCTTTTAACTCTTTATTATCAGCTTTATTGCTATAAATACTCTCAAGTATGTTTATTAGCGACGGTAAGTGGGTTGCATAGCTCTGGCTTACCATGTCATAGGCAGTTACAATACCAAGTAACCGATTGTCTTCGTTAACAACCGGAAAACCGTCGTAGTTGTATTTCTCAAAAAGCTGAGTAGCTTTTTCAAGGCTATCTTCGGCATTTAAAGCTACCGTCTTTTTAGTCATTATATCTTTTACTTTGACGACTTCGTTGCTCATAAATTTAAATAAAATTATTCGTGCTCTGACTTAATCTTGCCCCCCAAGGTTCGCAACTTAGCCAGCATATCTCTACCTTGAGTGGCCTTATCTTTAAATACATCCGTCGGTCCCGACCCGGGCGGATTCCCGTGCCAACGGTAATCAAATTCTATTTCCGGAATACCTTTGCCTGGAATTGTATGAGCAATCAAAACGGTCGGCTTTTCATAAACGGCTTTTGCCTCTTCAATAGCATCAACAAATCTTTCCGTATTGTGTCCATCAACCTCAAGAACATGCCAATTGAAAGCCTCATACTTTGCCCGCAAAGACTCAAGAGGCATAATATCTTCAGTCATACCATCTATCTGAATATTGTTTCGATCAATGATGCCGGTGAGGTTGGAAAGTCTGTATTTACCGGCAAACATTATCGCTTCCCAAAGATTTCCGGCATCATGCTCCCCATCTGACATTATACAGTAAACTCTGTTTTTCTTCCCGTCCATTCTCATAGCATGGGCCACACCGGCCGCTTGACTAAGACCAGATCCTAAAGGACCAGAAGTTGACTCAACTCCAGGCAATCTTTCCCTCTCCGGGTGCCCCTGCAAACGCGTACCGAATTTACGCAAAGTTTTTAGTTCCTCTATCGGGAAATATCCTGCTTGAGCCATTGAAACATATCTTATCGGCGTAATATGGCCGTTAGACAGAAAAAGCCAATCCCTTTCTTCCCACTTAGGGTTTTTAGGATCATGTTTCAAAACATGGAAATATAATGCCGTAAAAATATCAGCCATTCCTAGCGGCCCGGCCGTATGACCCGAACCAGCCGCTACCAGCTCTTCAATCAAAAGCTCCCTCGCTTTATTGGCGATCAATTCCAGTTCTTTTACTTTTTCGTCGTGTAAATAGTGGCTCATCTAAATGTATGTTGCCTAGCAACAAAACTCATAAAAGGGTAGAAATACTTCTCCAGATCTTTTAAATCAGTTCTATATTTATTTTTTCCGAGAATACCATCATAAAACAACTCTTTAACTCGCCCTATTTCAAAAAGGCGCCCCCTCCATCGTTGGTCTTCAAGGGTTAAATCAAAAAGCTCTGAAGCTCTTGTTACAGCCCCCTTAAATTTTTCTTCGTCTTTTCCTTGCCACTTGGCAGCCCTACCGACTTCTGAACCAATATTGGCCAATTGTTCGGGCAAAGACATTGAATACCACCTATTTCCTTGCAAATTAACCATAATCTATTATATCAGTTTATTTGATTAACTTACCCACAATTTCTCTTATTTTTCCCTGGATTTTTAGATCATCGATACCTCGAGTCCGATTGCCCAAATTTGATTTAATATTTATTACAGAGTCAAATTCGAGCATATCCTCTCCGGACTTATCGGGATAGAGGTTAATTCCCCAGACATTATCTGATTTCGATTGACGCTGTTCATGTAAAAAATTGGCTTCATCCATATGAAACTCACCGCCTAAAGCCATAATCCTCTGCTCTATGTCAACAACGCCCTTAACCAAATCGCCGAATCTTTCTTCGGCGATTTTCTTTAGCTCTGCTTTGGTTATCGGCTCTTTAATTATATAGAGTTCAGACATAATTCTTTTACTTTTCTTACCCACCCGAAGCTCTTTAGAGCAAGGGGGGGGTCATGTAGATACTGTAACATGTTATTATTCTTTCTCGCCTCTGATAATATACTTATCGACTGCACCTACTAACTGTTCGACAGTAGCATTAAGACCCAGCGCTAAAACTTTTCCGCCTTCTGAGATATATTGGAATAACCCCACATCAGACCCGCCCGGAGTAAACAGGACTGATTTACCTTGCAAATTTGATAATCCGACTTTATTCACCACGTCAATAGATTTTTTAATATTTTTATCCCAACTAGACCAGAAGAGGTCTAGGTTAAATTTTATATCTATATCATATCCTTTTTCTATTAGCCATTTATGCATACTTATAGTTCCATCTTGAGGCCTTCTCATCTCATCCAGCATGGCTATCTTTTCCAATTCTTCTTCATTGACTCCTAAAATTTCATTTATTTCTCTACTCTCAGGATTTTTCATAATCAACTTTTTATTTAGGATTCCGTCCTACAAAGAATACATCGCTACTAAGGAAATGCCTCCAGCAATTAACCCACCAAGGCCTGCAGTCATATAACCGCCTATATTTTTAATCTCATCTTCCCTCTCTACGACATTCCTCTTTATCTTTGTCGTCCATAATCCGATAACCACGAACAATGACATGAAAAACAAAGAAAAAGAGCCAACAAGAGCGAAAATTATTATCGGCCTAAAAATTATTAAAACGATTCCCAATTATATTTTTCGATTATCATTTTCCAATTTCCATTGATTTATCAATCTTCATTTACCATTTCTTAAATGTTAATTGGTCAAATATTAACTTAATGGAAATTGGTAACTGGTAAATGGTAATTTACGATAATTTAGCTACCTTCATTACATGTTGCACGAGCGTGTTTGTATACCCAAACTCATTATCATACCAGGAAAATACAGCGCAAAGATCGCCATCAACGACTTTGGTCAAGCTCAAGTCAATAATTGCCGCACATGGCTCACCAACTATATCAGAAGAGACGATTTGATCATTGGTTGTCCTCATTATCCCCTTCCAGCGCTCCTCTTTCTCAGCTTCTTTGAAGATATTATTTATTTCTTCGGCAGTAGTTGCCCTTTCGGTAAGCATAACAAGACAAGACAAAGAACCGGTAATTATCGGCACCCTCATCGAAGCCCCGTCAAATTTGCCGGCCAATACTTTGACGGCTCGGGTTGTGGCGATCGCCGCACCCGTCCACGAGGGAGAAATATTAGTTGCCGCTGATCTCCCACGTCTCCAATCATGGCCCTTAACTGGCCCATCAATAAGATTCTGGGTAGCGGTGTAGCCATGAGTTGTGGAAAGGAATGCCTTTTTAACTCCAAGCTTCTCGGAGAGGATTTGCATTACAGGGGAAACGGAGTTAGTAGTACATGAGCCGTTAGAAGATATTGAACAGGTTTTTAATTCTTCTTCATTAACACCCATCAAAACAGTCTTAGCATCAACTCCGTCCTCATCTTTTGCCGGCGCCGTTATCACAACTCTTTTTGCGCCTGCCCTTATATGAACTGATGCTTTCTCAAAACTGTCAAAGATACCTGTCGCTTCTATGACTATATCTACCCCCAAAGCTCCCCATGGAAGCAAGGTCGGATCTTTTTCACTCAGAAAGAGAACGTCATGATCATCAATGGTCAGATACATTTTTCCTTTTTCATCTTTACTTTTTACTTTTCGATCGTACCGTCCATAAGCTGAATCATACTTCAATAAGTATGCTAAATTATCTAGGTCGCCCAAGTCATTAATAGCCACAATCTCAAGCTCTTTTTTAGTCAAAGCCAATTTCAAAAAAGCCCTCCCTATCCGGCCGAATCCGTTAATAACTATTTTAGTTCGTTTCATACCTATCTATTATAGCAATTTGGCTACAGGAGCAAAGGACTTTCTGTGAATAGCACTTGGTCCTAGCTCTATTAGCTTAGTCTGATGATATTTAGTTCCATATCCTTTATGTTTTTCGAGGCCATAACCAGGATATTTCTTGGCATATCTAACCATCATTTTGTCTCGATGGACTTTGGCTATTATGGAAGCGCAGGCAATGGCAAAAATCTTCCTATCCCCTTTCACGATAGCCAACTGTTCCATATTTAAGGTTTTTATTTTGGTTCTGCCGTCAACCAAAACAATTGATTTATTATCGGATTGCGTACTACGTATTGCGGATTGTTTCTTTAATTCGTAATGCTTAATTCGTAATTTATTAATTGCTCTTAGCATCGTCGCTCTTGCAGCATTGTATATATTAATATTATCGATGGTTTTAGGATAAGCGAAAGCTAGTTGATATTTTATATTCTTATCCAGCACAAGTTTCCTGGCATACTCCTCACGCTGATAAGATGATAATAGCTTGGAGTCTCGTAAGTATTCGAGGTGACGATGCCTTTTTGCAAAAAATTTTTTAGTAAAAGCCACCACGCAGACTACCACCGGCCCCGCCAGACAACCCATCCCGACTTCGTCCACGGCATAAATCAACCGGTAACCGGATTTGAATAATTTTTTTTCTAATGTCTTGCGGGGTAATTTCATTTACTCAACTGATATAAAGCAACTCCTGTTGCGACTGAAACATTGAGTGATTCTTTTTTCCCAAACATTGGAATTTGCACAATCTTATCACAATATTTTAAAATCTTCGGACTAATCCCCCTAACTTCATTCCCAACGATTAAAGCTAATGGAAAATCGGGTTTATATTTGAATATATCTTGACTATCTTCTGTCTGCTCTAATCCTACAATTTTGATTTTTGATTTTTGATTTTTGAATTCAAGCAAACATCTCCATGTTTGCTTGCGGTATTTCCAAGGAACCCATTTTTCCGCACCAAGTGCTGTTTTAGCTATCTTGTCTGAATTTTGAATTTGGAATTTTGAATTTGGAGCTTGTTTGTAATTTGATTCTTGGAATTTGGAATTTCCAGCGTTTGGTGTTGGTGTTATTCCGCAGAGATATATTTTAGATACTCCCGTCGCATCAGCCGTACGGAAAATAGAGCCGACATTCTCTCGGCTCCGGATGTTATCCAGAATTAAATAAATTGGGCCACCGGATCTGATCATAAAAAGAATAGTAACCAAAAATAGATAAAAAGAAAACCGCTCTTAGCGGTTAGAAGGAAATGTTAATATTCGCAAGGTGCTCTGTTCGCTTACCATAAGATACTCCGTCTCTACTTACATATACTCTCAATCCGCAGGGATTGTTAGTTATCTTAAGAGCAGTAATTTTCACGATATTTTCTTCCAAGATTTCCATCCTACAATATTTATCAACCATAGTATTGGGTATATATAATGTCCATGAATACCTATCTCCGCTAGTCATCCCGTAAGCAGTGGCAGTAAATATCTTTTCTTCTCCTAATTTCATAAAAACATCACCCCGTGGATCAAGCAACACACCCACATTAGGAGATGGCTGAACTGGCGAGCCATTACACGCCGCTAAATAAACAGCGGAGACAACAAAGATTAAAAGAACAAAGAGCCTAGATAGTAACTTCACTTTAACCCCAAATCTTTAAACGAGCATACTAACCTGCTATTCTATTCTTAATTAATCATTTGTCAATTTACTTGATAAAACATAATGCATATCTTATAATTTAATCATATGAAAAACTACAAATATTTAGTCTGGGCTGGAACTGCGGCACTGGTCATGTTGACCGTCTTTCTAGTCGTAACAACAAAACAGATTAAGAATACAGCTACTACGACCAACACTATATCCTTCACCGGTGAAGGTAAGGTTTTCGCCGTACCCGACATTGCCGCAATAAGCTTCTCCATCTTAACCGAAGCGATCACGTCAAAAAAGGCACAAGACGACAACTCTGTAAAATCTAAGAAGGTTGTTGATTTCTTAAAGAGCCAAGGCATAGAAGATAAAGATATAAAGACCAGTGGTTATAATGTTTATCCTCAATACGGTAATTATCCCCGGCCCTGTCCCCTTCCGGCACAAGAGATGATGATGGAGCCACCGTCAGGTACAACTCCATCAAGCTATCCTTGTATTATCGATAACATTCAAAAAATTTCCGGTTATCAAGTAAACCAGTCTTTTGAAGTAAAGATCCGCGATTTGGAGAAAATCAGCGCAGTTCTTGACGGTCTTGTTACCGCCGGAGCAAATCAAGTAAACCATCTTGGATTCAAAATTGATGATGAAGAAAAAATAAAAGAACAGGCGAGAGAAATGGCAATTAAAAATGCAAAAGAAAGAGCATCTACGCTTAAAAAACAGATCGGCATTAGACTTGGTAAAATAGTTAACTACTACGAAGGCGGAGGTTATCCCATGTATATGAAAGCCTATGACCTAGCCCGACCTGAATCAGGTGGAGGAGGTATGGGCGGCGGTCCTGTCCCGGCAATTCCAGCAGGAGAAAATGAGGTTGTTGTAACAGTTACAATTACTTATCAAATTAAATAATCCTTCAGCAAGCTCAGGATAAATTAAAAAGCACCTGAAAGGGTGCTTTAAACTATACAGATTACAGAATTCTTTTATAAAGCAATTCTCTGGAAAACTTTGTTTTGAGGCGTTTGGCCAGCTTTTTTCTTCTTTGAACCCGATATTTAACAGTGTCTAATTCGCATTTTAAAATAAGCTTCACTACTTTTTCCCACGATAAGCCATTTTTTTTAGCGATACTATCAAGTTTTTTCCAGGCATCTTTAGTTAATTCTAAAGAAACAAATTTTGTTTGTTTCAATTCCGGTTCTCCTTTGACCTCTTCGGCCAAAGATTTATGGCTAAAGCCAACCCTAGAATAAAACCCAATCCGGTAATTAAGTAGGCATAGCTAGGATGACCTGAATCTTTAAAAATAACACCGCCCAGATAAGAGAATAATAGCGTAATTAAAGCCACTAAAACTACAAGAAAAATTGCCAAAACACACCTAGAAAACATTGAAATCTCCTATTTAAAATATCTGAGGTTGAGTTTAGCATATTAGAAATTAAAAATCAAAAACTGCCCTATGGCAGTTTATAAATATTGTATTGTGTCGCTAAAATATTTGAAACCCAGTCATCAAACTGACTTTTTAAAATACTTGGAACATAATATGCTAGCACCCATTGATGATAAGTTGAGTTAGAAAAGGGTTTAACGCTTTGATATAAGTACAATCGGCAAGATCTGATACTGCATTTGAGCTGAAACAGCAGTCTTGCACGATCCTTAAATACTAAATCGAAGCTTTTCTCGTCTAAACCTCTGGAATTAATTCCGGAGATATCCTCGGAAGTTAACGCCTCCGAAATTATTAAAGATCGGTTACTGCCGTTTATCTTAATTTCAGAAATAATAAATCCCTTCTTGTCATATTCTTGCTGCATTATCTTAAAATCATATGATTTACCGGGATACAAAAGGATTTTTTCGGTAGTCAAACTTTCGGTACAGCCTATTTGTAAAAGGACTGCCAAAACAAGAACCGCTCTATACATTTTTGCTCCCATCTATCCTGTGTAGTTAATATTAATATAGGCTTGTTGGTAAATAAATCAAACCCCTTCGACCCTGTAGGCAGGGGTTTCTAAAACCAAAAACCGCTTTGAGGCGGTTTTTGGTTTTCTCAACTTTATATAGCTAACCAGATAAATCCCGAACGAAGTCTAGCTAGTGCCTTCGGCACTAGTCCGAAGGACCTTGGCTAGGCTACTCCGTACGGGATAAATTCCTTTTGATGGAAATTTGTATTCTAACCATCATTGAATTCCGATTTAGCCTTCGGATTAGGCATGAGAAATAACTCATATCGACTTCATTTTGTTTGAAGGATAGAGGTTGGATGTGAAAAAGGACAATATTTAAATATTTAAACATTTAAACTATCCGATTACCCATCTTTCGCCTCCCACTTCTAATCCTTTCGTGCATATTTTCAAAAAAGAAAATATAGAAAGGAGGTGATCCAAGACCAGCTTCCGCTAGCCTTGCCTTGTTACGACTTACTCCCTGTTACCGATCCTACCGTGTCTCCACTGTAAAATGGATCTTCAGGTATTACCGGCTCCCTTGA
>MGKQ01000017.1 GCA_001795735.1 Candidatus Yanofskybacteria bacterium RIFCSPLOWO2_02_FULL_41_13
GAAATTTTTTGGTTTTTGCACACGCGAGTCCGCGAGCGTGTCCGAGGCGCGCATCATTGGTCGTCAGGATTCAATTCAAAATACATTCGAACTTCGTTCAATACACACCGCCAAAGATTAAAATATAAAAATATGTCCCAAGTCCTTGATTTAAGAAAAAAATCCAAGAGAATTACCCGATCCGAGAAATCGGAAAGAAAACTTGGGCAAAAAGAAATTCCCGATCTTCCCCCTCCCCCGCCGCATAAAGAAGCATCCCCCCAAATTTCGTGGGAGGCGCCTTCGTTTTATTTTAATCCTCAAAAAAAATATCTGTCGCTTTTGGTTATAGCACTGGCCGCAGGAGGCGGAGCAATGCTTCTCTGGAATAAGGATACTCTTACGGCGATATTCCTACTTCTTTCATCACTGGTTCTGGTACTCTATTCAGGTAAGAGACCGGATGTATCTAAGATCAAGATAGATCAGGCCGGTATAGTCATAGGCGAAAATCTGTATTACTATAAAGACCTGAAATCTTTTTGGATACACTACGATCCGGGCAATCTTAAAGAGCTGAGCCTTGAATCAAGAAAGTGGTATATGCCCCATATAAAGGTTTCTATAGAGAACAATAACCCTCTTACCATCCGCTCTCTTTTGGTAAACTTTTTGGCGGAGAAAGAGCATGAGCATTCTCTAGTCGACATCATTGCCCGAAAAATCGGGTTGTAAAACAGCAATTAACCCCTCGTCGTTCAACGGATAGGACAGGAGATTGCGGATCTTCAAATCGTGGTTCGATTCCACGCGAGGGGACTATGGGAGTTTTTTATACTCGGAAGGGCGACAAAGGAAAAAGCTACGTCGGAAAAAAGTCTGTGAATAAGACCTGCGTTGAAGTTGAAGCACTCGGACAGCTGGACGAGCTCAACAGCATGCTCGGAGTTTTAAAAAGTTTACCCAACGGACGGGTGGGTTATAAGATAACTAAGGAATTAAAAGATACCCTCCACCAGGTTCAGGAAAGTCTTTTTATTATCCAGTCTCACGTGGCCAATATTATGCTAAAAGAAAGCTTTAGAGTACCTAAATTTAAACACTTAAAAGTAATGGAGGTGGAGAAAATAATCGATAACATTGAGAAAAGACTCCCTCCTTTAAAAAAGTTTGTGATCCCGGGAACTAATCAGGCATCAGCTTGGCTTGATTTTATACGAGCCAAGTCGAGAAACGTAGAGAGAGCGGTTTTATATATGCTCGAATCGAAAAAAATAAACATTTCCGACAATTCTAACATTTCGAATATTCGATCTTACCTTAATCGCCTCTCCAGCTTATTCTTTGCCCTAGCCCGTTGGGAAACTCGAAACAAAAAAGAAAAGAACCCGACCTATAGATGAACTGGATTATTTTAATTTTATTCTTGTTCCTCGGAACTTCTGCCTATGCCGGCCTGAGAGCGGCGCCATGGTTCCCTACTTGGTCCAGAGATTTAGATAGATTTTTTAAATTAGCCGATATTAAGCCAGGCCAAAAATTCTACGATCTTGGTTGCGGTGACGGAAAAATAGTTTTTGCGGCGGCAAAAACCGGAGCTCAGGCAGTTGGATTTGAGATTTCCCTGCTCCCCTACCTAATCGCCAAGACCAGATCTTTTTTTGTTAAAAATGCCGAAATAGAATTTAGAGATTTCTGGAATGCGGATATAAGTAACGCTGATATTGTATATCTATTTTTAACTCCTAAGGTAAATCCAAAAGCTAAATTAAGGTTGGAAAAAGAACTCAAAAAAGGCGCCAGAGTAATTGCCTACACGTGGCCGATAGAAGATTGGCCGATTGCCAAAGAAGATCTTCGGCCTGGACAGCCACCTATGTATCTGTATATTATTCAATAAGTTCATTAAAGGAGGCGAACTTTGAAAATATTATTACTGCTGTTTCTATTTTTTGTAGCGCAGAGCAATACCCAAGTCCAAAATTTTGAAGTATTAAACCCTCAAGTTGAGCAAGGCGGAGTCGCTATTATCCGTATTAACAACCAACAGCTCCTGCCGGCTTGCATTAGCGCTTTTAGCAAGGTTTTTCAGCCCAACAGAGAGCATCAGGTTTTCATTGGCATAGACGTTACAGCAAAGATAGGCAAAGAACCGGTATACGTTGTTGAATGCCTAAAAAGCGTAGAACTTAGCCAAGAAGTTTATGAGATCGAAATTCTTCCTAAAAATTTCCCCGCAAGAAACAGGAGTGCTTTCAATGCTACAGCCAAGTGGCGAAGAGAGAGAGCCATAATTGAAGACGCCTTTAATAACGGCGGTTATTTTGAAAAGTATTTTGAAGGTAATTTTATAAGGCCTCTTGACCGCATCGTCGTTGATGCCTCCAGAACAATCGGAGATCAGTCCAGTTCCTTCGGAGAAGGCCACGGCGGCGTTGACCTGATAACTCTTAACCCTGCGACAAGAAAACATAATAGACCAGTTAAGGCGACAAACAAAGGTAGAGTGGCCTTAATAGCTAGGAATTTTTCTACAGAGGGAAATATGGTTATTATTGATCACGGATCAGGAATTTTTTCTATCTACATGCACCTATCGAGCTTCGGCAAGATAAGGGATGAGGTTGTTGTAAAAGGAGTGAGGAGATTAAACGCGAGAGATATTCAAGTCAACGATACCATCGAAAAAAATCAAATAATCGGCATATCCGGTCAAAGCGGCAATGCAAGACGGAGCGGACCCCATCTTCATTTTGCGATAAAAGTAAGGGGTGAAGACAAATTAAATGATGTATATGTTGACCCGCTGGCCTTTATCGATACCATGAATCAATATGTACAGTAATCCCCGTAATTGCGGGGATTTTATTTATTCTTACTTGCCATCCGAAGTTTTCTGGTCCTTCGAAATTTTAGTGAAGGAGGAACGCGAAGAATGGTTGTGAAGAACTTATTGAGTTTTCTTATACTTTTCAATGTATTTAGGGCTAACTTTGAGATGATATTCAAACTTCCATTTCTTTGGTTTGTCCTCTTCGCCTTCAGTAAATTTATTGCGTATAATTAATACTAAATAATATTCTCCGGTAGATTCATCTAAATCCACGACTTCTAACTCGGCCGCCTTCTCATCTGTAGTAAAGCCGTAGTTAATGTCTAATTTACTCGGGTTAAAACCTTCTTTATATGCTAAAGCTTGTGTCAGAGCATTGAATGCCACATCGCGTGATTCCGGATTATATTCAATAAATTCTCCCGCAAAAAAGGTATCCAGTTTCTGCTGAATTTCTTGTTCGATATGATTTTGGTTTGGCTCTTGTGGCTCAACTCGTTCGGACATAGTTCTTTTATAATATCTTATTTTTAAAATTTTTCCTTATACTCCCATATTCCCTTGAATAACTCCCGCAGATTATGTGCTAAACGTTTATCATAAATCTCAATTAAATAATTCGGTTGTTCTTTATATGAAACCATGACTATATAATTGCCCCTGATCCAGACTGCTGAATTAAAATCGAATTTATCGCCGAAATACATAATTTCTCTTTGTGGTAACTTAGGCATTCCTTTCTCTTCTGAATTAGTAATGACCTTAACTTTGAAATCTTTGGTATGAGGTCTGGTGTAATACCATTTGATCCACTTCTGGTAGCGGGGAGCGAAAGTAGGATCCTGCATGCCCCAAAGCGTTGAGTCTGTTTCTGCCATGCTCTTGTCCCACCTATCCGCTTCGGAATATAGATAACTCTCCAAATCCAATTCTGAGACAAATTTAATTTTGGGCACGGAATATTCTGTGTTTTTTGAAATAGTATGAAGTTCTGGTATTAAGCTGTCAACGATGTTCCGCTGCCTGTTAACATAGGTTTTTAGTTGCTCAGGATCCTGGGCTATCAGCATATTTGGACGACTTCCAAGATCTTGCGATATAAACCCTTTGGACACCAACTCACTCGCCACACTATAAACCGTGGTTCGGTTGATGCCGGTTATTTTAGCAACTTCGGGAATATCTACTTTTCCCCTCTGTAAAATAGCCAGATACAAAGCTATCTCCTTATCGCTTAAACCCAGTTTTTGTAAGTATTCAGTTATCATATAGCCATTATATCATAGTTTGTTGAAAATTGTCAACAACATTTATCCACAATATATCGGCGTTATTTCAATACAATGGTTAAAATCGTTGACAATTGCAAACTAACATGATATACTTGAGGTAGAACGTTGACAAAGGGCACTGGTGCCCAACAGTTCTTTAAGGAGGATACCATGTTCCAGCTTGGTGATCGTCTCGAACTCATCGGTTCCAGTAAGCGTGGCGGCTACGGAGACACCATTCTTCATGACGTTGCGGACACGGTCACGGTCGCTGAGGTGGTTTCGAGCCAGTTCGGCGACTGGCAGTTCGTTCGGATCGTCGGCCACGACAGACTTTTCCCCGCCGACTGGTTCGTCAAGATCAACTGATCAAACGGATTCGTGCTCTTGCTGCAAAAGAGGGCTCCTAATGGTGGTGGTCAACCTGGGCGAAACTAAGTTTCGCCCCTTTCCTGAGACTACGAAATTATTCGCGGTCTCAGAATTGGGAAGTTCTTTTAATGGAGGGTGTGCTATGAACCAAAATATGGAGGCTTGGCGTCATCGAATGATTCAAAATGGTGCCGCGGTCAAGAAGATTTCGAAGGCGCTTGTGATTGCCTACTGGACCGAGAGTCGCGAGTCAGATGAAAGGCCGTGCTTTGCCTCTTACTTTTCAAGAAAAGACTATATCTGCTTCAATGTTTTCTATCGAGGCGTGGAGCAGACAGAGGAGGTTTGGTCGGCTACCTACGCTCGTTTCCCCGATGGGTGGGGACTCGTCGACTCAAAGGACGTTGAGCCTGTGAAGTTTGAGATGGGCCAATTTTCCGAATCCATCGTGAAGATTAAGGTCTTGGCGCGGCATGGTCGACAATATACGTTAACCTTCCGCTTCTCAAATTGAATCACAACGGATTCCTGTACTTTTCCGAAAAAGAGTACTCCTCGCCCTGGAGGTCAAGGGTGCCACGCATATTGCGTAGCTTTTTTTATTTCTACTTCCTGGTTCTATTATGATACCTTTGATGGACTTCTCTTAATTGTTTGTCCGTTACGTGGGTGTATATCTGGGTTGTTGTCACTGAGGCATGGCCAAGCATAGACTGGACTGAGCGGATATCAGCACCATTACGGAGAAGGTCTGTGGCATACGAATTATGAGAGATAAATCCATCTGTAATGAGATTGTGAGTCGAATCAATGCCAAAATCAAAAACTTGTTGTTCGTCAGTTTTTATATTGTTAATTTTTTTAACCTTAAGCCAGATGAGATTTGAATTATCAGCCAGACTCTCTAAAAGTCGGCCTACACTTGAGAAATTCTCACCTTTTTTAAAGGTTTTTAGGCCGAGGATTATTTTGGATAGTAGATTTCTTGTCGGTGCCAACCACCTATATCTTCGTAGGTACTTTATATTATATTTTTTTTCAAGATATTGATGGAATCCGCTTTTCTCGGGTAAAGAATCCAGGATTTGAGATATCAAAGTTTGAGCAGGAATCTTATCAGACTCTATTTTGTCAGCTTTTCCTTGATAGATTATATCTTTTTTCAAAGTTGGAATAAGTTTTTTAAACTTTTTTTGCCCTTCCCTATCAAGGACATGGAGGGTAAAAATTGTATTGGGAATGATTTTACCTTGAGGCAATTTTACCATACGATTTCTTTCTAAAACATGACTATCTATACCGAGCCGTATTAATAGCATTTGCAGATCTTTTAGCAGTTCTTTGCTGGAGGAAAAAATTTTTATGGTGCCGCTGTTACCTTCGGCATCATATATCCCGGCTAGAAACTGTCTAATTTCTGGTTCCGTCGCTTGTAATAATTGAGGGGGGACTCTCTTGTATGGTCCGGTTCCAATTGGAATGTAATTTCTTAAAAAACTGACCATCTTTTTTGAATAAAAAATTAGCTTATAGGAATTGCTATCTCTCTTTACTAAAAAGGGTTTCTTACCAAAGTTTTTTTCAAAAATATTACTATAAAATTTTAAAAAATCCTTATTCTTATCATATATTTTTACCCCACGAAAACGTTCGTTAATCACTCCATCACCCAGAATATACCCGATAAGTCTCCAAATCTCTGGTTTAAGAAACTTGCGCCCGATCATTTTGATTTCTTTTACCCCAGCAAGATAAGTTCCTAGTTTAATATCCTTAGCTTCTATTTCATCAATACCGCCGGTATTTATTGTAAATAGACGGTGTTTGGGTGTGCAAATAAGTTCGTGGCCATCAGCTCGAATTCTAATCAACTTATTTTCCATATGACTAAATTTCTGTACCACTTTTTTATCCCTCAATAGACCCCTTTCAAAATCCATGCTTTTGGCGAAGGTGTTGCGGTTTTTGAAAAGAGTAAGGGCCGAGCAGATCTCCTTATCTAGAAAAATCCTTGTTTCTCTATGCAGACAATGTCTCAATGTATGAGGACTTATTTTTTTACCCATTATCCCGGCTTTTATTGAATATTTTTTAATAATTCTCTGGATGCTTCTTGGGGTCAGGCGCAAGTTGTCATCTTTTGAAAATGTCTTGCTCTTTGGGATTCTAATGAACAGGGCCTCGTCGACATCAGAACGTTTGGATATATACTCATTTATTCTTTTTTTGGCATCCTCCGAAAGAAAAACAAGCCTTATCTTACCGCCCTTGCCCCTGATCGATAGCTCTCCCCTCTTAACGTCTATTTCCCCCCGATTAAGCGAGCACAGTTCGGATACACGCATACCGGTACTGAAAAGAGTTACGAGAATTGCTCTGTCCCTCATCACATCAAGATTCATTCCTTCTGGGGCATCAAAAAGACGCTGAATTTCATCCAGCTCAAGAAATGTCACTTCCCTATCCTCCTGCTTGCCTAGCTCTATTCTCTCAGCCGGAACAGTTTTTATCCCGACTTTTACTAAATACTTTAAAAAATTACGCAAAGCAATTACATGATAATTCTGGGTTATTTTCTTAAGCGGCCGGCCTTTTGAATCGCGCAGACGATTTAAATTTAAACGGTACTGGCGGATTAAGTCTTCGTTTAGCTGGCCTATGGTTTTTATCTTAGCAAAAGCCAGAAACCTATCTAAATACCGCCCATAGTTCTCAAGGGTCTTTAAAGACTTGTTCTTCTCTATCTCCAGATATTCCAGATATCTTATTTTTAAATCTTTAATGTCCGACATATTTGGGGCCTGCTCCGTCACTCAACAAGCGCCTCATCAAAGGCGACCCGAATAAGTGTATTTTAAAAAATAATTTGAGTTGCGAATACCGAACTATAACCCGAGATAGGTGACAAGGAGTCCTGCGCTTGTTGTAGTGCGGGGTCGCATAATAATTATAGCAGGTTCTGTTGTAAAAGTAAGTAGTTTATGTTACAATTCTGATGTTATGTTAACTCCACAGCAAAAGGCTAAAATACTAAATAACTTCAGGGTTCATGATAAAGATACAGGCTCTCCCGAAGCCCAGATTGCTTTGTTTACTGAAGAGATCGAAAAACTGACGAAACATCTCAAAAAACATGGCAAAGATAACAGTTCCCGTGTCGGCCTTTTGAAAATGGTTGCCAAAAGAAAAAGACTGCTCGACTATCTGAAAAGGGGGGACGCCAAAAGATACAGTTCTCTAGTGAAGAAGCTTGGCCTTAAATGAAGCATGAAAAAGGAGTTCTATAGCTGGAATCAATTCGAGAAAGATTGCAATAAACTGGCCAAACTTGTTAAAAAAAGTAAGCAGTCGCTTAAGGCCGTCTATGGCATACCTAGAGGAGGGCTTACTTTGGCCGTTAGGCTTTCTCATAAACTGGAGCTGCCCCTTATTGTAGATGGGTCCTTAGTTAACAGAAGCACTCTTATCGTTGATGATATTGCTGATTCTGGAAAAACCCTAATATTGTTTTGCGGCAAGAATAAATATATTACAGCCACTTTGTTTTACAGTCCGAATAGTGACTGTAAACCGACGTATTTTTCAAGAAAAAAAGAAAAATGGGTGGTTTTCCCTTGGGAAGAAGAGAAGACAAGTAAGTATGATAAAACAAAAGTATGATGACAAATAAAAAAATCACAATTCCTCAAAGAAAGAACCATCGAGTCGGAGTTTTCGTTGATGTCCAGAATATGTATCATTCGGCAAAGAACCTCTACGGAGCAAGGGTTAACTTTAAAGAGCTGCTCAGGATTGCCGTAGCTAACAGGGAGCTCGTGAGAGCCGTGGCCTATGTGGTTAAATCCGACACCGAAGAAGAGAAGGCCTTTTTTGATGCCCTCGAAAAAGCCGGATTTGAACTAAAAATCAAAGACCTGCAGATATTCCCGGGCGGCATGAAAAAGGGTGATTGGGATGTCGGTCTGGCAATTGACGCCATAGGCATGTCCAAACAGTTGGATGTAGTGGTTATAGTGTCAGGAGACGGCGATTTTGAGCCATTAATCAGCTATTTAAAGCATGGCGGATTGATAGTCGAGACTGTCGGTTTCAGGAGAAGTACAAGCTCAAAATCAATTGAAGTAGCCAATAACTTTTTTGACTTAGATGAGATTTACGATAAAGTACTAATGGTGGGCAAAAAGCATTTTAATAAGTATAGGAAATAATTCATAGATAATTCGGGGCAGATCGAGAAACAAGGTAGTCGGGGTTTTCCCCAGCCCTAGTTTTTTTTAAAAAACTAGGGCTGGGAAGAATCTCGTTACTCGTCTGGCCTGGTTATTTACCTGATCTAAATGCCTATTAAAAGGTATGAGGAAGAGTTCGCGGGAAAACTGCTGAAAGTTGAAATTGGCCGGTTAGCCAACCTGGCTAACGGCTCGGTCTATGTTCAGTACGGAAATACGGCTGTTCTTGTAACGGCGGTAATGTCTTCGTCGACAAAATCGGTAGATTATATGCCTCTTTCGGTTGACTACGAAGAAAGATATTATGCCGCCGGAAAAATTAAAGGTTCAAAATGGATGAAAAGAGAAGGTCGGCCTTCGGATGAGGCAATTCTAAGCGGACGCCTGATTGATCGGTCTTTGCGTCCTCGATTTGATCATCGAATACGCAATGATATTCAAATCGTAGCAACGGTGCTGTCTTTTGACGGACAAAACGATCCAGATATGCCGGCATTATTTGGCGCATCTCTAGCCTTAACGATATCGGATATTCCCTTTAACGGCCCGGTGGCAAGTACCCGAATCGGACGGATTGAAGGCAAATTAGTTTTCAATCCCACCTATGAAGAACGGCTAAAAAGCGACTTTGACATTGTCGCCGCCGGAACTTCCAACCGGATAAATATGATCGAAGCCGGAGCTTCAATAGTGGCTGAAAAAGACATTGCCGAAGCAATTGTTTCTGGCTTTAAAGAATTTCAAAAACTCATCAAATTTCAGGAGGTTATCTCCGGTGATTTAAAACCCAAAAAACGACAGCTTGCTTTAGCCGAAACGGACAAAGAACTTGCCAAGGCGGTTAAAGACTTTTCAGCTTCAAGCCTTGAAAAAGCAATTTATACCAAGAATAAGCAGGAGTATGTCGAAAATATGGCCAAAGCGAAGGAAGACCTATCGCAACGCATAAAAGACTTGTTTAAAGATACTTCCAATATTGATGCAAAGCTCAAAGAAGCTGTCCACTTGTTCGACGAGGAGATCAATGATGTTGTTCATGAGAATATTCTGGCGTCCGAAAAAAGACCCGACTTCAGAAAATTAGATGAAGTAAGAGAACTGGCCGTAGACTGCGGCGTTCTCCCCCATTCTCATGGTTCAGGATTGTTTCAGCGCGGAACAACCCAGGTTCTTTCCACCTTAACCCTGGCTTCTCCGGGTATGGAACAGTGGGTAGAAACAATGGAAATAGAGCTTACTAAAAAAAGATTTATGCATCATTACATATTCCCACCATTTAGCGTCGGCGAAGTTGGCCGAATCGGAGGTACTGGACGGCGCGATATCGGTCACGGAGCCTTAGCTGAGAGAGCTCTGTCGCCTGTTATTCCCCCGAAAGATTCTTTTCCCTACACAATTCGTATGGTTTCCGAAACGCTGGCCTCCAATGGGTCATCTTCGATGGCTTCGGTCTGCGGTTCATCTCTGGCTTTGATGGACGGTGGCGTACCAGTTTCTTCAGCTGTAGCCGGCATTGCCATGGGGGTTATGTTCGATAAGGAAGGTCAAAATTATAAAGTTTTAACCGACATTCAGGGTCCCGAAGACCATCATGGCGATATGGATTTCAAAGTTGCCGGAACCAAAGATGGCATCACTGCCATGCAGATGGATGTTAAAGTTGAAGGAATCACCGGTGAAGTTCTTGAAAAAGCCCTCCTTCAAGCCCAAAAAGCCCGGCTGGAAATCCTCGGAAAAATGAATTCCAAAATTGCCCAGCCCAGACCCGATCTTTCGCCTCTAGCCCCCCGAGTTCAGACCATCAAAATAGATCCCGAAAAAATAGGGGCGGTTATCGGCAAAGGCGGTGAAATAATCAACAAAATTATCGAAGAAACTGGCGCAGAAATTGATATTGAAGACGATGGGTCAATTTTTATTACCTGCATATCGGCCGAGGGAATGAAGAAGGCTATTTCTATGATTGAAGAGCTCACCTATGAGGTAAGGCCGGAAGACGAGTTTGATGGCAGAGTTGTTAGCATTAGGGACTTCGGGGCTTTTATTGAGATCATGCCGGGAAAGGATGGTATGGTTCACATCTCAGAGATAAGCGATGAGAGAGTAAAAAGCGTTTCGGATGTTCTAAAGATGGGCCAAAAAGTTCACGTTCGGGTTAAGGGTGTTGATGAGATGGGCAGGATAAGTTTAACTATGAGAAAGAAGTAATAATTGATAATCTCCATTATATCTAATGATGCAAATATGGTAGAATTAGTCTGACTATGAAGATGTAACAAGCTAATAGGTCTTAAACATTTTTTTGGTTTATAACCTTAGGTTTGTAAATCCTACCACGGAATGGATGAGAAAGATCAAAAAACACTCACCATCGCTGATATATTAGAGCAGCTAACAAAACCGTCCGTTATTCAATCTCAAGTACCTTTGGGACCAATTTCGGTTCCGAAAACTACGTTCTCGCCACTACCAGTTCAGTCAGCTGAATCAGGAATTAGACTTCCGGAATTAGGCAAAAAGCTAGAATCATCAACAGCTGTTCCCATACCGTCCATTGGTCAGTCGCCGAAAGATATTAGAATGTCCATAAGGACAATGTCGGCTGACTTAGCTAGACTTAAGCAAGGCCAAAAACCTACGGTTTTTGAGGTTAAAAAAACAGCCCTATCAACCCAAAAAGTCGATGGAATATCTCCCCCGCTATCTGCTGTAGCTAAGACGCCTTTGCAAACAGCAGTACCACCACCCATAGCTTCACCCCCTTCTTTACAAACACCAGCTTTCAGACCAAGCCCTGTCGTCAGGTCGGTTCCGTCATTTCAGCCATCGCCTAGGCCAGTTTCCGGTCCATTGGAACCAAGACCTCTCCCCCCTCTACCATCACTTTCCCAGAAAAAGTCAAAAGAACCGGAGCATCGTCACCCGGAGAGGATAATCTCTCAAGATTCACTGCCATCTTTTCTTGGCGCCCCAGTTCCTAAAAAAGTAGCAAAGCCGCCGGAAGAAAAAGTCGAGTATGGACTAATTGCCAGAGTAATAGGCAGTGGCATGACTACGGGTATCATCAGTACTATCGTTGTAGCTCTGGCCATATATATTCTTCTTACGTATTTTGTTTTCAACAAAGAAGATACCACCGTTACGACTCCCGTTCCAACTCAAAGCGAAACATTACCGACACCTGTAATTAACGAGCTGGAGACAATTTTTAAGGCTGTTCCGGCCGACAATTTTTCGATACCCGATAATAAAGAACAAACAGTCTCGGTACTGATAAGCTTCATGAGGAATAAGGTGCTGGTCAAAAAAGAACTAAGGAGGATTAACTTTATACCGTCATCGGATCAAGTAAAGATAGACGATTTTCACAAACTTTTAGATACTCTAGAGGTTAAGTATCCAGCGGAGCTTAAAGATAACGTCAATACAAATCGGATAGTCATGTTATACGGCCAGGATGAACTATTCAGCCAGGCAGTAGAAGTCCCTAAAAGAATGATTTTTATTACAGAGGTTAAGGATACAGACAAAATTATCAGCTTAATAAAGCGTTGGGAACTAACTATGCCCAACGATTTTAAGAATATTTTTGAGCTAGATGTAAGCAAGCAAGCAAGCCAGAACTTCTTAGATAACCAGTATCGCAATACCTCTATACGTTATAATAACTTTCCTTTTCCGGACAGAAGCATTGATTATGCAGTCGTGGCATCATTAACCGGCAAGCAGTACCTTATTATTACTAACTCACGGGAATCTATTTATCTCCCGATTGATAAGATCAAGGGTCTTTAAAGCAACTTTAGTCTCAGTAAAGTCAGTCACTATTTGTTATCATTCTGTTAATAAGTCACTTTCGGTTTATTACAATCCGGCTTCTTTTCTGCAAATGTCACCAATTAATGTAGATTTTAAGCTATTTTTTGAAGGTGACATTTATCGGTGACATAATTTTTATTGGTGACAAATTATCCACAGACTGCCATGTTGACTTTGCATAATGCAGGATGCTATACTCAGTATAGATCCTTATTTGCTGGTGTTTATTAAAAGTTGTAATAAATGCTGGCTCAATTTTCAGATCTCTGGCGGAATAATTTTTTCTATCTAGGAGGACTTATTTCGCCAGGGATCTAAATAGCCCTGGCTCAAGTTAAAGCACTTAGCTTAATTCATTGAGTATCAGGGCTTTTTATTATAAAAGTTTTGACCGTATCTAGCATTTTGCCTTTTAATTTCCATCATGATATGCTGATTTATTCCCAGTTTAATACAGTCCAATGGATAAAGAAGAATTAAAAAAACTTTTAGAGAACCTCAATAACAGGGTTAAAGAAATTGATAACGAACTAGCCTCGATAGCTACGGAGAATCCCTTAGTTCGGGGTGATTTTAATGTTCGCGTCGAAGATGTGGGACAATCCCAAGAAGATGCGGCCCAGGAAGCTGGCGAGCTGGACAGACAGCAAGCATTAGTTAATACTCTTGAAACCGAGAGAAAAGATGTAATTACTACCATTAATAAGATTAAATCAGGTGAATACGGTAGGTGTGAAAAGTGCTCCACAGACATTAATCCTGCCAGACTAAGAGCAATGCCAGCTGCTTTGTTCTGTATAGGCTGTGCTAAAAAAACAAGATTTTAAGTTTTTTAAACATTCTCCGGAGGGGAGAAAGATACATTTTTGTCTATCAGAATATTTTCGGCTGCTCTAAGTGGCATAGATGCTCAATTAATTGAAGTCGAGGTGGACTCAAGTTCCGGAATCCACTCTTTTAGTATTGTCGGTCTTCCGGATACGGCCGTAAAAGAATCAAAAGAACGAATCGGATCTGCTATTAAAAATTCCGGCTTTTCTCCTCCTAAATCAAAGACAAAAAAGGTCATAGTAAACCTAGCTCCGGCTGATATCAAGAAAGAAGGACCATCATACGACCTTCCTATTGCTATAGGGTATTTGTTTGAGACTAAGCAAATAAAATTTGATCCATCAAAAAAGCTTTTCGCCGGAGAATTATCTCTTGATGGCGAGCTAAAACCAACTTCCGGGATCTTAGCCATAGCCATGCTTGCTAAAAAGCTAAATTTCAACGAAATAGTCATCCCCTTTCATAATGTACAAGAGGCTTCTGTCGTTAAGGGTATTACCGTAATTGGGGCTCAAAGTTTAAGTCAAGTAATAAGCCACCTAGACAGAACTTCGCCCATATCCCCCGCTGTTTTAAGCACCGAAGGTGACAAGAGCTCAAAAGGGGGCGACTCTTTCACGTCAATAAGGGGGCAGGAATCAGCTAAAAGAGCCCTTATTATAGCTGCATCAGGAGCTCATAATATATTCATGAGCGGGCCTCCCGGATCTGGTAAAACCCTTCTTGCGAAGGCACTAGTTGATATTCTTCCACCCCTATCTTTTGATGAGGCTATTGAGGTAGCAAAGATATATAGTTCAGTAGGTTTAATAGATAATTCTAGTCCCTTATCCCTGAACCGACCTTTCAGGAATCCGCACCATACGACATCGGCCATAGCCGTTGTAGGCGGTGGGAAGTGGCCAAAACCCGGAGAAATAAGCCTGGCCCACAGAGGTGTACTTTTTCTTGACGAGTTACCGGAATTTCCAAGAAGTGTTCTAGAGAGCTTAAGACAGCCTCTTGAAGATGGTACAGTTGTTGTTTCCAGAGCTTCCGGCTCTGTAAAACTGCCATCTAAATTTATGCTTGTTGCTGCGATGAATCCATGTCCTTGCGGTAACTATGGTAACCTTAACAGTGAGTGTACATGCATGCCGTTTAATGTACTAAAATACCGTAAAAAAGTGTCAGGTCCCCTTCTGGACAGAATAGACATCCAGGTAAATGTTCCGCGCGAAACAATTAGTGAAAGTGATGATAAAACTGAAGAAAATAGTGAAATTTTGAAGGAAGTAAGAGGCAAGATAAACAAAGCAAGGAACATACAACTGGCAAGATTTAAAGAACTTGGCATTTTCAGCAATTCAGAAATGAGTTTTAAAAATGTTGAAAAACTGTGTTTAGCTGAAAAAAGTGCCAAGTTATTATTGAAAAAAGCTATAAATAAGCAGGGCTTATCCTTAAGGGCCTATCATAAGATACTCAAGGTAGCCCGTACGATAGCTGATCTTGAGGTCACGGAGATAGTCAAAGATCACCACATAGCTGAAGCTATTGGATTTAGAATGAACGAGAAGACGGTTGGTGAGTTGGGGTAATGTTCCGCGCGGAACAAAAACTCGGCTAATTTGCCGAGTTTTTGTTTACTTTGCTAGCGGATTGCGGGCACCATGTACCTCAAAGTGTAAATGACATCCGGTAGAACGACCAGTAGAGCCCATTAAAGCTATCATCTGACCTCTTTGGGCGAACTCACTTTGACCGATTAAAAGCTTGGTCGCATGGGCATATAGAGTTTCCGTACCATTTGCATGGACAAGTTTTATAAACTTACCGAATCCGCCGTTATACCCAACCCCATCAGATACTGCGACAGAACCATCGGCGGCGGCATATATCGGTGTTCCGCAGGAGTTGGCAATATCAACCCCGTTTCTTCCATGAATTCTTCCCCAGTTGTAACCAGATGTCGGAATCATAAAGTAGTCCCCTAGATTAGGCAGATAAGAGAAGGACCTGTTGGTTGAGCTTGTTGAAGAGCCACTAGTTGCCACATAGATGCTCTTTACTATTCCATCTGGAACGACGATCTCATCACCTATTTGAAGTTCTCCGCTCTGAGGAAGAGTATTAAATTCAATTATTTTTGCCGAATCTGCTCCGTACTTCTTTGCAATAGAAGCTATGGTGTCATTCTTGGCAACCAGATGGATTACTCCGGAAACCGGAGGAATCTTTAGGACTTGGCCGGGGCTTATACTATCCGCGTCCCTTAGCTTATTGGCCCAGATTATAGAGCTTATACTAATTCCGTAGTCTGAGGCTATAAAAGATAGGAGATCTCCAATTTGAACCGTGTATTCTACGATTTCACTGCGTTGTGAGCTGTTAATATCAATATAATCAGTACTGACCGGGTTATGAGCGAGAAACGAGTTCTCATTGATAGGAAGAGGGGTTATTGAGGTCTCTGGTCCACCCTGACCCAAACCTCCACTGCCGGCTGCGAAGGTACTTATCTCAGCTAACTGTATCGGTGGCGGGACATGGCCGATGATCGTAGCTGAGGTTTCCTCAATATACCTTTCTATTACATTGCTGAATAAAGTCGGCTGGCCTTCCCCAATTGATCCCTTGAAGGTCAAGAGCAAAAAAACGAGGAGCAGAGTTCCCCAGAATCCAAAACGCTCACTCTTAATTAAGCTGATGATTTTTTTAATCTTTATTCTTCTGACCAAGCTTCTAGAAGGAGACGAAAAAGAATTTTTAAATCGAGTATTGATAGGCTAAAAGGTTAGATTTTACGACAAAAAATGAGCATTTTTACTTTTAAACACAAAAATTCTCCGAAGAGAATTACAAGGTAAAGAGTAGCATTTTGATCTTATTCGTGTCAATATCGCTTTGTTGATACTCGGAGCATAAGTCTAAAAAATAAGACTAATTTTATGAATGAAAAAATAATTGAGTTTGGAAAATGGGCCGAAGATTATGTCGCACAATATCTAAAGGGGCGAGGGTATACTGTTCTGGGCCAAAATTATCAGAAACCTTGGGGCGAAATAGATATAATTGTTGAGAAAGAGGGAGTCCTCATTTTTGTTGAAGTTAAGGCGAATAAAAGAGAGATGGCCGGCTTTGAACCGGAAAACAGAATAAATCCGGAGAAGTTAAGAAGATTGAACCGGGCGATACAAACATACCTAGCTTCAAAAAAATATAGTCCGGACCAGGATTGGCAAATTGATGTCATCGCCCTGACGTTTGACAAAGATAGGGGAGTGGCCAAAATCAAACACTTCAAAAATATTGATGTTTAATATAGCTAATCTCCTCCCCATTTTTCGACCTGTTGAATTTCTTCGGACAAATAGTTAAATTAACCTCAATTTAGTTAACAAATTTGAGCCTCGTCGCTCGACATCTTTTTATACTAAAAAGATATCGGACTCCCCACTCAAATTTGTGGAATAACATAAATTATCGGTTAATTTAACTATTGTGTATTCCTTGAAACCAAACGGTCTGCAAAATGGGGAGGGGATCAGCTCAGTTTTATTTATTAAGAGTGGTCCCACCTTTTTGAGTCAGTATTGTAAGCTTCTCCTTACTCATAATAAAGAGTGAGCTCATCTCCCGATTTATTCTCCTCGCCTGCGAATTTCCTCTCTGGGTATAGTCTCCTAGCTTACCCCTAGCAGATCATTAATTATCTTGCTTATATCTCCCTGAAACCGTTTGAGCAACTTCATAATAAACTCGAGATATTTATGAAAGTTTTTCAGAAGACAAAGAATTGGGAGTGAGTCTTGTCTAGTATTGGTAATGCTTATTACCAATATGTCTATAAGACTGACGAGCGGGACCCAATTTTATGTCTGGAAAATGAATAAATATCGAAAAGTTTATTGATGTTGCGAAGGTGTTGAAGAGGGATATAAGCAAGACAGTAACCCTCATTTTACCTCACTTTCCAAGCCCTTTACAAAAAGGTAGAAAGGTGATATAATGTATATACACAGTCGAGACAGATCTTCGACAATTTTCGCCCCTTGAACGGGGCAGAGGAGAAGACAAAATGAGGAGCATTCTTTCGTTTTTCGTCGTCGTCGCAACTCTGGCCACGGCCATTCCGGCTGAGGCTCAACAGAGTCCGCTCGTAACCTTGATGGCCGAAAGGATCATCAACAGTTCCAGCGGCATATACGGCGGTGGCTACTACGGCCCGCGCCTCGGTCGCAACTATGGGGGTTACTACCAGATCGAGCTGGCCATGGTTGTAGACTTTCTCAAAATGCCTGGAGTGCTGAACGCATGTACGCTGAGCACGAGCGTCTCCAACCCGGAGAAGCAAGTGGCGATGAACTGCCACATCATCATGAGAAGCTCACCGGAGAGCGTCCAGGCCCAGCTTGGGAACTTCCCGGAATCGGATCTACTCGGAACGCAGCACCCAGAAGCCGGAGTAATGCACATCCGTGCATATGATCCGACGCACAAGCCGTTCAACAGAAACCACAAGGATTGCATACCTGTTGAATCACGCGCAATTCAGCCGGCACCGATGCCGACGGCAGAGGTGGCAACACCACTTCCGACACCACAAACCGTTCCGGTCAAGAGGATCGATCCAGAGGAGGAGATGTCTTGGAATACGGTCAACACTACCGACTTCACAGCGGTGGTCGTTGATCCGAACACGGGAAGGAAGGAACTGATCTCAGCAATGAGCTCAGCCAGCCTTTCAACTCCGACCGGTTCGAAACCGTACGTGGTAACGTTGCTTGTGCCGGGACGAGGCAACATCGACAAGGTTCCCGGCGAGATTCGTCCCAGCAAAGACCTACAGGGCTGGGAAATCGTAGCCCGATAAAGGAGATTGACATGGAACGAATACTGAGAAGGATCGGATTCTTCTCCTCGGCGGACCAAAATCCGCCGACGGCAACTTGTAATCAACCTGAGGCACCGGGTCCGAACCCGATGCCTCAGCCGACACCACGCCAGGCAAGGACGAGAAATCGTCCACCGACACGCCTAGCGTACACACGTCATGCCTCAGCAGGCGACGGCGACGACGTGATTGTCAACCCAGCATGGAATCAGTTCAAAACAGCCATGGTCTGGATTGGGGGCATCGCCGTTCTTGCCTGGATCTTCGGCGGCGGATACCTAGCTGGCCGACCATCGATGGTTAGCCAGCAAACACAACAAGTCGTCACCAATCACGCTCAAGTGCCGACTGCGACTCAGCAGACGGCCTTAGAGCAAGGAGCAGTGATGACAACGGAAACGATCAAGGAGGCATTGACCGAAGCAGGAGAAATCCTGTCGGCCACCAACGTAGTTCGTGGTCAGGTGAAGGAGATGGCTCAGGCCGAGCTCCCACCGACGCCACCCTCGCCTCCGCCTTCGGTCGAAAAACCGAATGCGGAACCGCCGCCCGCTCCACCCACCCTCACTGATGCCCAACAGCGCAACGAGGCGTTGAAACAACGCCTTCGAGAACGCTACGACATCAAGTAGGTTCCAAGCTCGTACCTTCCAACCCAGTTCATCTGGGCCATCGGAAGGACGAGCTTTTTTCTTTATCTTGAGCCCACCGAAAGAATTGAAAAAATTCCCACAAACTGTAGACTATAATCAATAGATTTGAGCTAAGTTCGAGGCAGAATCGAGTATTGATTCGAGGCGTAGTAGGACTACGGCGAGAATCAAGCGGAGATTTTAACGAAGAAATTAGCCAAACCTGAAAGGTGTGCCGCTGGCCTAAAATTCATATTAGGCCCGGCATATATTGATTATGAAACATATCACTAAAAGCCCGAAGGAAACTCAAAAACTAGGGCATTTTTTATTAAATAAAATAAGCGTTGGTACCCAAAAGAGCGGTTTGATTATAGCCTTATCGGGAGAGCTTGGAGCAGGCAAGACAACCCTTGTTCAGGGATTGGCAAAAATATTAGGCATAAAAACCAAAGTAAAAAGCCCCACTTTTACCCTTATTAAGAAGTACAAACTTCCAAAAAAGTTTAAAAATTCTAAATATCTATATCACATAGACTGCTACCGCTTGAAAAATCATAAAGATTTATTATCTCTCGGAATAAAGAATATATTGAAAGACAAAGAAAATATAATTCTGATTGAGTGGCCAGAAAAGATAAGGAAAATATTATCCGACAAAAAAATAGACATTAGAATCGAGCATATAGACAAGAACACAAGGAAAATAGCTGTAAGCTAGGTTTAATAGAATAATCTGTAGATCTCAGAGGCTATAATTCTAGCGAAGAAATACGCAGACCGATCGGCTTGGTTCTGCGATCGGTCGAGTACTTAAGATTCGATTTCCGCTGGAGAAATCGAATGTGGTCTGAGTCTGAATTATAGTCTTTGAGATCTAAGCCACCCAATCAGTATGAAAAAATTAGTCTTAATCGACTCAAACGCCCTAGTCCATCGGGCATTCCATGCTTTGCCCCCAACCCTTACCTCACCTAAGGGTGTTTTGACCAATGCCGTTTATGGTTTTACGTCAGTTCTCATAAAAATGCTTAAAGATTTAAAACCCGATTATATTGCCGCAACTTATGATTTAGCTGGCCCTACATTTCGCCATAAGGAATTTGAAGAGTATAAAGCCCACCGGGAGAAAGCCCCTGACGAGCTATACGCCCAGATACCACTAACCAAGGAAGTGCTTAAAACATTCGGGATACCCATATATGAGAAACAGGGGTTTGAGGCTGATGACCTAATCGGTGCTTTAGCCGAGAGGGGTAAAAAAGAGAAGAATCTGCAGGTCATAATCGTAACCGGCGACTTGGACACTCTTCAGCTGGTTGATAAAGATAAAGTCGTTGTTTTTACATTAAGAAAAGGCTTGACCGACACGGTAACCTACAACGAGGGCGAGGTACAAAAAAGATATGGCCTCAAGCCAGAGCAAGTTGTTGATTTTAAGGGATTAAAAGGCGATCCATCCGATAATATCCCAGGAGTACCGGGGATAGGGGAGAAGACGGCAGCGATGCTTATTCAAAAATTTGGGAGCATGGAGAATCTTTATGACAGTATCGCTGAAATCAAAAATCAAAAATCAAAAATCAAAAATCAAGGTTTATCAGAAAAGTTAATACAAAAACTTCAGGAGAATAAAGACCAGGCATTCTTTTCAAAAAAACTGGCCACCATCGTCAGGACGGTTGATATTGATTTCAGTCTTGAAAAAACAGATTGGCGTAAAAATCTCGATCTCCAAGCAATCGAGAAAACTTTTAAAGACTTCGGCTTTTACAGCTTAGTTAAAAGATTGTCCGAGATAGATGTACAAAGCTCTATATCAACGCTAGACCTTAACCTAGCGCCAGCCCTACTTCAGGAAAGCACTCATATAAAGTCCTGTGACTCAGTGAAAGAAATAAAAAATGCCGTTGATAAAATAAAGCTAAAGAAAGAAGTTGTCCTGGAGCTAGTAGGCGATAGACTGGTATTTACCTCTGATAGCAAGGAGTTTTTCTCTACAAAAACCGAATTATTGAGCCTCCTAAAAGAAGTTTTCGAGGACGGAAATATATCTAAGACCGGACATGATCTAAAACCTGTAGCCAAGGAATTTCTTAAAAAAGGTATTCATATTAAGGGCCTGTCTTTTGATACTAAGATAGCGGCCTATCTTGTAAAAGCCGACAGAAAAGACTATGACTTGCCGATAATGTATCAGAACGAACTAGGCAAAGATCTTGCGGTGGGGGGTGCTAACCGCCTTGATGCGGTCTTAGAACTTAAAAAAATATTTTGGGATAAGCTAAAGAACGACGGTCTTATTAAAATCTTTGAAGAGATAGAAATGCCGCTGGTTCCGGTTTTGGCCGAAACGGAGCTAAATGGCTTAAAGATAGATATCAGCTCTCTTAAAAAACTATCGTTATCGGTTAACAAAGAGTTGTCTGGGTTAGAGAAGAAGATACACAAACATGCCGGCACCCAGTTTAATATTAATTCACCCAAACAATTAAAGGAGATTCTTTTTGAGAGACTGGGCCTAAAAGGCAAGGTCAGAAAAACAGCTAAGGGCGCCCTTTCAACTGCGGCCGGAGAACTTGATAAATTATCAGGCGAACATCCCATTGTTGATCTTATCCTAAAATACAGGGAGCTTCAGAAAATTAAGACTACTTATATTGAACCCTTCCCCCACCTTATTGACCAAAAGACAGGGAGGCTTCATACGACCCTCAATCAGACGGGTACTGTCACTGGTCGTTTATCAAGCCAAGACCCTAATCTTCAGAATATTCCTATTAAAACAGAGTTGGGTCAGGAGTTTAGAAAAGCGTTCATCTCATCTCCCGGCTATAAATTAGTGTCTCTTGACTATTCACAGCTTGAACTCAGAATCGCCGCCCATATTTCCGGTGATAAAAAAATGACCGAAGCGTTTAAAAGAGGGGAGGACATTCATACTCGGACGGCGGTAGAAATTTTTGGAGTCACGCCGGAAAAAGTCACGGCCAATATGCGCCGGGAGGCAAAAGCTATGAATTTCGGCCTTCTTTATGGAATGGGAATTCTTGGTTTTCAAAGAGCATCGGGTACATCGAGAGAACAGGCCAAAGAATTCATCAATCGTTATATGGCAGAATTCAGCGGAATTGCCCGATATATGGAGGATATCAAGAAAAAAGCCTGCAAAGACGGTTATGTTTCGACTATCCTCGGCCGACGCAGATACCTACCGGAGATTAATTCCGGCATACCTCAGCTGATGGCCCAAGCAGAGAGAATGGCTATAAACCACCCTGTTCAGGGAACCGAGGGGGACTTTCTAAGAATTGCTATGAATAGGATATCCGATTTAATTCACAAAGAGTTCAACGATAACGATGTAAAAATGCTTCTTCAGGTGCACGATGAGCTTCTGTTTGAGGTTAAAAATAATTTAGTCGAAAAAATATCAAAAGTGATTAAGAGTATCATGGAGTCAGTTTATAGACTCGATGTTCCGCTTATCGTTGATGCCAGATATGGCAATAACTGGCGGGATATGGAGCCAATTTAGTATTCCGGAACTTCCAGAGGTAGAAACAATTGTCAGGGAATTGCGCAAAAAAATAATCGGTTTGAGAATAACCGATTTTTGGTCCGATAAAGAAAAGCCTGTCAAACAAGCTGGGGGAGTGGCTAAGTTTAAGAAAGAAATTACCGGCAAAGAAATAGTGGGCATTTTCCGTCGAGCTAAATTCATAGTTATTGATATTAAGGGCAATAAGTCAATTTTTATTCATCAGAAAATATCCGGCCACCTTATGTACGGCCAATGGAAGTTAAAAGTTAAAAGTGAAAAGTTAAAAGTGAAAGAAAAAGATCAAGAAACATGGATCTCGACAATACCGGGTCCTCTAGAAAATGACCGGCAAAATCAGTATATCCGATACATTTGGACATTAAGTAATGGTTATCAGCTGGCGATGTCAGATTTACGCCGTTTTAGCAGAGTAATCTTAGTTAAAGACAAGGATGTCTCAAACCTTAAAGAAATACGCAATCTGGGGCCGGAGCCTTTAGATATAAAATTTGATCAGTTTAAGAAATTATTTCAAACAAAGAGAGGGAGTTTAAAGCCTGCCTTAATGGACCCGTTCTTTATCGTCGGCATAGGCAATATATACAGCGACGAAATACTCTGGGACGCCGGCTACCACCCCTTGTCCAGAGTCGAAAAGCTCAAAGAATTAGACTTGATAAAAATATTCCGGTCAACTAATAAAATTTTAAAAAAAGCGATAAAATTAAAGGGTGACAGCATGGACGATTACCGTCTGCCGTCTGGAGAAAAAGGGGGCTATCAAAACATCCAGAAAGCCTATCAGCAGACTGGTAAAAAATGTGCAAAAAAAGACGGAGGAACAGTCCAAAGAATCAAAGTCGGCGGACGATCGGCCCATTTCTGTTTTAAACATCAAAAAATAATAAAATGAGAGGGATTATAAAAAAGTTATCCGAATTGACTATCAATCAAGTGCTAATTATCGGCGGAGCGATAGCTTTTATTTTTATCGTGGCTTTCTTTGTGTGGTGGCAAAAAGGAGGAGGGATTGAGATAAATAATAACGGCGATTCCGACACAATAAGCAACCTCCCTAAAAGCCTGATTACCGGTTTGGGCTGCGAGGGAGCCGAAAACAGGCCCATAGCTGTAATGCTGGCTTCTGATCCGATTACCAGACCGTTGTCGGGTATAAGCCAAGCCGATATTGTCTTTGAAATGCCAGTTACACCAAGCGGGTTAACCAGGATTATGGCTGTATATCAATGCGAGAGTCCGGATGAGATCGGATCGGTAAGGTCGGCCAGAGAAGATTTTATTCCTTTAGCGGCAAGTTTAGGGACCGTGTTTGCCCACTGGGGAGGAGAGACAGAAGCCTTAGAAAAATTGGACGGACATATTATAGATAATATTGACGCGATGAGATATGAGACTGTCTACTTTTATAGAAAGTCCGGAATACCTCAGCCTCATAACGGGTTTACCGACTTTGAGCGCCTAGAGAAAGCGACCAAAGACTTAAAATACGATCAAAAAAATACATTTACGGGTTATCCTCGCTCTAATCAAGATTCTCCAAAAAATATTTTGAATTTGGCTGATACGATTTCTATCAACTACGAACCGCCTTTTAATATAAGTTGGCTTTACAAGAAAGACGAGAATACCTATGCCAGAATTCGCGGAGGCAGTCCGGAAACGGATAAGAATAACGGAGTGCAGGCCCTTGCCAGCGTTGTAATAGTAATGAAAACGACATCTAGGCCCATAAGTAAGGACTATCAGTCCGTTATAGCTATCGGCAAAGGGAATGCCGATATATATCAGAACGGTGTTAGAATCAGCGGACAGTGGTCAAAAGATCCAAGCCGACTTGATAGTAAACTATTTTTCTATGATACTAACGGCAAGGAGATTGAATTTACCCCAGGCAAGATATGGGTGGAAATAGTTACAGAGTAAAACCCGAAGCACGAAATCAGAAACAACGTATTTCCATATATTTCGCGAAGCATATTTCAATTCATTTCAGAAATACAATAGAAATAAGGTTGAAATACGGTAGAAATAAATTGTTTTTGATATTCTAATTTCGAGTTAAAAATGATCATCTTTCTATACGGTTCCGATTCTTATCGTTTAAAGCAGGCTAAAGACGATATAATCGGCCGTTACAAAAGTAAGTACAAAAGCGGCTTTAATCTGTTTAATGTTGATTTGTCTGAAATCTCCGGCCCGGATCTTCTGGAAGAAGCTCTAAAAAGCTCCTCTTTTTTTAGTGAGCACAAACTGATAATCTCTAAAAATATTTTCGCAAAAAAAAATAGCGCCGATTTGATGGCCAGCTGTATTAAAAAGTATGAGATTGCCGACATATCGGACATCACTCTTCTGGTATTTGAGGATTCCTTGGAAAAGGAAATAATCGTCAAAAATAAAGAGTTATTTAAGCTTCTTTCAGATAAAACTAATGTTGTGAGGGTATTTGAGCCCTTGGAAGAAACAAAATTACACGGATGGATTAAAAAGGAATTTGAGGTCAGGGGATGCTCTGCGGGCCTGACAGTGGTCAAAAAACTAATTAACGCCGCAGGTAATGACGGCTGGTCCCTGATAAATGAAATAGAAAAATTGGCTGCTTATAGGCAAAGAGGGGAGATAGGGGAGGGTGATATATCTATGCTAGTTTCTGCGAAGACCGATCTCAATATATTTAATCTGATTGATGCCATCGGTTCCAGAAATAATAAAAAGGCCGCTGAACTTCTCTACTGCGAGTTAAAATCCGGCCGTGACCCGTATTATATTTTGACGATGATTACATATCAATTCCGAAACATTTTAATTGTATCCGGTCTATTTGAAAAAGGTTTTTCTCATGTCGAAATAGCAAAGAAAAGCGGACTCCACCCATTTGTTATAAAAAAAGTATTGGCCAATATTAATCGATTTAAAACTGCTGATTTAAAAAGGATCTATACTCAGCTTCTAGGTACAGAAATCGGCTTCAAGAATGGCCAGATGAATATTGAAGACTCTTTATACGGACTTTTCTTTTCTAGCTAACAACTCCTGAGCTATATACAAAAATTTGATAGGCAACGTAAGGATGTTGACTCTCCCATACTTTTGAATTATTCTTTCTACAACAGGGTCTTTAAAAACAAAAAAGGAAGGATCTATGTCGCAAAAAGCTACACCGATTTCTGGTCATGAAAACCTGCTATTCCATCTAAAAGAAGTGACTGAGGGTAAGAGGAAATTTGAAACGGCTGCCAGGGGCATATCCAGAATGATTCTTGAAAAAAGAATTGAGAAAAAAACCAGAGCTGGAAAGACCGTGTATGATTATGAATTTTTCCGTCAGGGGTCAAAACATATTATTGGATGGTATGATGAGATTAACGATTTTGTTCACTTCGTAAAAGATGCGGCTGAAGGCGGATCTGCCAAAGAGAACGCTTTTGTTCTGGTAGGAGAGCCTGGAAATGGCAAGACTTTTTTCGTAGATTTCATTTGCGCAAAATATAGACAATTTTTGTCTAGATCAGAAAATCATAAATACACTTTTAAATTTACAGGATTAGATAAAACGCTTAACTACCATAAAAATGTTGCGGAGCTTCATTCTCTAACGTTTGAGGATCCGATGATTCTGGCCATGAATCTTTACGGCGGCAACGATAAATCAAAAGGTTTTATTGCCGAACAAGGTTTCGGAGATAATCAGATAGATCTTCTATACAATGACTATCGTTCGCTAGGTGCATCCACAGAATACTTATGGCACAAACTTCTTGCATACTTTAACGGGGATACCCTAAAAGCACTCGAGCAAGTACAGGTTATTCCGGTTCCAGTTCAAGAAAGTCTGGGTACTATAACCGGTAAATACTCCGCTAAAGATAAAATTACATCTTCGTCTGTTGATCTTCTTGGAGAGGAATCTCTTCAGCTTATTTTGTTGCTTCCGCCGGGAGATCCAAATAAGTTTGATCTGCGTCGAGGAGCCTTGGCTCGCGTTGCCGGTTCAGGAATACACTTTGCCGATGAAATGTTTAAAAACAAAACGGATCTTGTTAAAATTTATCTTCAGGTTATTCAGAATAGAAATATAGAACTGGATGGGTTTATTTGGCCCATCGACACCATGATTATCGCAACTTCAAACAACTGGGAGTATAACCGCTTTGTTTCCGAGAAGGAAGAATCTCCGATAAAAGACAGGTGCCGAATTTGCTATGTGGGTCATAATACCGACTACAAGCTTCAGCAAGAGCTTACAAGATATTCTCTGGGCAGTCAGAAAAAAACAACCGTTCTTGGAAAAAACATGCATGAGGATCCCAATCTTAATTACGCTATTTCCGTAGGAATGGCCCTAACTCGCCTTCCTTACTCGGAGAAGCTTACCCCGATTGAAACCATGAAGCTTGAAGCCGGTGAAACGGCTGGCGAGAAAGGAATTAAAACCTTATCAGAAGTTAAAGATGTCGCAAATGCTAACTCGGATGTTACCAAAAGATGGGGCCAAAAAGGTTTAGGTCATCGTGATGAGGGCCGAGTTTTGCAGATATTGGCGACTATGTCTGAAAGCAATGAAGGGGAGTGCCTCTTTGCTAAAGATGTTTTTCGGGCCATGGAAAGAGTGATCTTGGATTACGTTACCGAATCCGCAGACAGGGATAAGTACCTCAAGGATATAAAAATTGCCAAACAATTATACCGTGAACAGGTGAAAAAAACCATCTTTAACGCTTATCGAGATGATGAAAATGCTATCCGTAAGGACGTTATGTCTTACATTAACATGATTATTGCCGTGGGTGCCGAGAATCTAGGCCCGGACATGATCTGGACATATATAGATCGCCAAACTCTTAAAACTACATCAATCAAGATTGATACAAGTTTTGTTAACAGCGTAGAAGCGAGACTGGGTCTTTCTAATAATGAAAGACAAGAGTCGTATCGAAATATGATTAGAAAAATCTTTGGGCAAAAAGCAGTATCAGATCCCAATTATGATTTTATGGATAACCACGAACTGGTAAATGCAGTAACTCAGGTTAGGTTAGAGTCAGATGTCGCTGGGGCAGGTAGTCTGGTCGGAGCTTTAGCGAATAGAACCAACGAAGAGAATGTTAAGATTTATAACAGAATGATAGAAACTATGAAGAAGCTGGGATATTGCACTACATGTGCTCATAAAACAATTGAGTACTTCTGCGAGAAAGATGATGAAAGCTAGGGTGAGTAGAATGAGGCCTTTTTATGCCCTCTGAATCTTTTGATGAACTTTTAAAAAGAGATGCCTTAAGAGAAAAAGATGGGTTTGAAAAAAGAATAAAAATAAGACGTATTCTCGCTGGACCGGGGAAAATAATAGCTATTCCGTATGTTGTTGAAGAAAAGCTTATTCATGGCGATTTTGAGCCAACAGGCGAGCATGGACAAGATGAAGCAGGGCGCGGTGAAGGTGAGGTTGGAAGCGTGGTAGCTGAAATACCCATCTGGGGTGATGAAGGAGAGGGTGACATAGATTCAGAAAGTGATTCCAATGCCGGAGACGGTGAGGGGAGTCATGGTATTGAAACGGAAGCCTACCAACTAGGTAAAGAGCTCTCGGAGAAACTAAAGCTGCCCAATCTCAAGGATAAGGTAAAAAAGGTGCCGACCGATGAATATATTTACGATTTAACCGACAGACATAAAGGATCCGGCCAGCTTCTTGATAAAAAGGAAACTCTAAAAAGTATAATTAAGAGCAATAAGATCCTCGACCGTTTAGATGAGAATAATCCCGATATGACAAATCTTGTGGTTGGTCCGCAAGATAAGGTTTACCGGGTTCTTTCCAGGGAAAGAATTTGGAAATCACAAGCGGTAGTATTCTTCTTACGAGATTATTCCGGTTCAATGATTGGTTATCCAACCCGGGCAATAATAAGTCAGCATCTCATGCTATATTCTTGGCTATTGTTCCAATATGAAAAACTTGTAATCCCGAGATTTATCGTTCACGACACGGTTGCTAAAGAAGTTTCAGTAGATAATTACTTCAAAGTAGCTTCAGGCGGGGGAACTCTTATCCCATCTGCGTATAAGCTGATCAACCAGATAGTCGAAGAAGAAAATCTTACTCGTGACTATAATATTTATGTTTTTCAAGGAACGGATGGCGATGATTCAGACGAAGGAGAGCTGGCGGTACCGGAGATAGAAATAATATTAAGTTATGTTAACTTGATGGGCGTAAGTCTTTTAGGAACGCCTTATAATGAGGGCAGAGAAACTGAGTTTGAGAAATATATAAAAATAGGGAGGTTTATTGAAAGAAATAACATTTTTAGAATGCACAAAATGTCTTATCGCAACCCGAGTGATAAAGAAAATGAGGAGGCAATCAAGGCACTTGTCACCAGCGGGTAGAGCTATAAAATTAAAGGACGAATGTATCGTCCTTTTTTATTTTGTGAAGAATACTTGTATTTATCCTATAATTTTATAGATTAGGAGAAGTACATTTAAAATATTACCTAGGTCAGGAGAGATAATGGAGCTAATAAGTCAAAAAACCAAGGAAATAATGGAAGAATGCAAGAAGCGAGCTTTATCTGCCGGATTGAGTTTTAAAGGAGAAAGCCTGGAGTATATAGTAACTAATCAAGGCTTCCTTGAGCTTAGTCCAAAAGTAATGATTCCGACACTGTATGATTTCTGGGCTGATGACGTAGAAATTGTAAGAAATAAGTGGCTTTACAACGTTTATCCGCACAACCCCTATGAAACGGTTATCAATACAAGGCCTCCCATGTCATTTTACAATGATAATAATCCAGACTGGCTTAATGTAATGATATTTTACCATGTTCTAGGCCACATAGATTTCTTTCAGAATAATGTTTTTTTTAGAAATACATGGAATGATGATTTTTGCGGCCAAGCCTTAGCTGATAAGCGCCTGATCAACCGAATTCGCGAAGAGATGGGTGACAAAAAAAGATGGGTGGATTATGTAATTGAATTTGCCAGAGGTATCGATAACCTAGTTGGTTACTACGGTGAACTTGGAGAAGATGACAAGTCTGTATCAGGGAATGTGCTAGGGACACTTTCGGAGAGAATAAGATTTTACTTCGGGGAATTTCTTAAAAATCATTATGAGAGCAAGACAGTTCCGATTAAATTCTACTACGACGAAATAAGCCGTCTCAATTTGTCTCAAGAACAGTTTGGTCAAAAGGTCGGAGAAGAGGTTTTTTTTGATGACCCGTTTCTAAAAAGCAAGTTCCCGGAGTTTAAGAACGCTTTTGAAAAAAAAGACAAGAAAAATAAATTAAAACCGAAAGATATACTTCAGTATCTTGTAGAAAATTCAGACTTCATAAATAAGGACGAAAATAAGTGGATGAAGGATATCCTTGGAATAGTAAGAAGGACGTCGTTATATTTCCAGCCCCAGATAAGAACTAAAAATTCACATGAAGGCTGGGCAAGTCTTTGGCACGAAAGATTGTTTGTAGCTGACCCCAGGATTAAATCTCACGAGGTTGGTTTTGCCCTGACTAATTCCAAGGTTGTAGTTGATCCGCCTGGCGGAATCGGACTTAATCCGTATATAGGATTCAAGCGTCTTTACGAATTTATCGAAGGGATGGCTATGAAAGGAAAACTTTCTGCCGAATATCAATTGCTGGAAGATGCGGAAGCCAGAAAAAACTTTGATAAAAAGCTTGGAGAAGACGCCGGGAAAAATACTCTGCTAGAGATAAGAAAGAACCTCAACGACTCCATGTTGGTTAATTTTCTTTCCGACGATGACTTTCAGGATTTTGTTGATAAACACAATCTTTTTGTGGCCGGACGCCGACTTAACCCGGACAAATTGGTTATCGAAATATATATTAAGTCGCGTAGCGGAAGGGAATATAGAAAAATGCTTAATGACAGCTTATACCACCCGCCAAGTATATTAATCAATGAGGATAAGTCCAGGGAAGGAGAGCTTTATCTCGATCATGTATTCGAAGGCAGAACTTTAGTTACAGAATATATTCCTGCCGTGTTAATGGGCTTGTCGTATCTTGCCGGAAATACAATTAGCCTAGAAACAACTGAATTTGATATCGAAAGAGAAGAGAGAGAAAATTTACTTTTTGATCCGGAGTATACGCCTTATTATAAAAGATTTCGAGTTCGTTACACCTGCAAAGATAAGGTCATAGAAAAAACCATGCTTTCCGCAGATGAGATAGGGGGGTAATCTATGGGCAAACACGAAACTTTAAAAAGTTTTTATTCCGAAGATACGGCCGAACAAAGGAACAAGACAAAGCTTGCCTTAGAATCTCTTAAAAGTAGTGTCGAGGGTAAGGAAAAAAGATTAATCCTTGATTTCGAAGATTATCTTGAAATAGCGCGAAAAGAGCCTCGCAGGGTTTTTAGAAATATTTTCCAACTGTTTTCTGACATGGTAACTAGTTATGTCGGTGAGGGAGAAGATGAATACCCGAATGACCCTGAGAGTATCGGTTTCGTAAAATATAATTGTTCAAAAATTTTTGAGCAAAGATCCGACAACCCGTTCTTTGCCGATAGATTGTTTGCAAATAGATTTATAGGGCAAATGCGTCTGTTAAAACAGGGGTCTCAACAAAATCGGATATACATATACGAAGGTCCACAAGGATGCGGTAAGAGTACGTTCTTAAATAACCTTCTCCGTACATTCGAAGAATACACTGACACCGAAGAGGGAAGGACCTTTGAAATTTTTTGGGACATTAAGCTGGACGGAAAAGAAGTAAAAGTTTCTTGTCCAAGCCATGACAATCCGATACTCCTCATCCCTAAGAGCTATCGAATCTCTTTTCTTGACAACCTGCTTTCACCGGAGAAATTAACAGAATTAGATTACCAGCTTACTCATGAAAAAGAATATGAGTGGTTATTTAAAAATGAGGCTTGCACTATTTGCAAATCTCTTTTCAGGGCGTTGATTGATAAGGTCGGTTCTCTAGATGCAGTCTTAAAAATGGTTAAGGTGCGTTATTACAAGTTTGACCGGAGGTTAGGAGAGGGGATTAGTGTTTTTAATCCCGGCGATAAACCGATGAAGGAAGCTTACTTAACTGACAAACAAATTCAGGAAAAACTCGATGAAACTTTCGGAGCTAATCTTGTAAAATACGTATTTTCGCGTTACGCCAAAACGAATAATGGCATCTATGTTTTAACCGATATAAAATCACACAATAAAGACCGGCTTTTAGAACTTCATAATGTTATTTCTGAGGGCGTGCACAAGGTCAATGGAATAATAGAAGAAAGTATAAGTTCCCTTTTTATTGCTCTAATGAACCCGGAGGACAAAAAGAGTATAGAAGATGAGAAGGTCGGATCACTGCAGGGGAGAATAAGATATACAAAAATATCCTATGTGCTGGATGTACCAACTGAGGTTAAAATATATCATAGTATATTCGGGGACCAAATCAATTCTTATTTTCTTCCCGGGGTGTTAGAAAACTTTGCAAGAATAATAATTTCTTCGAGAATGAACTCAGAGTCTAAGCCACTTCAAGAATGGATTCCCGATGTTAAAAAATATAAAAAGTACTGTGATGAATCCGGCTTGCTTTTAAGGATGGAGATTTACAGCGGAGTAATTCCAGCGTGGTTGTCCGAAGAAGATAAAAAGGGATTAACAGCTAAATTCCGACGCAGACTTATTGCTCAAGGCGAACAAGAAGGAGAAGGCGGTTTTTCGGTCAGAGATTCAATAAGATTTTTTGGCGAATTCGTTAACCGTTATTGCGGTAAAACAAGTTTGGCAAACATGCGCAATGTTTCCGACTATTTTAAAAAGGTTTTAAGCAGAGAGCAGAGAAATCAGAATATACCGCCGAAATTTATTGATTCAGTTGTAGATTGGTACAACTATACGGTTCTCAGCCAGATAAAAGAATCCCTTTATCTCTATGATAAAAAGCAGATATCGGAGAATATTCTAAATTATCTTTATGCGATTAATTATGATGTCGGCAACAAAGTGAGATGTAATTGGACTCAGCAAGATTTCGAAGTGACCCTGGAATTGTTAAAAACAACAGGCTCTTACTTTGTGGGTAAAGAGCTGGACGATAGAAACACTCTTAATTTAGCAAGAAGCCTTCAGCTAAAGTATGTTGAAGTTATTGCTCAAGGAAAAGAAAGTAAAATAGTAGAAACGGAACTGTATTGTAATTTGTTCGATTCCTATATCAGACATCTTAAAGAAAGGACTTTCGAGCCGTTCTTAAAGAATAATAACTTCAAAGACATCGTATCATCTTTCGGAACCAAAGAGTTTGAGACATTTGATACTCGCCTGAAGCTGCATGTTTCCCACATGATTAAAAACTTGATAGAGAAATTTAACTATACCGAGAGGGGTGCCAAAGAAATTTGTTTGTATGCAGTAGATCAAAGTTTGGTTGAAAAGTTCTCTTAATTAATCCCGCATCTGCGGGGTTTTTTATATCACCGCAGAACCAACCGGTTAATTGTTGCTTTTATTGTTTATTTCATTATACTTCCGATAACGTTGGTTCTTTAAAAAGGATTGGTCATGGGATCAAACGCAAGAAAAGAGATGATAATTCCGGGCGAATTTCCAGTAATTGACCTTATTTCAGAAGTAATGACCTTTCCCGGGTCGACTTCCAGAGTCCGCTTAAGAAGAGATTACTACTTCGAGCTTGTTCATAATGCCTTAAACGGACAGTGCCCTTTTGTTTTTAGTGTCATGTCCCAACCGGGTGCATATCAAGCCCCTGAAAGATTTTATAGGATCGGGGTCGTATCTCAGCTTAAGGTTGAAGATCAGGAAATACCGATAGTTAGCCTACAAGGCCGTTACCGAGCCGAAGTAATAAGTTACACCAGGAACAGAAAAGACATTAAAAGCTACTGGCTGGCTAAAGTATCTCCGATAGCTGACATTGAAGAGGATATATTTGAAAAAATTGGTACTGATCATGCCGTTATTAAAGAATACGCAGACCCTATCTACGGATACATGCTTAGAATAAAGAAAATGCTTGTCATAATGATTAACGAGATTGCAAAAAGCAGGCACTCCGAAGATGACTTCACGAGCGATCCAGATCTGATACATATTCACGATATCGTGGATAACTTTGAAAATTACGACTTCAGATTAAAGTCCGGAATAGATTCTTTTACTTGGAATATCATCGCAATATTGCCCGATATTGCTATTGATCAAAAACAAACAGTACTAAGTCTGCGACACCCCATGGAACGCCTTGGCGTACTAAGCGATACTCTTATCAGGAGCATAAATCAGCTAAAGGCGGGAAATGAATTTGAAAGACTTAGCAGGGAGAGAGTTGAATATGAAGAGGAAAAAGAGAATAGTGATCAGAGTGCTTCTTCTCGGCCAAGAAAAAGTATAGAACCAAACCAGAAGGAAAAAGACGCTTCTTTCGTCCAGAACGCTCATCCGGAGCTAGTTGAAAAATACAAAAAATTCATAGAGATCAGAGAATACATGAATGAGGATGCAATCAAATCAACAATGGAGAGCTTCAAGAGACTTAAATCTCTCGGTAAATTAAAAGGTGAGGGGTCGGAATGGACTGTATTTATAAACCACATTGATTTTATGCTTGATATACCATGGAATAAAGAAAGCAAACAAGAAGAAAATATAGCCGAAGTAGAAGAAACGTTAAATAGCGACCATTTCGGTCTAGATTTCGCCAAAATTCACATTCTCAGGTATCTTGCCGGAAAACTATTAAATCCTACCGGCAAGGGAGCCAATCTTTGCTTTATCGGCCCTCCGGGAGTCGGTAAAACTTCTTTGGCAAATTCAATTGCCAGAGCTCTCGGAAGAAAGCTGGTTCGCTTGTCTCTCGGTGGAGTCAGGGACGAAGCCGAAGTCAGGGGACATAGAAAAACATACATCGGAGCCTTAGCTGGCCAGATCATGAGGGAAATAAGGCGGGGCGGGGTCAAAAATCCTGTTTTTGTTCTCGATGAGATAGATAAAATTACAGCGGATTTCAGAGGCGATCCATCAGCCGCACTTCTGGAAGTTCTTGATCCGGAGCAGAATAATTCTTTCAGGGATCATTACCTGGATGCGCCATTTGATCTTTCCCAGGTATTATTCATAGCAACGGCAAACGATACTACGCCGATTAGGCCGGCTTTATTGGACAGACTGGAACCGGTTTTCTTGCCCGGCTACACAAGATATGAGAAGGTACAGATTGCTAAAAGATTCTTAATCCCTAAAGCTACTACTGAAGTTGGTCTTTCGAAGCATAAAATAGATTTTAAATGGCCGAATAACAGTCCAGACGAAGTTTTATACAGTATTATAAAAGGCTACACGAAAGAGTCTGGAGTCAGAAATCTTGAACGCAGAATAGTAACCCTTGGGAGAAGTTTGGCTCAGGAATACTTAAAAAATCCCAAGAATTTCTCTTCTCCTGAGATTAATGAAGGATGGCTGAGAAAAATCTTAGGTCAGCCTAAGTATTATGAAGAACGGGCTTCTAAAACTCAGGTCGGGGAAACTATTGGCCTAGCCTGGACTCAATTCGGCGGAGATATCTTGTATGTCCAATCGGCTATACTGCCGGAATTTAAAAGCAAGGAGCTTTCCCAGACCGGTTCGCTCGGAAAAGTTATGCAAGAATCGGGCAAATTAGCCCTTTCTCTGCTTAGACTAGAGCTTGAGAAAAGTAACAACCCGGAATTACTGAAAAATAGGTCGGTTCATATCCATGTTCCCGAGGGTGCTATAGAGAAAGACGGTCCTTCTGCCGGAGTAACTATCTACTGCTCGCTTTATTCGATTGCTTTCAAAAAGATTGCCAAACCTTATGTGGCTATGACCGGTGAGATAACCCTTGCAGGTAAAGTTACCGGAGTGGGTGGCATTAAAGAAAAAGTTATAGCTGCGGAAACGTCAGGCATTAAAGAAGTTATTTTACCGAAGACAAACGAAAGAGATCTTGACGAAGTTCCTCAATCGGCAAAAGATAATCTTAAATTTCACTTCATTGAGAATGTCGATGAGGCTCTAAAAATAATGTTTGACGAAAATCAACCTGCCTAAGATTCCTAATTTACCATAAATCCCTAAGCGAAATGCCAGGGATTTTTTATTTGTTTTTATGACGAATTTGTGGTTAATTTAATAGACAATGCCTGATTATCTCCATATCGGACGAGCAAGCGATTTAGCTGAAAAAAGAGATAGAAGAGTCTATCGAGCTTTTGAAATAATGCCCGGTCTTTTAGCCTGGACAACCATATTATTAATAATTCTCCTTTCATTCTTTGTACCAGTTTTTATCGCTGTTTTTATTATAATTTTCGACGTTTATTGGTTTATAAAGACGCTTTATCTCTCGCTTCACCTCCGAGTTTCTTATAATAAGCTCCGTGAAAATTTAAAGATCAACTGGCTCGAAGAACTTAACAACCTACAACCTACAACCTACAACCTACAACTAAAATCCTGGCGGGATATTTATCATGTAATTTTTCTGCCTCTGTATAAAGAAGATTTTTCTTTAGTCTCTGCTTCAATGGAGGGATTATTAAAAAGCAACTATCCCAAAGAAAAAATGATTGTTGTTCTATGCTGGGAAGAGAGGGGAGGGGAAGCAACCAGACAGACGACTGAAGAAATAGAAAAGACATATGGCAACAAATTTTATAAATTTCTATCTACTATGCATCCCGCTGGCCTTCAGGGAGAAATGCCCGGCAAAGGATCAAATACCGCTTATGGCGCCCGAGTAGCTAAGGAACAGATCATTGATAGACTAGAAATACCCTATAGCCATATTTTGGTTTCCAACCTCGATATAGATACCGTTGTTTTTCCTGAATATTTTGGAGTTCTTACCTACACATTTTTAATGACCGATAGGCCGCTCAGGGCCTCTTACCAGCCTGTGCCGCTGTATATAAATAATATCTGGGAGGCTCCTTCGTTTGCCAGAGTCGTAGCTTTTTCGGCAACTTTTTGGCACACCATCAAACAGGAGAAGCACGAAACGGCAACGACTTTTTCTTCCCACTCAATGCCTTGGCAGGCTTTGGTTGATGTTGATTTTTGGCAGAAGAATATGGTTTCAGAAGATTCAAGAATATTTTGGCAGTGCTTTCTCCGCTACAATGGTGACTACCGGGTAGTACCGATGTATTATCCGGTATCGATGGATGCCAATGTGGCTTACACGTCATGGCAAACATTTAAAAATGTGTATAAGCAACAGCGGCGCTGGGGCTATGGCGTAGAAAACGTCCCTTATTTTCTTTTCGGATTTGTTAAAAATAAGGCTATTCCTAAACTTAAAAAATGGAAGTACGGTTTTATGATAGTTGAGGGGTTCCATTCATGGGCAACCAATGCCCTAATAATATTTCTTCTTGGCTGGTTGCCGGTCATTGTCGGGGGTTCAGAGTTCAATAAAAGTATCCTATCTTTTAACCTGCCGTTTATAACCAGGACTATTATGACAATCTCCATGATAGGTCTTGTCTCAACGGCTGTTCTATCAATTGTCCTTCTTCCGCCTCGTCCGCCCAAATTCGGCAAGTTCAAGTACCTCTGGATGGTTCTTCAGTGGCTTTTATTCCCCATTACCACTATCGGCTTAGGCCTGTTACCGGGCCTAGAAGCACAGACTCGGCTAATGCTCGGAAAATATATGGGATTTTGGGTAACGCCAAAAATTCGAATTGTAAAATAACGATGAAAGAACGAAATTTTATAGAAAAATATGAGGCAGTTTTTTCTCCGACTAAAGCTGTCGAGGGCTTAACTCACGAACAATGGCTGGAAAAAATTCCGGAAGTTGATGCTGCAATTGTTCTTGGCTCCGGCTTGAAATTTTTACCGGATGAAAAAGACAAGCTTAATCTTCACGGCAAAATGAGAACTATCGCCGCCTACGAGTTATACAGACTCGGCAAAGCCAAGCAGATTATAGTTACCGGCGGAGTGCCGATCGGAGAGGGTTATGACCGTTCTATGGCTGATGCAGAGGAAGAGTATTTGATTGAAAATTTGGATGCAAAACCAGAAGATGTCATCAAAGAGATTGGCGAGTCGTCTGAAAGTACAATTGAAAACTTTGAAAACATATTAGATATACTTAAGAGCAAGGGTATAAAGACAGCCATTATTGTTTCTAACGGGTATCATATTCCCCGAGCCGAAGCCTTATTTAAAAAGATCTCCATCCAACACAATCTCAGTATTGAGGTTATGGGTATTCCCGCTGAAGAAATATTGTTAGAACGATCCACACATTATAAAAAATTAGTGGAGCATTACGATATTGCAAAAAAAGCTCTTGAGCATCCCGGGAAAATTAGGAAATATATTGAGAAAGAGGGGATCGGTCTATTCCTAGCTCACGTAGACAGGAACGATACAATTGCCCGCAATCGATCAGCAAAAAGAAAGAAGGAGAATAAACCCGACGCTCACGCAGAATAGCTATCTTAATATCCCTTAAGTCTCGGTTGATTTACTAAGAGAACAAGTGGATAAAATCTTTCCTTATCGTTTTTGATAACCGTTGCAAGAGGGTTAGGTATAAATAATAGCTTACCTAAAACCGACCCGCTTCGCCGGAGCTTCAGCGAGGCGAGCAGGAAAGCTTAAGGCGAAGGTTCACTGGAGGAACTTCCAGGGAATCGCCTCCGAAACTGACTGAAAGGAATTTCGGAAGGCCTTCCGGAGGTTTTAAGCCATTATTTGTCTAACCCGAAGCTCAGGTTGAGAAAATAATGAGGAAAGATTTTATAACTACTCAAAGTGGGTCAGCTTCTGGAATGACTCTAGTTTATCCCTAAGGAGAGGATAGTTATTAAGCGATGGATCTTTTTTGAGAAGTAGGCGAGCCTCGGCGCGGGCTTTTTTAATTAAATCTATATTGGCAAGCGAAGCCATACCGAGGTCAGGCATTCCAGATTGTTTAACCCCGAAGAATTCTCCCGGCCCTCGTATTTTCATATCTTTCTCGGCCAGTTCAAAACCATCATCACACTCAACTAAGGCTTTCAGTCTTTGATTTATTGATTTATCTCCCGAAGAAGAGAAAAGAATACAGTGAGATTGGTGCTCTCCTCGTCCTACTCGCCCCCTGAACTGATGAAGCTGGGCCAAGCCGAACCTTTCGGCGCTTTCGATCGCCATAATAGTTGCATTTGGGATATCTATGCCGACTTCAATTACTGACGTAGAGACAAGAATATCAAATTCTTTATTTTTAAATTTACCCATTATTTCATTCTTAACTTTTGGTTTTAATTTACCGTGAAGCATAGCAACTCTCAGATCCGGAAATACAAGTTCCGATAATTTTTTATATTCTTCCTCAACGGCCTTAACTTCCTGCCAAAGAATATTCATCTTGCTTTGCGGAGAACCGGTTTTTATCTCTTTCTTGGGATCGCTTAGTTCTATCCTGGGGCAGACGACAAATACCTGCCGGCCGTCTCTAACTTCATCTCTTATGAACTGATATGTTTCTTTCTTCTGGGTGGGCGTGATCACTTTAGTAATTATTTTTTGTCTGTTTTTTGGTTTTTCTTTTATCAGGGATATATCTAAATCTCCGTATATAGTAAGGGCCAGGGTACGGGGGATAGGGGTGGCAGTCATACTCAGCAAGTGAGGTACCACTTGCTGAGAATTTCCAATTTCTCCCGATTCGCTTTCGCGAATCGCGGATCCTCGATTGCGAAGCAATCGGGACAATTTCCAATTTCCAATATTTGAGATTTCTGATTTTGAATTTGTAATTTGCTTAGGATTTGGTTTTTGTAGTTCGGAGTTTTTAAGCAGTGCCTTGCGCTGATTAATTCCAAAGCGATGCTGTTCATCAATTACCACCATCGCCAATTTATCAAATGAAACATCTTTCTGGATAATGGCATGAGTACCGATTATAATTTGAACCTGCCCCGAAGCAATCTTTTCCTTGATAATTTTTTTAGATACCGACTGTCCGTTTAACTTAGCTTCCGAGCCTATCAGTAATCCGATATTTATTTCGTTTTCTAAACTTTGAGAGCTTTGATGTTTGATTTGATTGGAAATTGGAAATTGTCCCGATTGCTTCGCAATCGAGGATCCGCGATTCGCGAAAGCGAATCGGGAGAAATTGGAAATTAACGATGTAATCGTTCGATAATGCTGTTGAGCCAGAACTTCAGTTGGTACCATAAAAACAGTCTGGTAACCCCCCTTGGCAATCTGATAGGAGGCAGTTAGGGCAACCACAGTTTTACCGCTTCCGACGTCTCCTTCCATTAACCTGTTCATCGGATAACTTTTTTGAAGGTCTTTGAGAATCTCCCATAAGGAAACCTTCTGATCAATGGTCAGCTCAAATGGCAGACGGCCTATGAAATCCTGAATCAGTGCCTGATCGAAAGGTACTGAAATTGATTTAAGCTGATTTATTTTCCTTCTCTCAAGAAGAGCTTTTATCTGAAAGAGTAGGAGGTCTTCAAAAGCAAATCTTTCTCTGGCCGAATCGGCATCTTTTAAATTTTTCGGATAATGGATATCTGAAAGAGCCTCAGATATTCTCGGGAAGCTGTACTTATCCAAAATCGTCTGAGGTAGCGGCTCGTCGGCTTTTATGTTCTTGAGAAGCGGCTTGATTAAAAATCTGAGATATTTTGAAGTTATTCCTTCGGTCTCAGGATAAACTGGCACGAGACCGGAGGTGTGTTTCAAGCTAGAATTTTGAATTTTGAATTTTGAATTTTGAATTTCACCTTCTTGATTCAGAACCCTTAATTCATTACCCATCATTCTCTCATATGTTGGACTGGAGAGGTATAGGCCGTGTTTATTCAAGTTAGCCTTTCCAGCAAGGCTAACCATAGCACCCTCAACTAGCTGATTTTCAATATATGGCTGATTAAACCAGACAACTTTGATCGCTCCGCTGGAATCACCGACAATGGCGTTAGTAACGGTCAGTCGGCGGGGGAATATCCTTTTACTTGAGATCTTTAAAACTTCCCCCTGAACATTTACTTTTTGACCAGGTTCTACCTGATTTATAGGCATTACTTCGCTATAATCTTCATAGCGAACTGGGAAATGCCAGAGAAGATCTCTTATGGTTTTAATTCCTAATCTATTGAGACGCGAAAGATTCCGCGAACCGACATTTTTAAGTTTTTCGATCGGAAACAATAGGTTATCCATAGAGATAATAACGAAGTCCTGTATCTGGGGCATATTTTAACACTTTTAGTTAAATACACAAAACCCCCGCCAACTGAAGGTAAGCATTGACATTTAAAGAAATTAAGCGTATTCTAGAGATAGGGTTTGACACAAGAGCAAGAAGGAGAAAGAGAGAAAATGAAAGAAAAAAAAGCGTATGTGCTAGTTTATTGTGCAACAATCGTACTTGTTGTCTGTATCACTTCGGCCGCGTCTGCACAAACCAGGAAAAATACAGGACGAGTTATTTTTATGGAGCGGTGTGCTGCATGCCATGCACCGAACGGAAAAGGCAATCTCAATGTCATAGCTATGGTTAATGGCGATATCTCGAGGATCGATCTTACCGACGAGACAACAGCCAAGAAGCAAGACGTTGATCTTCGCTCTACTATTCTCGACGGTCGGGGATTAATGCCCGCGCATAAGGACAAACTTACTGCCGTTGAAGTAGATCACGTGCTGAAGTTTATCCGCCAATTGGGGAAAAAGAGAAAGTAGCAACAATCTTTTTCCAGCCGCAGCATCTGCCTGCGGTTTTAAATTACAAAAATTAAACACCGTGTGAAGAATTGCACAGTGAGGTTCAGTGTCTTTATTATACCAAGCTCGACCTTATTTACTACGCTTCCTAGTTTTTGTATCTGCGGTCGATTTTATGTTCACATAATCCAGCCACGAGAAATCTTCTTTGTTAACGAAAGGGGAATACTCTTTTAGTATGTCTAAAGCCTCTTGCCCCGATATAAAACCTAGTTTGTCCTGCGTCTTAAGGTCAAAAACTCCAAAACCATTTTCCGGAAAATTATGCTGAGACTCCTTTCCGTCTTTCCATCTGATATCAACCGCATAGTGATGGTTTATAATCTTATGATTCAGCACCCCTAATTGTTGGTTTTCTAGCCTTTCCATTTTTTTTAGATTATCTGCCAAAAATAATTAGTTAACCAATTTTTGATATTGGTGCCCGGAGCCGGACTCGAACCGGCAAGGCCTTGCGGCCAACTGATCTTAAGTCAGTCGAGGTTACCAATTTCTCCACCCGGGCAATTTTATAGATTATACCACAGTTTTAGTTATTTTCCACGCCTCATGGCCTGTCCTGAGTCTTGTCGAAGGGCCCATTGAGTTGCCTTAGCCAGAGAGTCAAATGTCCCGGCATCTATCCATAGACCTTTTACAATATCAACCTTTAGTTCACCTTTATTTAGATACCAATTATGTAAATCTGTAATTTCTAGCTCTCCACGAAGAGATGGCTTTAATTTTTTGGCAACTTCAACAACTCGGTTGTCGTATATGTATAATCCGGTAATCGCGTAATCCGATAGAAACTTTTTAGGCTTTTCTTCTATCTGGATGGCTCTTCCTTTCTTACCAAACTTTACTACCCCAAATCTTTCCGGATCGGAAACTTTTTTAGCAAATATGTGGCCTCCTTTTTTGAACTTTTTGATAACTTTTGAGAAATCATCTTCAAAAATATTATCACCTAGTATCATGGCAACATTATCATCACCGATGAAGTCTTTAGCGATAATAAAGGCTTGAGCCAATCCTTCAGGCTTATCCTGTATCTCGTAGGTGAACTTGGCACCAAACTCCTTACCTGAACCGAGAAGTTTCAAAAAGTCACCGGGATGTTCCGGAGAAACAATTATTAAGATGTCTTTTATCCCAGCCCGAAGAAGAGTGTTGAGCGGATAAAAAACCATCGGCTTGTCATAAACCGGCAATAATTGCTTTGAGGTTATTTTTGTAAGAGGGGAGAGGCGGGTACCCGAACCTCCCGCTAAAACAATTCCGCGCATTTTATTATTTCCAAGAATTAGACCTGCTTAGAAGAGGCTGCCACCATTTGGGGTTATTCTTATACCAATTTAATGTTTCCTCGAGTCCTTCGTGCCATTTTATTTTTGGTTTCCAGCCAAGTTTTTTCATTTTGGAAGAATCGAGTAAGTATCTTGAATCGTGGCCGGGCCGATCAGGAACAATCTTTTTTAAGGTTTTAGGCTTTTTTAGGATAGCCAACACATCATCGGCTATATTAGTTACTGTTTTCTCAAGCCCCGTACCGACATTATAAGTTTCGCCCGCTCTTCCTTTTTCTAAAACTAAATCAATTGCTGAGCAGTGGTCGGAAACATGAATCCATTCTCTTTTATTTCCCGAAGACTTAAATACGGGCAGGGGATCGTTCTGTATTGCCCTGATAGCAAAAACTGGAATTACTTTTTCCGGAAACTGATGAGTGCCGTAATTATTAGCGCAATAGCTTATTGTGACAGGCAAACCAAAGGTGTGATGATATGCCTTGGCTATTAAGTCACCCGAGGCCTTGGCGGCGTTATACGGAGTTCTAGGATTATACGGTGACTTCTCAGAAAATTTTGATTTACTTTTAAGCGGTAGCTGGCCAAACACTTCACAAGTTGAGATATGATGAAATCTTTTTACCCCCGCCTGCCGTGCCGCCTCGAGAAGCACTGCGGTTCCCAACGCATTTGTTCTGGCAAAATCTACTGGAGAACTGACAGCTTTATTATTGTCAGATTCAGCCGCAAAATTAACAATACAATCAATCTGATGCTTTTTAAGAACACTACTCATTGCATTATAGTCACCTATATCAGCTTTATAAAAATTATATCTTGAATCATCGGCAATATCTCTGACATTTTCAGGATTACCACAATAAGTGAGTAGATCAACATTAACTAGGTTAATGTCTTTATATTTTTTTAGCAGATGGTGAATAAAGTGGCTACCGATAAATCCGCATCCACCGGTAACTAAAATGTTTTTATAGCTCATTGTTTTTTAATAAATTATCAATAAAATTTTCGAGCGGTGTTCGCCAATCAGTCTCAAGTTGACTATACATAAGTTTCAACGACTTTTCATCAGAAAAACCACTTTCTGCAAGCTTATTTAGCTTCTTTAGTATTCTCTTGTCTTGGTCACTGTCCAGAATATAAGGTGTTTTTGGATTAGGTGGTATTTTCATTGTGAGGTGCAGGCGGGGATTGCACCCGCGAATCGCGGTTTTGTCCCGATTGATAAAAAATCCTGGAGGCGGCAGGGAGAATCGAACTCCCGTATAGTTCTTTTGCAGAGAACTGCCTTGCCACTTGGCTATGCCGCCAAGATTTTTTATCAATCGCGGATCCTCGATTTCTATTTAAATCTTAATATATCTACAGAAATCGGGACAGATGGTCGCGTTACTACTTCGCCACTGCACCATATTTTATATTACCACTTGCCTGCCCGCCGAAGCTTTAGCGAAGGCGGGGCTATGCCGCCATGAACTTCTAAACATTCCTTAATATCTTCTCCTCGTCATAAATCTCCAGCGTGTCGCCCTCTTTTATATCCCAATCAGACTGACCGGGTAATTTTTCGAATTTAAGACCGCATTCTGAGCCTTCCTTAACCTCACCCACGTCTTCTTTATTGTACTGAAGCTGAGTTATTCTACCGCTTAACAGCTTAGCGTTATTGCGCATAACATCGGCCAGTGCTCCTCTTCTAACTTTGCCGGAAGTGACTTTACCACCCACGATTTGAAATCTGTTCTCAGTTTTAAAAACCGCCAGAATCTTAATTCTGCCCAACGTTACTCTTTTTATTTCAGGTTCAAGGAGATTAGACAGTTCTTTTCTTATGTACTCGACCAAGTCATAGATAATATCAAATGTAGAAATTTTAACATTTTCTTTTTCGGCTAACTTTGTAACGGAACTATCGGCTATAACTCTGAATCCGACAATCTGGGCAGATGAGCCTATCGCCATTTTTACATCGCCCTCCGATATGTTGCCAATATCGTAATTAACCACCCGACAGACAACTTCTTTAGCATTAATTACTCCCAAGGTAGATTCGATTGCTTCTAGAGAGCTTGAAACATCCGATTTAAAAATAATATTAAGATATTTTTTAGTACCATCTTCGGGCAGAGCGTCTTTAGATGCTCCCTTAAAGAGTTGAAACAGGGGAGCTGAGTCGGTATTGCTTCCTGCAATAATATCAGCTTCTTCTCTGGATGTTGATGCTTTAAATTCTTTGCCGATACCGGGAGATGTCGGCCAGCCTAATATCTGGATCGGTTGAGACGGCGTTGCCTCATCAACCTGCTTGGCCAGAAAGTCTTCCATCATTTTGATTTTACCGACAATCGTGCCGACGACTATCCAATCGCCGGTTTTTAATATGCCTTTTTGAACAAGAGCTGTAGCGACATGACCTTTTCTCTTATCAAGATGTGATTCAATAATTATTCCTGTCGCCGGCACGGAAATATCCTCTTCAAAATTCTCAAGCTCAGCTACAAGAAGAACCATCTCGAGTAATTCGTCTATATTTTTATTTTGTTTAGCTGATATTTCAACTAAGGGAACTTTTCCTCCCCACTCCTCAACTAAAATATTTTCCGAGGCAAGATCTTGTTTTACTTTTTGAACGTTTGCCCCGTCTTTATCTATTTTATTAACCGCAACAACAACCGGAATTTTTTCTTCATTAATAATACGGATAGCTTCCTTAGTCTGGGGTTTCACGCTTTCATCAGCGGCTACAACAAGGATAGCGATGTCGGCAACTTTAACTCCCCGAGATCTAATTGCGGCAAACGCCTCGTGCCCGGGCGTATCCAAAAAAGTAATTGTTTTGCCCTTTATTTCCGTTTGATAAGCACCGATATGCTGAGTAATGCCGCCCGACTCTTTTTCTGCAATTTTAGTTTTTCTAATAGTGTCAAGCAGGCTGGTTTTGCCATGATCGACGTGACCTAAAACAACCACCACCGGCGGCCTGGTCTTTGGAACACTGCTTTTAGTATGGTTTTCATTCTCGGGCATCTCAGTAAGATTACTTCGAATTACGCCTTAAATAATTTTTAGAAAAGACAAAATTATTCGAAATAACCACTAACCATAGATCAAGCCCAAAATTACCTTGAGGCATCATAAAAATCTATTCAAACGTAGCTCCACTGGGCATGCCAAAAGTCTAGCATTTTTCTAGCTTTTTTACAAACTAAGAACACCCTTTCGCGGCAGGTCTAATTGCCTATTTTATGATGAGTCTCACTATCACCATTCCCACATATATGCTAACCACACCGAGAACTCCGCCTAAAACCGACGGTGCCGGTATGGGCAGTCTAAATAAAGAGAATATTATCCCAACCGTTAGGCCGACCGCGATTGATTTAAGTATTTCTGCCATCATTATTTAATATACCACTTTTTGTTTAATACTTCTTTAGGTCTAAGACTATTTTTGCAAAAGTATCTGGCCGTCATTGACTGCCGTTCCGTAGCTTAAGAGAATATTTTTGGGCAATATCCAGGTTCTTTTCGGCATTTGGTTCATTTTTTACTTCCTCGTTCCGGCCGGTTAGGGCTGAGTACAAAGAGTTGATTAAATTCCATGTTTAATTATAAATTCAAAAAGCTATTTAATATAATGAGATTATCAACAGATGGTCAGTTTTTTTATTGCAATAATTTACGATTCGAGTAGTTTAGTGATAAGGACAGGAACATTAAAAAGGATTTAATATGAAAGAAGAGAGAGACGATCCGATAGAAAGTTACCTTAAACCCAGATTAGCTAAGTTCGGGATAGCTCTTGGCAGGGGATTTCTTCCGCCAACAGATCCTTTAACCTTGATGCCGGGCGAGTTCGGCTACTTAGATGTTTTTGGTAAGCAGATTCCTGATTTGCTTGAATCGGGAAACATTATCCAAGCGGCCAAATCTCTACCCCTGCCTTCACAAAATGCCTTAGCCGTTCTTAGTCGGGCTGAAAAAGACAGGGCGATGATGATTTACGGTTTCGGGGCAAGTGCAGTTGTTCACTCAACTAATCCGCCCCAGACCGTGATACCAAGACAAATTGCTGAACCTCTCTGCCGGCTTTCAAATGACTTTGGCAAAAAACCGATTCTTTCCTACTATTCATACTCTTCGTCTAACTGGAGAAGGATTAATCCGGCAAATGACATAGCGCTCGGCAATATTGAACTTCTTCAGAATTTTGTGAAGGCCTATGACGAGGATTGGTTTATTTTAGTCCATGCGGCCATTGAGAAAAAAGCGGCTCTTGTGGTTGAAGGGGGGATTTTAGCCGCCGATATTGCTAAAGCAAGCAATACTCATCTTCTTTGGCATGCATTATCAGATGTGAGTTCGGCCATTTGGGGAATGACGGTAGTCTTAAAGAGAATGCCCGAGCATTGCTCTCCGGATGTTTACTATAAAACAGTTCGTCCGTGGATAATGCCTTTTAGCGATGTCGTTTTTGAAGGCGTCAGAGATGATCCGATAAAAGTATTGAGAGGTGAAACCGGCGCTCAAAGCCTGATCATCCCCTTTCTCGTTGCGTTACTGGGCATAAAACACGGGCAAACAGGACTGACTAACCATCTTATGGATATGCGTGATTACATGCCCCCCGGACACAGGATATTAGTTGAAGAAATGGAAAAAATCTCGATTATACGAAACTTGATAATCAAAACAGGCTTCAGGAATTTAGTAGAAATTTATAATGAATGTCTTGAAATGCTTTATGAATTCAGAGCTTTACATTACGAATACGCCATAACTTACATTCATAAGAAAACTGATAATCCTGAAGGAACCGGTAAAACTCCGTTCATGGAATGGTTAAAACAGCTGATGAACGAGACGCTGGAGCATAAAATAACTTAAACGGCTAAAGCCGTTTTTTGGTTGAAAAAACCCAATTATGTGTTAAAATTAATTATCTAATTATTTTGTCGGTGTAGCTCAGTGGTAGAGCACTTCCCTCATAAAGAAGTTGTCGCAGGTTCGATCCCTGCCACCGACACCACATCTGATGCAATGAAAACAACTTTTAACCACAATTTTCACAAATTTGATTCAGGTTTACGCCTGATTACTATTCCCATGCCGTCGACAAAAACGGCGACGGTTTTTGTTTTAGTTGGAACTGGTTCCAAGTATGAAGCTAAAAATATAAACGGCATTTCGCATTTTCTTGAGCATATGATGTTTAAGGGAACGGAAAAAAGGCCGGGAACGATGGATATTGCCAGAGAGCTCGATTCTATCGGTGCCGAATATAATGCTTTCACTGGCAAGGAGTATACCGGCTACTATGCTAAAGCCAGCGCTGAGAAGTTGGATACGGTAATGGACGTCGTATTTGATATTTTTCTTAACTCAAAGTTATCAGAAGAGGAGATAGCTATTGAAAAGGGAGTTATTGTTGAGGAAATAAACATGTATCGAGATTTACCTCAGCGCCATGTCGGAGATCTGATCGAGGAGCTTTTATATGGCAATCAGCCGGCCGGATGGACTATTACCGGCGAAAAAGAAATTGTCATCGGTCTCAAGCGTGACGACTTTGTTAATTATTTTAATTCTCACTATGTTGCCGAGAACACAATCGTTGCCATAGCTGGCAGTGTTGATCCAGAAGAGGTTAAGAATAAGGTTGAAAAATATTTTAAGAACATTCGTCACGGTAAATTAATCGGCAAGCCGGCGGTAAAAGAGGAACAAAATGAGCTAAAACTGCTTCTTAACTTCAAAGAAACCGACCAGTCTCATTTTATTTTAGCATTTAGATCTTTCGATATATTTGATGAGAGAAAATATGCCTTAGCCGTTTTAGCTAAAGTGTTGGGCGGAGGAATGGCTTCAAGGTTGTTCTATGAAGTCAGAGAGAGAAGAGGGTTGGCTTACTATGTCAGGGCAGAGGCGAATCCTTATACTGACAGCGGTTATCTTGCCATTAGTGCTGGAGTGAATAACGAAAAAGCTCCGGAGGCGATAAAGGTTATTTTAGCTGAGGCAAACAAAATAAAGGAGAGTGGTATTACCGATAAAGAGCTTCAAGGGGCCAAAGACAATGCTGAGGGAGGGATGGCTTTGAGCTTAGAACATTCTGATGGAGTAGCGATGAATTATGCCGATTCAATTTTATTCCATAAGAAGGTTTTGACCCCGGAGGAAGAACTCGGTAAAATAAAGAGAGTAACCATTGAGGATGTTCATGGGGTGGCCAAGGATATCTTTAGCAATAAGGGATTAAATCTAGCCCTTATCGGACCGTTTAAAGACGAGGACAAATTTAAAGAAATTTTAAAACTTTAATTTATCGGAACTTACGACTGACGTGCCAAACGAACACATTCACGTACAACTAAATACCAACACCATTTTAAGAGGAATACTCTGGATTGTTTTCTTTATACTGCTGTATGTTCTGAAGGACGTAATAATTATATTTCTTTTTGCAATTATTATAGCTTCATCAATATCGCCGTTTGCCAACTGGCTGGATTCAAAAGGGCTTCCTCGTTTGTTCGGAGTCTTGGGCCTCTATCTGTTGGTTTTAGGATCAATTGTTTTCGTACTTTCTCTAGTGGTGCCGTATATTGCTGAAGAAGTTTCTCAATTATCAACTACGCTCCCCAACATTGTTCAAAGGCTATCAAGCTCGCTTGAGGATGTTCAACAGGGATCGCCTCAGTATTTTGATTTTGTCAGCGAGATACAGAACATGCTTGATACTTTTTCTGTCTATCTTCAGCAATCATCGCAGTCTGTTCTAAGCTTAGTTGTCAGTATTTTTGGAGGAGTGTTATCGTTTATCGCAATAATCATAATTTCTTTTTATCTTGCAGTGATGAAGCGGGGGATAGAAAGTTTTATAGAATCGGTAGTTCCGGCGCGTCAGGAAGCTTATGTTATGGATCTATGGAAAAGGTCAGAAGCCAAAGTCGGACGCTGGATTCAGGGCCAATTGCTCCTAGCTCTCATAGTCGGCTTAACCGTATATATCGGCCTCTCTTTGATGGGTATTAAGTTTGCTCTTGTTCTGGGTATTCTGGCTATGGCTTTTGAAATAGTTCCGATTGTCGGTCCGGTATTGGCGGCTATTCCGGCGGTTTTCTTTGCTTTTTTACAGGATCCGGGACTGGGCTTATGGGTTATAATTTTTTACATACTTGTTCAGCAGTTGGAAAATCACCTGTTAGTTCCGGTAGTATTAGGCAAAACAACCGGGCTAAATCCCGTAGTTGTCATTATGGCGTTGTTAATCGGCAACCAGATTGCCGGGATTTCTGGAATGGTGCTGTCTGTTCCAATCGCAACTGTAATCGTTGAGATGCTGGAAGATTTGGCAAAACATAAGGAAGAGGCGAAACATAATGGCACCACACCGGTGGTGCAATGACCAATTTCCAATTTCCAATTTCCAATGAATTTTCAATAGTTCAATGTTCTAAACAATTAAAGCATTGGTAAATTGATATATTCAATGAAAATTGAGAATTGGTAATTGAAAATTACGATGTTATACATCGTAGCTACTCCGATAGGAAATCTAGAAGACATTACTCTGCGGGCTATCAGCGTACTGGGGTCCGCTGATTTTATTTTGGCCGAAGACACGAGGGTTACCCGAGTATTATTAGATAGGTATAATATAAGGGTGCCTGTTATTTCTTATCACCAGCATAGCAAAATACAGAAAGTCGATCACATTATTGACCTGTTAAGAGAAGACAAGAAGCTTGCCCTTGTAACTGATGCCGGAACGCCGGGGATAAATGATCCGGGTAATTTCCTGGTCAGCAAGGTATTGGAGGCATTGTCAGATTGCAAAGTTGTTCCTATTCCCGGACCCAATGCGGCGATAACCGCTTTGAGTGTAAGCGGGTTTCCGATGGATAAGTTTGTGTATCTTGGATTTCCCCCTCATAAAAAAGGTCGGCAGACATTTTTTAAAAGAATTGGCCAGATTGAAGAAACTGTGGTATTCTATGAATCCAAATACAGGGTGATGAAAGCCTTAGAAGAATTAAGGGGGGTGTCTAAAATAGAGAGTAGGTCAGTAATGATTGCCCGTGAGCTGACTAAGCAATTTGAAACAATATATCGTGGAACACTTGATCAGATTGAGATGGAGATGAAAGCCAACAAAAACAGCACGCTAGGCGAGTTTGTGGTGGTGATTAGTCCGAGAGGAAAAAATAATAGGGAAGAATCTTAGTTTAGAATGCAGCTGGCTTAGTCAAATTCAAGGCAAAATTGAGCAAGAGAAGATTTTAACGAAGATGTTGGCTAAGAGTGTACTGCCGTAATCGAGCCTGGCTCGATGGCAAAGCGATTAGCAAGTTATAATGAATAAATATTTTATCTCAACTGCGATACCTTGCCAAGTCTGGTAAATTAAAAAATGATAATCTCTGCTCCTGAAAATATATCAGATTTTTTAAAATCACGAGACTCATTTCTAATTGTCAAAGATAAAAAAACAGAGTTTCGGGTACTGGATAAAGATCCCAGGCATATTAGCTTCGATGGTAGTTTCAAGTTGATGACTATTTCTGCAAAAGGAATTGCCAATCTCAGCAATTACTATAATCAGATCGGCCTTTTGCAGGTATATTATAGATTTTTAGGAACGCAATCTATTGAGGATGATATATTCTTGCTTCATGGTTCAGCAGCGATATCTAATAATGGCAGAACTGTTTTATTCGGAGATAGCGGACGTTCAATAGGCAAAACATTGTCTTCAATGGAGCTGGCTCGTCTAAGCAGTCAATACATCGCTGACGAGTTTGTGTTTTTTGACATCAACTCTTTTGAGATTTTTTCAGATGACAATATTCCGATACATGCCCGACAAAAAACAGTGGACCATTTTGCCAAAGAACACGGTATGGTTATAACCAATGAGTTTTTTGATAAGCAAGAGTTGGGCTGGAAATTTATAAAAAAAGCAGGATTGGATTTAATTGTGTACGTTAACTTTTCCGAAGGCAAGGAGGGCCTAGAAGAATTGTCCACTGATATTGCCGCAAAATACGCCATGGTTACACTATCCGCCCATTTAGAGAAGATGCTTAATCCAAGCCTCGATCGATTTCAGTTCGACTCCCAAAAGGACATGGTCAATATGGATAATAGTCAGTTTGAGAAAGCTAGACAAAAAGTAATCTTTGATAGGCTGAGCTCGCGGCTTAAAGATGCTTCTTTAAAAATTGGGCATAATATTCCTAGTTTTGAGTTGTCCGTAAAGACCCCTTGCAGTGTCCCGCTTTATATTGATACTATTACTAGCAAGAATAGATAAATTAATTAATTTACATATACAATGAGCAGCAAAAATAGGGCAGTAATTATTATAATAAATGACGATAAAATCCTTCTCTTGTATCGTCTTAAAAATGGGGAAGAATATTATGTATTTCCTGGCGGTGGAGTTGAGGATGGAGAGTCAGTCCTGGATGCAGTTGTCAGGGAGGCAAAGGAAGAAACTGGTCTCGATGTAACGATAAAACTAAAGCTGTGGGAATATGAGAATAAAGATAGGGTAGAGCATTTCTTTCTGGCTGATAAGTTTAGCGGGGAATTAAAGATTGGTGGCCCTGAAGAAACAAGGCAGTCGGCAGATAATGTCTATCGACTCGAATGGGTGGCGCTTGATAAGGTTAGTGACTTAAAGTTAGTTCCGGAAGAGATGAAAACCAAAGTATTAAAGGAGCTTCTTGCTCAAGAATCTTCTTAATAAAAATTTCTTAGAGAAGGATCATGAATATATTTGAAGAAAAAATAAAATTTGAGAAACTCTTGCTTGCTTATAAAGTTCCGGTTCTTACGGTGGCATATCACGGCAGTTTGCTCGGTCATGTTACACCCAAGAGTGACCTGGATGTAGTCTTAATAATAGAGGATATCACACCGGATCTTTTTAGAAAGATAAACTCTATTACCAAAAAAATAAATGCCCATCTGGGTATTAGCATAGTTCCAGTTAGAGAAGCCGGAACAATCTTCGGTGGATTAAAATATTTGGATGCCCTATGTCGACACTACGGATCTGAAGATAAATATCCTTATGCATATTATAAAATTGCTACTCTCAATGAACAGTTCAGGCGCAGTGCCATAGAGATGAATCTTAAGAAGTGTGAGAATGTAGCTAAAATAATAACGAAAACCATAAATAATTTTTTAGGAACAAACTTTAAAATAAGCGTTAAAACATTTGATTCTCTGGTCAACTCATTAGAAAAGAACTTGGGACTCTTTTATCGTCATGAAAAAATTAAGGTCGGCCGATATTCGGAAAGGGTAGAGACAGTTCGGTAGATACTATTTATAATAAATTAATATGGATAGTTCTTCTTATAGCATTGCAATAATAAAACCGGATGCTCATAGAGATATGATGGCAGAGATGATTGGCCGGGATCTTGAAGAAGGTGGTCTGGATGTAATATTTAGGAAAGATATAGTTTTTTCTGAAGTGCAGGCAAAAATAATTTACCTAAAGGAACTAGAGGGCCATCCTAATTTATCCGGGGCAATTAAGAGTATTTTAGGGACAGAGAAGAATAACCTTAGTACCATTTTAATTCTAAAATCTAAAGAGGGCCAAAATGGGTTGGCTAAAGCAGTAAATATTAAGGGCAAAGTAGGCAAGGGAGGTATTAGGGCGAAATACAATCTTTATTCTCGTGAGGAGCTAGAGTCAGGGGGTTTTACGGGTGATGAGTTGAGTAGTGAGTTAGCGAAGAACCGTCTTCATGTGCCTGATACTGATTCGGAGGCATTTGAAATCATGAGTATGTTGTTAACGGAAAAAGATAAAAATGAACTTAAATATAGGGAGCCTGAGTTATATAACGAGTTGGAGAGGATGATTAAAAGCAGGGAAGTAACACTTGAGCCTGAAAGGCCCAGAGAGTTGAAATCAAGATGAAAAATAAATATTTTATTTCGACCACTCCGTATCTAGAGCGCGTTGGAAATTGTCAAAATTTGTGATAGAATTTGGCAATGAGAAGGGTTGATATACAGGAGAATATCCTGAGAAATTTATATATAAATCAGCATCTCACCACTTATCAAATAGCTGAAAAGCTTGGTTTTTGCCAGGGAACAATTTGGAAACGACTTCATGAATATAAAATAAAACCCAGGCTTTCTTATGTGCCCGTCGGTTTTACCGAGGAACAACTTAAAAAATGGTATGTAAGTCAGAAGCTTTCAACGTGGGAAATTGAGAAAAAGTTTGGATATCCTCGGGGTACTATATATAGGAAACTAAAAGAATTCGGTTTAAATACAAGGAATATAGCCTCATCTCATATAAGGTTTTCTCGCCAAGATTTTAGCGGTGATATTCTGGAGAAGGCATATTTGGTAGGTTTTAGGATAGGCGACCTAAATATTACTAAGTGCGGTCCACAAAGCGAAACCATTGTGACCAAATGTGGGAGTACTAAAAAGGGACAGATAAGATTATTTAGAGATTTATTTTCACATTATGGTCATATTTTACAAGGCAAGCTCACCAAAGAAGGAAAAATAAATATTCAAGTAAATCTCAATCTGACATTCTCTTTCTTACTTGCCAAAAACCCAAATAGCTATCAGTGGGTTTTTAATAATAAGGATACATTTTTTTCTTTTTTGGCTGGCTTTTCTGATGCAGAAGGATCGTTTTTTATATCTGAAGATAAAGCAGTTTTTGCTCTAGGCAACTATAACAAGATATTGCTCGCAAAAATTAGAAAGAAATTGTTTGAGTTAGGAATAGAGACTCCAGAGTTAAGCATTTACCACTCAAAAGGATTAAGAAGTAGCAATGGCTATATTAATAACGGCGATTATTTTACTCTCCATTGTAGTAGAAAGAAGTATTTGCTAAGGATTTTAGAGGAATTTAAGCAGTATTTGAAACACCCCGATAAGTTAAAAACGATGGAAAAGTCACTTCAAAATATAATAGATCGTAATAAAAAGTACGGAGATTTAAGGATGGCATAATTATGAGTAAATTCTATATAACAACTGCGATTATTTATACTAATGGTCCACCACATTCAGGATTTGCTTTTGAATTGATTCAGGCCGATGTTTTGGCTAGATATCGTCGCTTACTTGGTGATGACACCTTTTTCTTAACTGGTACAGATGAGCATGGCTCTACCGTGGTAAAGGCGGCTGAAAAAGCCGGCGTTGAGCCACAAATTTTTGTTGACAAAATCGCAAAACAAGTCCAAGAACTTATACGGATCCTTAATATTTCTAATGATGATTTTATTCGTACTTCTGATCAAAAACGACATTGGCCAACAGCTATGAAAATCTGGCAGTTAATTGAACAAAATGGTGACTTGTCTAAGAAAAAATATAAAGGATTATATTGTGTGGGCCATGAATCGTTTATTAAAAAAACAGATTTGGTTAATGGTGTATGTCCATTGCACCAAACCGAACCGGAAGAGATTGAAGAAGAAAATTATTTTTTTAAGCTAAGTAAATACAAAAAAGAAATAAAGAGAAAAATTGAGAGTGATGAACTAAAAATTGTTCCAGAAACAAGAAAAACTGAGATTTTAAATTTAATTGAAGATGCAGAAGACGTTAGTTTCTCTAGGTCTAGATCAGTTTTAAAATGGGGGATTCCAGTTCCCAACGATCCGGAACAGACACAGTACGTATGGACAGATGCTTTGACAAACTATCTTTCCGCTCTTGGTTATGCCGATAATGACGCTCGCTTCAAGAAATATTGGCCTGCTGATGTGCATTTAATTGGCAAAGATATTTTAAGATTCCATGCATTATATTTTCCGGCCATGTTAATGTCCACGGGGCTAGAACTTCCCAAAGCTATATATGTTCACGGATTTATTACCATAGAAGGACAAAAAATGTCCAAGACAGTTGGCAACGTAATTGACCCCTTGGAATTAATAAAAAAATACGGAACCGATGTTGTGCGGTACTTCCTTTTGCGGGAAATTCCGTCGGGAGAAGACGGAGATTTTTCTTATAAAAAACTAGAGGAAAGATACAATGGCGACTTGGCCAATGGACTTGGTAACTTAACTCAAAGAGTAGTAACTCTTATTGATACTAAGCTGAACGGTGAGCTAATATATAAATACTCTCTTGTTGAGAAAGAAGTTAAGAAAAAAACTGAGTATATTTTCAAAGAATATATCAAAAATATAGATAACTTTGCTCTGCATGAAGCCCTAGGCAGAGTTTGGGAGTTAATAGGCTACGGAGATAAATATATGGATGAGAAAGCTCCATGGAAGGCTATTAAGCACGACGAGGCCGAGTTTCTAAAAATAATGAACAATGCCCTCTACATTCTATACAACGTTGCATGGATGCTAGTCCCGTTTCTACCGGAGACAGCCGACAATATATTCAATGCCATGGGGGCAGACAGAGATGTAAAGTCTCTTGACGATTACAAATTCAAGGTACAAAAAACTGCAGGTTTATTTCCGAGGCTTCAATGATTTTTGACTCTCACTGCCATCCGCAGATGGAACAATATGATAAAGACCGAGAAGAAATGTTAAAACGCGCCCGCGAAGCGGGCGTTCTTATGATTTGCGTAGGGACAGATTTGGAGACCTCAAAGAAGGGGATTGAACTGGCTCAGAAAAATGATGGAATGTGGGCGACAGTCGGTCTACATCCGAACGATATCACCGATGGGTTTGATGTTATGGCGTATCATAACATGTTGCTAGACTCAAAAGTCGTGGCGATAGGGGAGGTGGGGCTGGATTATTACCGTACTCCTGAACCGGGAAAACAGAAAAAACAAAAAGAATTTTTTGAGCAATTCATAGATTTAGCCCAGAAAACAAAAAAACCATTGATACTTCATTTTCGCGATAGTTCCAAGGGAAGTTCAGGTAGGGTTCATAAAGATGCCATCAAGATTCTAGATTCTAGATTCAAAATTCAAAATTCTGGTCTTTGCGGCGTAGCCCATTCTTTTACGGGGAACATGGATGACGCAAAAAAATATCTGGATCTAGGTTTTTGTTTAGGATTTAATGGAATTTTAACTTTCACTAAACAATACGATGATGTAGTTAAATATATTCCGCTTGACCGGATACTTCTTGAAACCGACGCACCATTTCTTTCGCCTGAACCGTATCGTGGCAAAAGAAATGAACCGGCATATGTTGTCGAGGTTGCTAAAAAAATTGCGGAACTAAAAAATGAATCATTGGAAAAGGTAATTGAACAGACGACGAATAATTGTAAAAAACTATTTAAACTGGTATAAAAACCAGAAGCTCTTTTATTTGAAGAGGGGAAATGAGATTAGTACTAGGAAGCGATTTGCATGGTAATTTACCGAAGGTGCCTAAGTGCGATGTATTAATTCTGGCAGGAGATATACTTTCTGAGACAGACCAGGAATTATTTATAGAAAATAGTTTAGCGCCGTGGCTTGATCGGGCATCTGCCAAATATATTGTTGCTACCTGGGGTAATCATGATCATAAGCCATTCAAGCATTGGGAGCATCAATATAATCTGCGCTGGAATTTATTAATAGATAGGGGGATTATTATTCAGGGGCTGAAGTTTTATGGGACTCCCTGGTGTCTTCCGATTGGGCGTTGGGCGTGGCAGGCGCCTGAATATGTTCTTAAGAACATATATGCGATGATTCCTGACGATGTAGACATTCTTATTAGTCACTGTCCGCCATATGGCATATGCGACTTAGCTAAAGATAGTAGTAAGTGCGGAAGCAAAGAACTGGTTTCACGGATGGAAAGTTTAGGGAATCTTAAATTCTTGGTTTGCGGCCATATCCATGAAGCACGTGGCAGTATGGGAAAAGTCTTAAATGTAGCCTGTCTCGACGAAAAGTATCTACTACGTCCCGACCCTTGGACTATAATTGATGTTTAATCCCGCTATGGCGGGATTTTTGATTTTTGGGAGATTTTGAAGTATGCTTCCGGAAGTTCTCATGAATGGAGAGATATCATGAAAGTGCTGATTCAGAGCTTTAGCTATAAAAGAACTGGTTACCCCAAAGACGAAACTGGTAAGGGTGGAGGTTTTGTATTTGATTGCCGGGCGATAGATGCTTATGATTATTCTAATCACGTTCCCGGCGCTCGCTATTCTCATATGCATCTTACTGGATTGGACGATAAGGTTGCAGACGCCCTTAATAGAGACACTGAAACTCAAGAATTTTTTCTAGCCGCTTGGACCATGGTTAGAATAGATATAGCCAAGAGTCTTAGACGTAATATACCCGTTATAACCGTTAACTTCGGATGCACTGCCGGTCAGCACCGTAGTGTTTACTTAGCTGAGGCTATGGCTAGATTGATAAAGCAGAATTATCTGGAAGTAGAGGCAGAGTTAGTTCATCTGGAAAAATCACATTGGCCGAAGGGAGCCTAAGTCGAGGTAACTCGGCTTTTTGATTTTTAGGCTAAATTTGGTTATAGTCTTTATATGAAAAAAGAACAACTCCAAGAATCGGAAAGACAGAATTTGGCTGAATATTTAGAAAAAAATTCTAATGTTGTGATTGATAAAGATAAGCTTAATGAAGAAATAATCCGCATAGCTATGTCCATGAAGGGCATGCTTGGTTATTATGATAGTCGCGATGTTAAATTTTCGGTTGATGGGTATGACTTTGTATATTTTAATAATGAAGGGGATCTTTTGCACGTGAAAATAAAACCGGAAGAGGTGTTAGATTTAGAAAAAGCGGGTAAGATTCACGAGAGTGATGAATTGGAGGAAAAATTAAAGGAGTTGGGTTTTGAACTTGATCAATCAGAAAAATTCAGGTCAGCTCTTTGGCGACAACTGAATCCACCTAAGTAATTGAAGTATAATCCAAATAAAATTGAGAGAAAATGGTCCCGATTTTGTTCAAGCATAGCTTGATTACAAAATCGAGGATCCGCGATTCGCGAAGCGAATCGGGACAGAAATATGAAGTATCAACCATCTAAAATCGAAAAGAAGTGGCAAAAATATTGGGAGACCAAGAAGATTTATCGCGCAAATGATAAGTCAAGAAAACCACACTATTATCAACTGGAAACCTTTCCATATCCATCTGCGGCTGGGCTTCACGTCGGACACCCCAAGGGCTATATTGCCGAAGATATTCATGCTCGTTTTATGCGAATGAACGGAAATGAGGTTCTGTATACAATGGGCTGGGATGCCTTTGGTTTGCCCACAGAAAACTACGCAATAAAAATTAATAAAAGTCCTCAAGAAGTAGCAACGTCTAGCATAAAGAATTTTAAACGACAGGTTAAAATGTTCGGTCTCTCATATGACTGGGACAGGGAAATTAATACCTCCTCGCCCGGATATTATAAGTGGACACAGTGGTTGTTTGTTCAGATGTTTAAAAGGGGGTTAGCCTATCAGAAATCTGCAAAAGTAAATTGGTGTCCGAAAGACCAGACGGTTTTAGCGAATGAGCAGGTTGTAGATGGAAAGTGTGAGCGTTGCGGCGAAGTTACAACTCAAAAAGAAATGAAGCAATGGTTTTTTAAGATAACTAATTATGCGGATAGATTACTCAAGGATTTAGAGGGGCTGGACTGGCCGGAAGCAACAATTAAGAAGCAAAAAGACTGGGTAGGTAAATCTGAAGGAGCAAAATTAAAATTTAAGCTGATAAACATTCCCGGCCAGCCAGATAAAAAACATTTTGTGAAAGTATTTACGACTAGACCCGATACTTTATTTGGGGCGACTTTTGCTGTGGTGTCGCCTGAGCTTGCTAAAAAATGGCTTGATGCTGGATGGCAAGTTAATGACAGCGTAAAAAAATATATTAATGATAGCTTAAATAAAAAAGAGTTAGATAGGCTGGCTGAAGCTGGAGATAAGACGGGAATTGATTCTGGGATTAGGGCAGTAAACCCTGCCAACAAAGAAGAGATTCCTGTCTGGGTTGCCGATTATGTTTTGGGCGGTTACGGCACCGGAGCAATCATGGCCGTTCCTGCGCATGATGAAAGGGATTTTAAATTTGCAGAAAAATTTAATTTGCCAGTTAAAACAGTAATTTCCCCTAACTCTGGGGCGTTAGTTAAATTCTTAAATAGAAGTCTTGTTTCCGACTGGAAAGATAAAGTACTAAATAATTATCCGTATTCATCAACTAGTGAATTTATTGAATTTTCAGTTTCTCCTGAAGGATTAGACAAATTTATCTCTATTGGACAATCTTTGCTTAGAGAGGGTCCCTACTATTTCAGTATTCGTGGTAAGTCAAAGCTCATTGCATATAAAGATGCAGTATTTGATATTTTTCAGAGCGAAGAAAATGTGAAAGCAAAAACTTACGGCAGAGAAAAAAGAATTCCAGAGAATGAATTGAGTTGGAGTACGGCATACGAAGAAAAGGGCATACTTATTAATTCAGGTAAGTTCGATGGCCTTGACTCAGAAAAAGCCAAATGGGAAATTACAAAATTTGTTGGAGGAGAGAGACAAGTCCAATATAAGATAAGAGATTGGTCTGTATCACGGCAAAGATATTGGGGAGTTCCAATTCCTGTCATCTATTGCGATAAATGTGGCGTTGTTCCGGTTCCCGATAAGGATCTTCCGGTTAAATTGCCAATATTGAAGGGTTATAGACCCAAAGGCGTTCCGCCATTAGCCAGCTCAAAAAAGTTTTTGGAAGTTAAGTGTCCAAACTGTAATTCTTTAGCTCGGAGAGACGCTGAAACTTTGGATACTTTCGTAGATTCTTCTTGGTACTATCTTCGCTATACTGATTCAAAAAATAAAAACAAATTTGCTGACGAACTGAAGCTAAAAACATGGTTGCCAGTTAAACTATACGTGATTGGTGCCGAACACTCAGTCTTGCATTTGCTCTATGCCAGATTTATAGCAAAAGTTCTTAACGATCAGGGCTATTTGAACTTTAATGAACCATTCTTGAAATTGAGGCATCTGGGTCTTATTCTCGGTACTGATGGACAGAAAATGTCCAAGTCAAAGGGTAATGTTATCAATCCAGATGGGATAGTCAAAGAATTCGGTGCGGATGCTTTTAGAATGTATGAAATGTTTATGGGTCCGTTTGAAGATGGTCAGCCTTGGGATACTAAGGGTGTGGTTGGAGTTTATAGGTTTTTAAATAGAATCTGGAATTATGTCGGCCGATATGATGGTAATATTAAACCTAATCTAGAAGCCCAAAGAATATTAAACAAATTTATAAAAGAGGTGGGAGAAGATATAGGTAGAATGAGTTTTAATACCGGTGTCAGTGGTTTGATGAAGCTTTTGAACGAGCTTGAATCACATGAAATCTCGAAAGAAGAATATGAAACACTACTCAAGCTATTGGCGCCTTTTGCTCCGCATTTGGCGGAAGAATTGTGGATGGGAGTATTAAAAAATAAAAAATCTGTTCATCTTGAAAAGTGGCCGGAATATGACGAAAAATTACTAGCTGAAGAAAAAACAAAGCTAGTAATTCAGGTAAATGGCCGGGTTAGAGATACTTTTGAAGTTAAAAAAGGTCTTTCCGAAAGTGAGGCAAAAGATTTAGCCCTAAAGAGTGAGAACGTGAGAAGACATATATCCGGAGAAATTAAAAAAATTATATATATAAAAGACAGAATAATTAATATTGTTATCTAGCAGTTTATCGGGAGTATCTTCTAACTGGTATAATGAGTACAATGAATATCAACCTATCTCCATATAAATTAGTTAGTTTAGTCACAGTAATAATCGTGGTTTGTCTTTTTACATCTCTGGGAAGTGCCCAAACCACCTCGTCCTACACCCTTGACCTCTCTTCATATATTAGTATCGGTGTCCGTGATATTGCCGCTGACTCTCAGGGAAACTTCTATGTCACCGGTGGCGGCGATGTTACCTCATTACCGATAACCTACACTTTTAAGAATAGCGGTACCCCGGAATCCGTTATTGCCGGCCCTTCTGATGTCTTGGTGGCTAAGTTCAATAGTTTCGGCCAGCTACTCTGGAGTACCCGTATCGGAGGTCCTAGCCATGACCGAGCCTATGCTGTGGAAGTTGATAATCAGGGATATGTATATCTTGCCGGAAGAGCTGCTGCTAACTTCCCTGTGACTAATGGATCTCTACAAACATCTTTTCAAGGAGGTTTCAGCTCAGCCTATGGTAATCAGGATGGATTTATTCTCAAGCTTCAACCTAACGGATCGGGTATCGTTTGGGCTACCTACTTCGGTACATCTGATATTCATATTGTCCGTGATATTGCCCTTGATTCAGGCGGAAATGTATATCTCGCAGCCGGTTATGAATCAGGAAACTATCCTTCCCCCCTACCTTCTTCCTTTGTTAATACTCCCAGAGGCGGCCAGGACACAATAATTGCTAAAATTAACTCAACCGGCTCTGCTCTCTTATGGGCCAGATATGTCGGCGGTTCAGGCAATGAAGCTGGCACTCCCTCTGTAAGGACTGACAGCCTGGGCAACCCTCATCTTCTTTCTGATACTGATTCAACCGGTATCGCCACTACGGGAGCTTATGACACTACCTATAACGGCGGTGGCGACTATCTAATCTCCAAACTTAACCCAAGCACCGGTGCTATCGTCTGGAGTACTTACCTTGGAGGTTCCGGAAACGAATCAATAGAAACTCACGAATTCGCCGGTATTGATAATGCGGGCAATGTCTATGTTACCGGACCCACCTCATCAACCACTAATTTCCCAACCACTAACGGCGCTTATGACACAACTTACAATGGAGGCGGTAATGACACGTTTATTTCCAAGATATCTTTCAACGGGTCAACCCTCCTGGCCTCCACTCTATTAGGCGGTAATCAAAACGATCGTCCTGAGGGCACAGCCGTTGATAGTGCCGGCAACGTATATCTGACTGGCGTTACGGCTTCACCTAACTTCCCCGTAACCTCCGGTGCTTTTCAATCAACAATTAGAAACTCAAGTTCGGGTGATGCCGTTGTCGTTAAACTTTCTCCCGATTTGAGTCAGCTTCTATATGGTTCATATATCGGAGGCACTAACCAAGACAACGGTCGAGGCTTAGCTATAGATTCAAATGGTAATATATTTGGCGGTGGACAGACTAGTTCTACTGACTTTCCAATTTTAAATACTTCTCAGGGAAGTAGTACTGACGGCGGAGTAATTTACAAGTTTAAAATTGCCGGTACATCATCTTCTCCAACTCCGACACCGACTAACGATATAATTTTTCCGACAGTCAGCATCACTTCTCTGTTCTCTGGCCTTACTGTTTTGGGAACAATGACTATAAATATTACGGCAACTGACAATATCGGGGTTACCAGAACTGAATTCTATGTTGACGGAGCATTAAAAGGTACTGACTCTACTTGGCCGTATACTCTAACTTGGGATACTACTAATGCCGGCACTCATCCTTGTAATGGTACTCATACCCATGCTCTGACAGCCAAGGCTTATGATAATGCGGGTAATATCGGTACAAGCCCCGTGATTACAGTTAATATGAATAACCCTTCATATTGTACTTCTCCATCTCCTACTCCCACCCCCACTCCCACCCCCACTCCCACTGACTACACTGCTCCATATATCTCCTCCGTTACCGTCACTAATATCACTCCCTTTGTAGCTTCAGTTAACTGGATTACTAACGAACCGGCTGACGGCCAGATCGCTTTCTGCACCACCTATCTAATCGACTGTGCCAACAGCACTCCTTTAGTTTCTCAACTGACCACTCAACACACCGTTAACCTCTCCGGTCTCAATCCTAACACCTATTACTACATGTGGATCAAGTCCAAAGACGCTGCCGGGAATTTAAGAATATATTACAGGAGTTTTAGGACGGCGTTTTGAGCACGGCCATAACTTTATTTTATAAATAACGAAACCGACAGGATGAACTTATTAGCTAGGGAATTAAAAAAGTTAAAAATAGTTAAGAGGGGCAGGGTTGTATTAAAAAGCGGGGAAGTCTCAGATTTTTATGTTGATATGAAAAAGGCCTTCGGTGATCCGAGGGCTTTTAGTTTAATCTGCTCCGAACTTTGCAAGATAATAGACAAGAGGGCGACATGTGTCGCCGGTTCCGGCCATGGTGGGTTGCCGTTAGCGACGGCGGTCTCTTTAAGATTAAAATTGCCGCTAGTCTTGGTTAGGGATAGTGATAAAAAGCACGGTCTTAGTAAATTAATTGACGGCTATGTGCCCGGTAAAAAAGATAAAGTTGTTGTCATTGATGATGTTTTTTCTTCCGGAACAAGCATTTCTAATACGGTCAGAGCTTTAAATAAAACAAAATCAAAAATTGTAGCAGGCTATGTAGTAGTGAGCAGGGGAGATGCATCAAATTTCAAGATTAGTATCAACAGTCTGCTTGACCACCGAAAATTATTAAATTAATATTTAAATACAATTAAATATTATCAAGAGTGCGGCGAGAGTAACGGCTCAATGACCCGCTAGCAACGTGTCCTCTGATATTGTAGAGGATAACGTGCCCCATCCGTCCCGCACGGGAAGATAATTATGCTCATCATAATAAAAATTCCACCGTGGGTGGAATTTTTATTATGAGCGGTGATTTAGGGGCTATTACCGGATACTGTTTCTACTGCAATTTTTAGATTTTGGCTACGGCTTTGCAAAAATTGTTCGACAGATACTCAATGTATATGCCTCACAATTTTTACTTCGCCTCGCTCTAAATCTTAAAATTTCGTTACGAAAGTGTATTCGGCAATAGCCCCCCACATTATGTTTTTTGCCCAAAAAACATTTACAGTCGAGAGTGTAACTTCAGGACATCCGGATAAGGTCTGTGACCAAATCTCTGATGCCATATTAGACGAGTGTCTAAAGCAGGATCCACAAAGTCGTGTTGCAGTTGAGGTATTTGGCAGTCACGGAACTTTAGTTATCGGTGGGGAAGTAACGACTAGGGCTGTAGCCGACTACCAAAAGGTTGCCAGAGATTTGTATAAATCAATAGGCTACGAAGACGAACTGGAAATTATTAGTCGTGTTGTTCAACAGTCGCCGGATATTGCCAAGGGTGTTGATAACGGGGGAGCCGGGGATCAAGGCATAATGTATGGCTATGCAACTTCAGAAACTCCTGAGTTTCTTCCACGTCCCGTCGTATTAGTTCATCAGCTGGCTAAAAAACTGGAGACGCTCAGGCGTGAAAACCCCAAATTTTCGTGGCTTGGGCCAGATGGGAAAACTCAGATTACATGTCATAACAACAGTATTGATACAGTTCTTGTCAGTTGTCAGCATGACCCATCTATAGATAATAAGACAATAAGTTCATCAATCCGTGACTCTGTAATAATACCAGTAATAGGCGATATTTCTGGTATAAAAATACTTGTTAATCCTTCAGGCTTGTTTACTATCGGCGGATTTACGGCCGACACTGGTCTTACGGGGAGAAAAATAATGGTGGATACCTATTGCGGGCTTGTGCCTCATGGCGGCGGATGTTTTTCAGGAAAAGATTCAACCAAAGTTGATCGGTCCGGTGCCTATATGGCGCGATATGTTGCCAAACAAATAGTTGCAAGGGGAATTGCTGATGAATGTCTGGTCTCGGTGGCCTATGCTATTGGTAAAGCCGAGCCGCTAATGGTTGAAGCTCATGATGGTAGGGGAAATGATCTGAGCGCCTATGCTCAAAAGAGTTTTGATTTTCGTCCGTTGGCAATCATTGAACATCTCGGCTTAAGAAATCCCATTTTTTTGAACACTGCTTCTTACGGCCATTTTGGACGAAAAGAATTTCCATGGGAGAAGGCATAGCCATATTTTCTCCAAACAAAAATCGAAAAATTTGACATTTTAGGCGTTTTCTGCTAATATATAGGGTATAAAGCCTAAGGGTTGATTATTTCATCTCGCCGAAGCTTTGGCGAAGGTGGATCCGAAGGCCCGGTCGAAATAGTATAAGAATTAGGCTGATATTTGACCATTTCCTACAGCTTTGCTGTGGGAGGGGATGAGTAGGCAGTCATTAATGAAGTGGCTAAAGAAAAAGCAGTATCACAGGACAGAGATCGAGATTTCGTAGAGATAATCATCAAGGAAATTGTTAACAATCCCGATGCCGTTAAGGTTGTCAGGACTGTCGATGAACTCGGTGTTCTGCTTACCGTAAAAGTTGACCCGACAGATATGGGTCTTCTGATCGGACGAAGCGGCTCTACAGCTAAGGCAATCAGGACTTTGGCAAGGATCGTAGGAATGCGAAACAATGCCAGAGTCAACCTCAAGATCGAGGAGCCGGAGGGTGGACGAGCTCCAAGCGCTACCGGCAAGACCAGAAACGTCGAAGACGTTATGGGAGATCTAGATATGTAAGTTTTTGTCTAAAAAACAAAACCGACCTTAATGGGTCGGTTTTGTTTTTTTAGTTACAAAAAGTTATCCCGCCTCATCTAGGTAAGAAACGTTTGCTAAGGTTAAGAAAAGCCGAAGGCGAGTTTGCAATATAATTAAAGTATAAATAAAATACTTGACTCTAGATGGGGCGTGGATTCGTGGGTTAAGGAAGCTCTAGGTTGTGCCAGGGTTCGTGTGATAAGTAAAATTGGTAGATTAGCTAAAACCAGTTTTCAGTTTGCCTTTTTATATAAAAATTATATAATAACACCCAGTTCTTAATAGGGAGTATCAATGATAGCCTCGACTCATCTTGTAGCTGGAGCTTTCAGCGGTTTGTTGGTACAAAAACTTCTACTGGAAAATCCAAACGTGATTAAAGGGATTGGGGCAGGATTTTGTGCCGGCTTTGCTTCTCACCTGATTCTCGATGCTATTCCTCATCAGGATTACGGCATTGAGGGTTATGCGCTTGGAGGTATTTTGTTTGTTGAGGTATTGGCTGTGTTTTATCTAGCCTTTTATTCCGTCCACAAGGCTTTTACCAATTGGATTATTTTTTTCGGTATGGTTGGTGCCGCATTCCCAGATCTCCTTGGTATGGTTTATGAACATGGATTTAGATTGGGATGGTTATATAATGTCGATCGGCTGTTGCATGTTTTTCACAGCAATCCGAATGCAGTCTACAAGATAGGTATTTTGAGCCAATTGATTCTAGCTATATTTATGTCTCTCGGGGCAAGAGTAAGAAAATAGCGGCCCTACGGTTGACTTAAGCATTAAATTATAGTAATATCTCTGTGGCGTAGGATCTTCAAACGGCCAGCAAAACATGCCAAGTCCTACCTGGCCACATGGTCCGCTTCGGCGGACCACTTTCTTTATTATGATAAAATATGAAGATAGATATAATTACAATCTTTCCAAATTTATTTTCAGGGTTCTTATCCGAATCTCTTTTAGCGCGGGCGCAGAAGAAGAAGTTAATAACAATTAAAACTCATGACTTAAGAAAATGGACAACCGATAATCACAAAACAGTTGATGATCGGCCGTATGGCGGGGGAGCGGGAATGCTTCTGAAAATAGAACCTATTTTCAGAGCAGTGGAAAGTTTAAAGTTTAAAGTTAAAAGTAAAAAGACAAGGACTATTTTACTTTCGGCTAAGGGAAAAACATTTACCCAGAAAGATGCACGAAGATTATCAAAATGTGACCAGCTGATTTTTATATGCGGAAGATATGAGGGGGTTGATGAAAGAGTGGCTGAATATGTTGCCGATGAGGAAGTATCAATCGGGAATTATGTTTTGTTCGGAGGGGAAGTGGCCTCGATGGTTGTGATTGAGGCCGTGTCCCGGCTTATTCCGAGAGTTGTTCAAAAAGAAGAATCGATAAAAAACGAGAGCTTTTCTGACAAAGAAGCCAAAGAAAAAGAGCATCCGCAATATACCCGGCCGGAAGTATTTGAGCCTAAAGTTAAAAGTCTAAAGACTAAAGCAAGAAAATGGAAGGTACCAAAGGTTTTATTGTCGGGTAATCATAAGAAAATTGCCGCCTGGCGAAACCAGGCGAGCCTCGCCCCAAAGAGGCGGGAGGAGTGGCGACGACGAAATACTGAGTAGAGTACTACGAACGTATTGATGGGTGGAAGAAGAAAAACTCAAAATAAAACCGTCTATTAATTAAGTAGACGGCTGATGTCGAGATAGATAATATACACCATAAGAAAAACGATCAAAGCAGCTCCGAACTTCAGGAACCTTATTTTTATTGTTTGGTTCAGGGGTCTTCTGAGAATTATTTCCAGCGTTAATATCGCTATATTCCCTCCATCCAGTACGGATATAGGGAGAAGATTAAAAATTCCAAGGTTGATACTGATAAGAGCCCAAAGTTCAAAAAGAAACGGCCAATTTCTCGAAGAACTTACCCGATTTGACAGGTTAGCCATTCCTATGGGACCCATCAGTCCTTCTTTCGGACTAACTTTTCCAGATAAGAGCTGACCCAAGCCCGAGATTACAATGCCGGCATCGGCTTTAGAAGTATTCAGGCTCATTGCAAGAGCTTTTGCTGGATTTTTAATCGATTCTCTGCTGATGCTTACTCCTATCTTTGGTACGCCATCCACTATTTTTGGCTCTATACTCATATTCAGTTCTTCAGTGGCGCCTCTTTTAACTTTAATATCTATTATTATATTGTCAGATGAGCTTCCTATCGCCATGATAACTTCTTCAGGGGATTGGGTGTTAGTATCGTTTACCGCTAATATTCGGTCGCCAGGTTTTATTCCTGCTTTTTCTGCCGGTGAGTTTTGCTGAACCGAAGCCACTCTAGATATCGGTATTCCAAAACTTGTATAAGATGTAAACAAAAGAAGAAATCCAAGGATGACACTGAATACCGGTCCGGCAAGATATACGATAAGCTGTTGCCACCTTGGCTTTGAGGTAAACAAAGATGGATTTTTGAGCTCATCTTTGTTTTGACCTAATTCCCCGGCTAATTTTACATATCCGCCCAGGGGAATAAGAGATATACAGTACTCTGTTTCACCTATTTTTTTTGATGTTACTTTCGGCCCAAACCCTATTGAAAAAACCTCAACTTTTACCCCAAATAATTTTGCGAATAGAAAATGTCCTAGTTCGTGAAATGCGACCAACAGTCCTAGTGCAATAAAGAATACCAGTACTCCCATAGCTCCTCTTTTTGTGAAGGTACCTCGGTTGTTAAAATTATAATATAATTCAGTTATGATGTCAATTTGTGAAGGCGTGTTACTATATGACTCCGTCACTTTTGCAAGCATCTTTCTATCTTTAGCGATGGGAACGCTAGTACTTGAAAGGTGCGGGGTTGACTTTGTCTTTGTTCGGGAATATAATGCCTAGTATTGAAGTGAATTAATACTTAATACAATTTATAGTACGCCTGCCTACGCAGGTAGGTAGTATAACCACGATTGTCCTTCAACAAGTTCAGGATAATCGTGGTTATGTTATGGCTAGAATGGTCACCCTGAGTGAGCGTAAGCGAGTCAAGGGTTGCAACATTTATTCTGTGTAATATAATCATTCGGTCAGTTCCTTCCCAATTTTATATAGCTAACCAGACCAGCCTACTTTTTAAGGTATGGCTGGATAAATAAATTCCTGTCCTATCCGACTAAATCGGATTAGGATTTTTAGGAGAGTTTGATCCTGGCTCAGGATGAACGCTGGCGGCGTGGATAAGGCATGCAAGTCAAACGGCCCAGCCCCTCTTTTGGTCTTAAGAAGAATATGTTATCTAGACACTATGTATTTTGTCTATATTATTCAACATTCTGAAACTAAGCAGATATATATTGGCTATACAGATAATCTGGAGCGCAGATTATCCGAGCACAATAATCGAAGTAATAAAGCTACTAATCGAGTAAATGGCGAATGGTCTTTGAGATATGCAGAAATATATCTCGATAGACAAAATGCACTAGATCGTGAACGAAAACTTAAGTACCATGGCAGTGCAAAGCAGAAGTTGTTACTAAGATTAGAAAAAAGTTTACTATGAGGTCAAAAGTGGGGCTGGGACAGTGGCGAACGAGTTAGTAATACCTTGGAACGTACTCCGAAGACGGGGATAACTAGTCGAAAGATTAGCTAATACCCGATAGTTCTCGTAAGAGTAAAGACGCAAGTCACTTCGGAAGCGGCCTAGGTCCTATCAGTTTGTTGGCGGGGTAAAAGCCCACCAAGACTATGACGGGTAGGGGGTGTGAGAGCACGGCCCCCAACGATGAAACTGCGATACGGTTCATACACCTACGGGTGGCTGCAGTCGAGAATATTCGACAATGGGCGAAAGCCTGATCGAGCGACGCCGCGTGCGGGAAGAAGTCCTTCGGGATGTAAACCGCTTTTGCCATGGAAAAATTTTGATTGTACATGGAGAATAAGGGGTTGCTAACCTCGTGATCCCATTAGGGATGGCGCGAGGCATGAGAGTAATCTCATGAGAAATAATACTTGGCTTATATGCTGGGACACCTATGAAGCTGCGTCTGTTTTTACAGATTTTTCATAGGCAATCAGCAGGGAAGCTGGTATAATGAGAGTATGGAGCTGGATAAAAAGCTACAAAATATCACTATTGGGCTACTTCTTGGTGATGGATGTTTTGAAAAGAAAAAAGATACCATTGGCATTAGGTTGCAAATAAAACAGCAATCAAAAGCTAGGGAATATGTTGAATGGCTTTATAGTCAATTCAAGGGTTATTGTCTCTCTGAAGTTAAATTTAGAGAAGATTATAAACAATATTACTTTAGTACAAGGTATTTAAGAGAATTTCAAAATCTATACAGTCTTTTCTATAAGAATGGACGGAAAATCATCCCATCTAATATTAAAGATTTGTTAAAATCACCACTAAGTCTAGCGATATGGTATATGGATGATGGTTCGTTGGACTATAGGCCCAACGACCATTATGCTTTTTATCTTGCAAGCAATTGTTTTTCGGTAGAAGAATCCAAAAAACTTCAAAAAGTTTTATTTGATAATTTTGGAATAAAATCTAACGTATATAACAATTTGTGTAGAGGAAAACGATATCCGAGAATTTATATTGGATCAGAAGGCAGAAATAAGTTCTGTCAGACGGTTCAACCAAATATTCTCGACTGTTTTTCTTATAAATTACCTCATCATACTTAGCCCCTCAGAGACTTGATTCTTAACGAATCAGATAGCGATTTTTTAGTTGCTATAAGACGCCGAGCTCCTACAATTTTTGTAGGATGATGATATAGTCCAAAATAATTTTAATTATTTGGCCAGCAGCAGCGGTAATACGAGGACCCCAAGCGTTATCCGGAATCACTGGGCGTAAAGCGCGGGTAGTTGGTTTTATTAGTCTGATGTTAAATTCCGAGGCTCAACTTCGGAACCGCATCGGAAACGGTAAGACTAGAGCGGGTTAGAGGCAAGCGGAACGTGCGGTGTAGGGGTGAAATCCATTGATATTGCACGGAACACCAAAAGCGAAGGCAGCTTGCTAGGGCTCTGCTGACAATCAGCCGCGAAAGTGTGGGCATAAAAAAGGATTAGATACCCTTGTATTCCACACCCTAAACTATGCAGACTAGCCATTGGGAGCATCGACCCTTCCGGTGGCGAAGCTAACGCGTTAAGTCTGCCGC
>MGKQ01000018.1:0-3750 GCA_001795735.1 Candidatus Yanofskybacteria bacterium RIFCSPLOWO2_02_FULL_41_13
GCCCCAGACTGTCAGGTCAATCCAGGCAATGAATAGCGGAGTACCAAGGAAACCCCGGACGCAGCGAAGCGGAGTCCGGGGAGGATGTTAGGTGGGATATTTTAATGGCTCACCCTGTGAGCCGTTAAAATTGAGGTAAAATGCACCTTTTCAGTGTGTTGTAATAATTGATTAGTTTGTTATATTGCCTTTGACTCTGTAAATCAGAGTCGAGTGCGGTGCGGAGAAGGAAGGGGGAATACAATGATCCGACTCGAGACCGTAGAGGACTTTGAAAAAGTAGCCAAAGCCTTTAAAGATCCCAATAGCAAGCCGTTTCAATACGTGATTCGCCCTTATGGTTTCTGTAAATTGTGCAACAGAGCTACGGAATATATTGCTGTTGGCAGTATTGAGGGAGTTTATGTAACTTGCCTTTTTTGTAGTAAAATATTTTCAGACTGGAATTATGTCCCGGAATCATACCAGCTGGGGCATCTGTACGAAACTGACTCGGCAGGGATAACGGATCACGTAGCTAGAGAAGCAGTAATTAACCAGCTTAATTCCAGAGAACAGCAAAAAATATTTTTTAATGAAAAGCTGGAACAGTTTATCAAGAAAGCTAAAAAGAAACAGCGCGATGCCAACAAGGAAGTCAGGCAATCAGCTAAATTAAGAGCTTAGTTTAAGAGGCGGTTCCCGCCTCTATTTTATTCTAACTCAAACGAGCTGGTGTATGCCAATTTCTATCCTCCGCAGTCAAGAAAATATTCGATTATTTCCCAGCTATATACAAGCGAGCCTCTCTGTAATTTTTGCAGACCATCTTTTTTTTGAGGGTAACACAATAGTTAAATTAACCGATAATTTACGTTACTCCATAAATTTGAGGGGAGGTTTTACGACGAGGCTCAAATTTGTTAACTAAGTTGAGGTTAATTTAACTATTTGTCCGACCCGCGCTCCGCCGAAGGCTTCGGCGAGGCGAGAGAAAGAAAGTAGGTCGAGAAAATTAGAAAGAGGCGAGTGACCCTTTTATTTTGATTTAAAACACGCTATAATACCTGAATATATGGCCATCAAGAAGCTCAAAAAGAAGGACAAAATCAAGGCAAAAAGGAAACTTTCGAGAGATAAAACTCCTACTTTTGATATCTCCCAGGAGACCAAAAATAGCATAATGGGGGTGGTATCCATAATTATTGCAGTGTTGAGCGTATTGAGCTTTTTGGGCAATGCCGGAAGTGCGGGTGACCTATTTAATTCTGTAGCCCGAGCTCTGTTCGGCTGGGGATTTTTTATGGTTCCCTTTGCCTTTACTCTACTCGGCGCTTCATTTATTAAATCTATATCCAGAAGGATTTACTGGAGTGCTATTGTCGGGACAACGCTTTTTACTTTGGCTATTCTGGCAATATTTTTTATATTCGGCGAAGTTGATTTTTCTTATCGTGTTCAGCAAGGTGGTTATTTGGGCGTTATATTCGGATATCCATTGATGAATCTCGTTGGATTTACGGGTGCCTGGATAATTCTTGTTGCCGCTCTTCTGGTAGCGCTTCTAATTGCTCTTAATGTCCCGATTTATCGTTTGATAAATAAAGATGAAGAGGAAAAGTTAGTTGACAACGTGGTGGTTAAAAGAGGTGGGGAAGTGGTTGATACAGTGAAGGAAGCGGCGCGTGCTTCAGCTCAACCTAAACCTCAAATATTAGCTAAGCCAGTTAAGGCTGAACTCACTGATAGGGAATTTGTTATCAAACACTTAAAACACGGCAAATGGACGCTCCCACCCCTTGAGCTTCTTCATCGGGATCAGGACGAGGCTATAACCGGAGATATAAACGCTAGCGCCAATATTATTAAAAGAACTCTCGGCAACTTCGGAATAGATGTGGAAATGGGCGAGGTTGCCGTCGGTCCGACCGTAACCCAGTTTACTATGCGTCCGGCGGTCGGAGTCAAACTTTCAAAAATAACTACTCTAGGTCCCGATCTATCTCTTGCTCTTGCTGCTCATCCTATTCGAATTGAGGCGCCAATTCCCGGCAAATCTTTAGTCGGTATTGAGGTGCCAAACAAAAAAGCTTCTATAGTCGGCTTGAGGGATATGTTTGAGGATGAGGAATATAGAAAATCAAAATATTTTTTGCCCCTGTCTATCGGTCGTGATGTATCTGGCAATCCGATTTTTGCTGGTCTTGAAAAAATGCCCCATATTCTTGTCGCTGGAGCGACCGGTACCGGAAAGTCAGTATCCATTAACACACTGCTTCTATCAATGTTGTATAAACATTCACCTGATGTTCTGAAGTTCATTCTTGTTGATCCAAAAAGAGTTGAGCTGACTTTGTATAACGACATTCCTCACTTAATAACCCCGGTTATCACTGACAACAAAAAAGTTTTAGGAGCTTTAAAGTGGGCAGTTGGAGAAATGGACAGGCGCTATGATACTCTTTCAAGGAGTGCTTCAAAGGATATATTTTCATATAATGCTAAAGTTTCAGAGAAAACCCGTTCGGCAAGCTCGGGGCGAGAGAAGGATGACGAGGAAGAACAGCAGGTCATGCCCACTATAGTTATAGTTATTGATGAACTAGCTGATTTAATGGCTTCTTATGGGCGGGATGTTGAAGCGGCGATTGTCAGACTGGCTCAAATGTCCAGAGCAGTCGGCATACACCTCGTTTTGTCCACTCAGAGACCATCCGTTGAGGTTATAACAGGCTTAATCAAGGCCAATATTACGTCCAGAATTGCTTTTCAGGTGGCGAGCCAAGTTGACTCAAGAACGATTCTTGACATGTCCGGAGCTGAAAAACTTCTGGGAAGAGGCGATATGCTTTTTATGGCCGGTGATGTTGCAAAACCTCGGCGTTTACAAGGTGCTAATGTGACTGAAAAAGAAGTTAAAGATGTCGTTAAATTTTTAAAAACACAGGCCGAGGAGCTTGATTTAGGAGTAGAAGAAGGAGATCTCCATGTTGACTTTAACGCTGTGGCAGCTATTGGCGGGCATGGTTTCGTCAGTGAAGATGATGCTGATGACGAATTATATAATGATGCTAAGGAGGTTATTGTTGCGGCCGGAAAAGCCTCAGCTTCCCTATTACAACGCCGATTGAAGGTCGGTTATGCCCGGGCGGCACGATTGCTGGATATTCTCGAAGAAAAAGGTGTAATCGGTCCTGGTGATGGTGCTAAGCCTCGCGAACTCTATATCCGTCCCGATGGCACAATTGCTCAAGAGCCGATTAACTTAGCTGTGGCTACGGGGGTGAACGCCGATTCCGATGAGGCGGAGAGTGAAGAGGTCTAAGCTAGAATAAATATCTTCACGGAAACAGAAAAATCGGCTCCAGCGGCCGATTTTTCTTCGTCCTACAGAGATTTAGCGGGCTAAAGCACCGCTAACTACGAGACGACATTTTGAAGAACCTAGCCAAAATGTCTGTGGATGTTCCGTTAAGATATTTATTCTCGCTTAAAGGATTATTGAGTTTGATATTTTGATATGCTATACTCTCGGGTAGCACTTTTTATTTAGAGGATGAGTATGAATAGCTGGTCCAGATGTAAGGCGGATAGTTTAGGTGAGGTAAGTAGAGAACTTGACCAAGTTAGCAGACGGCTTAGTCAAACCAAGAGAAGAAACAAAGAGCTGAATAATAAGCTAATGAAAACGCTAGCTGAATTAAGTGATGCACAGGATACTATAAAGCGCTGGCAAGTTGAGTTAGAAATTGTAGCTAGTAAGACAAGCCA
>MGKQ01000018.1:3758-4146 GCA_001795735.1 Candidatus Yanofskybacteria bacterium RIFCSPLOWO2_02_FULL_41_13
AGATTATTAAAACTAAAATACGCTTTGATCCCATTAGAACTCACAGTCGCCAATGGCGACTTACTTCTAACGGGACGAGGGAAGCGTTAAATTATAAAATGGGTAAAAAATCTGAAGAACAAGCAACAAAAAATAAGAACGTCGATTTGATGGTAAAGGAGATACAGGAGAAGTATGGCGACGGATCAATAATGAAATTAGGCGAAGTGGGTAAGGTTGACGTTGATGTCATACCGACTGGTTCGATTTCTCTTGATTTGGCTTTGGGTGTCGGTGGTGTACCGCGGGGAAGGATTATTGAGGTATATGGTCCTGAAAGTTCAGGGAAGACTACTCTTTGTCTTCACATAGTTTCAGAGGCTCAGAAAACAGGCGGAGTTGCCGCATT
>MGKQ01000018.1:4184-19451 GCA_001795735.1 Candidatus Yanofskybacteria bacterium RIFCSPLOWO2_02_FULL_41_13
AGAAGATCGGCGTAAAGATAGATCAGCTTTTAATCTCTCAGCCTGATACCGGAGAGCAGGCTCTTGATATCGTTGAATCTTTAGTTAAATCAGGCGGTGTAGATGTAATTGTCATAGATTCTGTGGCCGCCCTTACGCCAAGAGCCGAGATAGAGGGCGAGATGGACCAACAGCATATGGGTCTTCAGGCAAGGCTGATGTCTCATGCTTTACGTAAGCTAACCGCTATTGTCGCTAAATCCAAAACCACGGTTATATTCATAAACCAGTTGCGTATGAAAATCGGAGTAATGTTTGGCAATCCAGAGACAACAACCGGAGGTATGGCTTTGAAGTTCTACTCTTCAGTCCGTGTTGAGGTCAGAAAGGCGGCCCAGATTCAGGCCGGAGAAAAGATTGTCGGCAATAGGGTAAAAGTAAAAATTGTTAAAAATAAAGTTGCTCCTCCGTTCAGGACTTGCGAATTCGATATTTTATATAATGAAGGCATCTCGCGTTATGCCGATGTGGTGAATGCCGGAGTCCGCTATAATGTTGTTACTAAGGCCGGAAGCTGGTTTAACTATGGCGATCAGAAACTCGGACAGGGGATAGAGGGCTCCCGCCAATTCCTTAAGGAGAATCCTAAAGTGGAGCGGGAGATTGTAAGCAAAATTAAGGAAGCAGCAGTTTTGGAAGCGTAGCAGATTTGTGGCATGCGGAACTTATGAGCGGAATCCCGTACCAAGTCCGCCCCCTTTCTCAATGGCGGTCAGCGGAAAAAGTTGGTGCGGGATGGAGAAAGAAATCGTCTCAAAAATTAAAGAAGCGGCGGTACTCGAAGCATAGTGGTTCACCTCTTCTCCAATTTCTCTCCAGTCCTCGTCTGCGTCAATATCCTCTAACTAAAAAGGATTTACATATCAATAATCACAGGTAACCCTCGTCCCGATTCCTTTTATAGATAAAATGAATCGAGGATCCTCGATTGCAAAGCAATCGGGACTTGCCTCCCAGCCCTTCTTTTTCTTCGAAAAAGAAGGGCTGGGCGCTCGACCTATGATTATTGAGTAAATCCTTTTTAGTTCTCGGATATCTCCTAGACTGCGGAAGGAGAATAAATTGGAGAAGAGGTTCGTTTCGCCATTTAGAAGCTCAGAGACTATACCCTAGGGAGGAAACACGCAGATAAAGTCGGCTTGGTTCTGCGACTTTATTGAGTACTTAAGATTCGGTTTCTCGCTGGAAGAAACCGAATGTGGTCCGAGTCTGGGTATAGTCTCTGAGCTGGGTGTGATTGAGCTGAGTAAATGGCCTATTGACGAATAGGCATATTTTGTGCTACAATTAAGGAGATGTTGAGGAGCGGGCTATCAGCTCCTTCGGCCCATCGAGGGTGTTCTTCAACAGTCTATTTAGTTATTATGGTGGGGCTGCCCGGAGGTCCCACCATTCTTACTTTAAATAATTGGCCTTGAAGAATTGCTTGTAAGTTGTTATGAGTAGTTCTGCGAGGCTGACGCGGAAAATCTCTTCAATCCGAAAGGTGGGTGGGTCTGGTCTCACCGCGTGTCAGGCCAGACGCTAATCAGCCTTGCAACATCTTTCCGGTTGCTTAAGAAACCGGACACCGACGCTACGGTGATTTCGGGAGGGGTGGCCATAGCGGATTCCATCCCTTTGTTCTTTAATATTCGTCATTCGTCGCCACAACGGCGACAAGGATAAGGTCTGCTCTCCTTAAGAAGCGGACCCCCGAACCAAAGGAGGCCTCGATGGTTACCATCGTGGTCAACTGTAAGGTTTATACCGGCCGGACTTTGTCCGAAGCGTGGACGAAAGCCCGCGAGGACCAGGCCGATCGGTAGGTGCAAGCTCAGGCGAAGTTGTCTACTTCGCCTCCCGATCAGAGATAATTTGAGGAAGTTGTTTCTGGTCGCGAGGCTGGTATACTGGGGGAACGCTTTTCTTGAAATGGGTGGGCGGACCTGGTTACTACCTGCCTCGCGAGTTATTTTTTAAAAGTTTGGGGGCAATCATGGGTATCCCTCGGGATGCCATTTTTTCAAAAGAAAATATAGGGAAGCCCCCACCCCTATCGGTCTGCTCCGCTTGAGCCTTGAGTAGTTTGAGTCCTGAACTTGTTGAAGGATTTACTGCTCGGTTCCCCGGTAACGTACATTCGTATGCGTTATCGGGTTCGCGGAGCTCGTTACAATCCACGCCTGCTGGCTAGTCTAAATTGACGATGCTATAGTAGGCGTTTTTTTAGCATATTGACATGGTCGGAACATTTTAATATTAATGATGTATAGTTCTTTATTATCAAATGAAGGGATAGATGCGTCTTAGTAATAGGTGGGTTGCTAAAATGAAGGTCTTGCCTGAATCAGGAATGGGATATCAAGTTGTCGATGTGCACTTGAAAGACGGAAGAGTAGTCAGAGAAGTTATAGTAATAAATTGTGAAGTAATGGTGGAGCAGGGCAACCAATCCTTCTCCGAAGGCGATATTCAAGACGTAGAACTGCATAAATCATAGCGGCAAATAGCCGCTTTTATAACTTGCTTTTTGTTTACGTCTTTGATAATATATTACAGAGTTAAACAATGGATACATTAAGACAAAATTACGAATTAGCCTTTCATATTACACCGAATCTGGAGGATGCCGATGTCCATAAGACTAGGCAGGATCTGGAAAAATCAATTACTTCTCACGGCGGAGCAATTTCCTTCTCGAGAGAGCCCGAGAGAGTAAGGCTGGCTTATCCGGTAAAGCATCAATCAAATGCTTTTTTTGGATACTTTAACTTTAATCTTGAATCTCCGGAATCGATAAGCGAAATTAGAGATGAGTTAAGGGTAAACGGCAATATTTTAAGATTTTTGATTTTGAAGCAAGAAGAAGAATCTTCAACCAAGAAGGAAGATGCTATTCGCAGATTTGCTATGGCGGAGAAGCGAAAAGCGAGAATGAAGCAGGCCGAAAAGCAAGCAGCGCAGAAAGAGGGGCCGAAAGTTGATGAAAAAGTTTTAGAAGAAAAACTGGAGGAAATAATAGACAAACTATAAATGTGATACCAATATACGAATGCATGCGAATGATACTAATAATACGAATAAAAAGTATTAGTATCCATTTGTATCATTAGTGCCCATTAGTATATTAGCATCTTATATTATTGAATCTAAATAAAGTTTTTATTATTGGCAGATTAACCCAAGAGCCAGAAGCAAGATCCACCACAAGCGGACAGAATGTCACTACTTTAAAGATGGCTACCAATCGGGTTTGGACCGATAAGGCCGGCCAGAAGCAGGAAGCAGCTGAGTTTCATACTGTTATTGCCTGGGGAAGACTTGGCGAAATAGCCAGTCAATATTTGAAAAAGGGCGGTCTGGTATTAATTGAGGGGAGAATTCAGACTAGGTCGTGGGTTGATAAGGAAAATAACAAGAGATATACCACCGAGATTATAGCTGAGAGCCTCCAGCTTGGTCCCAGAACGGTAGGCTCTTTCGGAGGGAGCGATGCTCCTCGTCCGGCTGTCAGTGATGTTCGCAGGCCATCTGCTAGCTCTTCTCCGGTAAAAGATTCAGATATCCCAATAATAGGAGAAGATGAACCGGTAAGTTCCGGAGTAGAAGAAGATGAGGTTAAGGTCAGTGAGAAGGATTTACCGTTTTAAATATTATTTTTAGAACGCAGCTGGCTTAGCTAAGATTGAGGCAAAAGTGAGCATCCGACTGAACCATAGTCAGGCTATGGTGAAGGAGGAGCGGAGCTTTTAACGAAAATATTAGCTAAGAGCGTACTCGCTAAATCTTAAAGCGAGAGCGGCCAGCAAGTTATATATGGATTGCAACATTTGTAACGACAATATAAGGATAGATTACAAGAGTAAAGATTTTTTAAGGAAATTTATCACTTCTCAGTTTAAGATTACCTCAGCCAGACGAAATAGGATTTGTAATAAGCATCAGCGCAGGATTGCCAATGCTGTTAAGAACGCTAGGTTCATGGCTCTTATACCATACACACGTCTTCAAGTCTCTAAACGTCAACTCTCTAAATAAAAAATTCCGCTATGGCGGGATTTTTTATTTAGAGATTACTTTCCAATGAGAATCTCCACGACATCTCCTTCCTGGATGATGTAATCTTTGCCGACTGTTTTAACGAGTCCTTTTGAGCGGGCGTTGGCATATGATTCTGCTCCAAGGAGGGATTTCCAGTTTATTACTTCAGCCCGAATAAATAATTTTTCAAAATCAGTGTGAATAGCGCGGGAGGCTTTGGGTATCAGGTCGCCGATATGAGCTGTCCAGGCCCGTGTCTCATCTTCTCCAGTCGTGAGAAATGTCAAAAGATCCAGCGCCTTATAGCTGGTTTTGATGAGATTATCTAGGCCGCTTTCCGGCAAATTAAACTCTTTTAAATACTCCTTCTTCTCGATCGTCGAAGTTTCTGAAAGAGTCAACTCAAGTTTATTATTCATTACGACATGGGGGGAATTGCCGATAACCTTTTTAAGCTTCTCGTCGGGCTCCCATCCGTCCATTAGCTGTTGTTCTGAAACATTTATTATATAAACAAACTTTTTAGCGGTAAGAAGGCTTAACTCTTTGGCTAAAGCTGACGTTTCCGAATCCTCAATGTTATGATATATCATAACACCTGTTTCTAGATTATTTTTAAATTCTTTAAGAGTTTTTAGATCCGAAATCGATTTTTTATCTCCCGATCGGGCATCTTTTGTTGTCTTATCAAGACGTTTGGTTATCGTTTCCAAATCAGCCAGAACTAACTCGGTGTTTATTATTTCTATATCCTCAGCCGGATCTATTCTGTCGTGAACGTGAGTTATATTTTTATCCTCAAAGGCGCGAACTACTTGTGCAATGGCGTCAGCCTCCCGTATATTGGCTAAGAACTTGTTTCCTAGTCCTTCTCCTTGGGCAGCGCCTTTTACCAGTCCGGCAATATCGGTAAAATCAACCGTGGCATATACTTTTTTCTTAGAATCAGATATTAGCGCTAAAGCATCAACTCTTTGGTCGGGGACGGCAACAACACCGACATTCGGATCGATGGTGGTAAAGGGGTAATTTTGTATATCAACTTGTTTATTAGTCAGAGCCTTAAACAGGGTGCTTTTCCCCACGTTCGGCAATCCGACGATTCCTAGGCTTAATGACATGGCAATAGTCTAGCATTTTTATCGGTTTTCTCAAGAAGAGATATTGATAGTTAGCACAAGACGCGTTGCAATGCCTAAAATGGTGGTAACTTATTTATCCACTGGATGATCGATAAGAGTTTGCTATAATATAAAGATGCTAAATATCTCACAAAAAACAATTAATCTTTGGGTAGATGGCACTCAGAGATTAAGCGGAGAAATTTTTAAGGTTGATAATATTGTTCTTGGGGGCCTAGTTTTGCTTATCGCTGTATTCATTCAGTTATTTTTCCCGCCGGGTACTCGCACAATTTCAAGAAGAACATGGATTGAAAACTTTGACAGCTTGTTTAAGGGTAATTTTTGGGCTGGTTTGATATTGATGATTACCCCGCAACATTTAAAAGAATACCGTTGTCCAGAGTGTAATAAGCTTTTGGCCAAAGGGAGTTTAAGGCACAAGGATGATGTGCTGGAAGTAAAATGCAGAGGATGTTCGGGCGTATATCTTTTTAGGGGTGAGAATGCAGAGATAATTGAAAAACGATCAGACCTACCAGAAGAAGAATTGATACCTAACCCCAAGATTAGTTAGTTATTGAAAAATAAAATTCGCAGAGGCTCTTGAAGCCCAAATAGATATAATATTTGGTTTCAAGGGCTCACAAGTGTGAGCTCTTATGTTTAAACTTAGAAATATATTTATTGTTTTATTAGTTTTTTGTTTTGTCTACCCGTCTTCAAGCGTAAAGACGATGTTTGAGCTTCCCGAAGCAGAGGCGGGGTTTAGGAAGGTTATATTTCTTACAAACGCAGATACATCATGGACGGTTCCTAATGACTGGAACAATCAAGCTAATATGATTGAAGTAATCGCTGGAGGTGGGGGAGCCGGTGACGGAAACGGTGAAGGAACGGGTGGCGCCGGCGGAGGAGCTTATGCCAAGGGCATAAATATTCAACTTGTTCCCGGCACAGTTATGGTTGCCCCCACTAACTTTGACATTGGAGACGGTGGTCCGGGAGCGACATCACCTAATGTCGGCGGAAGTAATGGCGGTGATACTTGGTTTAATGCCTCAAGTCTTGCAAATTGCATTACCCTGGGTAATACGGTTTGTGTGGCGGCTGAAAACGGTATGCTGAGCGCAGGTAATAATACAACTGCCGGCGCTGGTGGTGAAGCCGCTAACAGTGTAGGTGTCGTAACCTTTAATGGAGGGACTGGCGGAGTCGGAGATTCTGGTGCGGCTGATGCTGGCGCCGGCGGAGGAGGTGCCGCTGGTCCAAATGGACCTGGGAATACTGGTATAGATGGAGCCAGTGGCGGTGCTGGTGGTTCAGGTGATGCTGGTTTTGGCGGTGCCGGTGGGACTGGCGGTGCTACTAATGGCAATAATGGCGGTGATGGCAAAGAATGGGGAACTAATGGCAGTACTGCCGGTTCTGGCGGCGGTGGTGAAGGTGGAACCAATGGTGCCATCGGTGGTAATGGCGGACTTTATGGTGCTGGAGGTGGAGGCGGTGAGGCCAATGCTGCCAGTGGTCTTGGCGATGGCACTGATGGCATAATTGTTATAACTTATGTTCCCTCCGGTCATGTAATTAGAGGACTAGTTAAGATTCGTGGCTATGTCAGATTTCGTTAGGTTATAGTATCTATCGGTGATAAAGATCCGCTCGGCTTTTCTCAATATAGTAGCTGTTGATTCATTTTAAGCAATAATTATAAAAAACCCGTGAATTTGGGCCAAAAGTAGTCCAAATTCACGGGTTTTTGACTAAAAAGTGTGAATTTGGTATAATGTATATACAATATGGCTACTAACAAACAAATAAAAGACAGGATAAAAGGCCTAAAAGCAGAGCATGATCAGCTTTGTGGTGGCAGAGAATCCCTTTTAAATATGATAGATGAGGCCGAGGTGCCGGAAGCAGTTTATAACTCGAATGCTATAGAAAATTCAACCCTAACCCTGAAGGAAACAGAAAAGATACTTCTTGATATGGATGTGTCACGCGAAGTATCGGTTCGAGAAGTTTTTGAGGCTAAGAATTTAGCGCGAGTCATTGCATATATTAGGAACAAAGCGAATAGTCATGATCTAGATAGAGAGATAATCCTACTTCTCCATAAGTTATTAATCGGCACAATCAATGATAATATTGCTGGTCGATTTCGGATCAAGGGAGAATATGTAAGAGTTGGAACGCATATTGCTCCAGCCCCTGAGCGGATAGAACATTTAATGGAATTAATTCTTTTAGATTATATAAACGACAGTGAGGCATATTCTATTGATAAGATAGCTAAGTTTCATTTGGAGTTTGAGCACGTCCATCCTTTTGTAGATGGAAATGGCAGGATAGGCAGAGTCATTATTAATTATCAATTATTGCATCTCGGATTTCCTCAAGTAATCATTCTCGATAAAGAGAAAAAGACTTACTACAGGGCCTTTTGGGAATACAAAGATAATAAGAATGCTAAGATTATGGAAAAAATTATTACCTCGGCTCTGCTTGAATCTTTCCACAAGAGAATAACATATCTTAAGGGCGAAGATATTATACCTCTTTCCGAGTATTCTATTTTAAATAAAAGAACGGCGAGTTCTCTTCTTAATTCTGCTAAACGACAAGCTATTCCTGCATTTCGCGAAAAAGGTGTCTGGAAAATTTCCAAGAATCATATTCTTGAGCGTAAATAAATCAAAAGTGTACTCTAGGTATTGTTCTCCAGTTAGGCTTGGGAGGAGTTTTATCGTAAATGAGGGGGGATTAGTTTTTGAGTTGAATTAGTTGGAATATAGCTCGGACTATGTCGATGGATAGAGACATGATTGGATCAGTTTATGATATAATTCTTGTATGAGCAATATATTCAAAGCCTATGATATAAGAGGGGTTTATCCGGAAGAGATAAATAAGGAAGTTGCTTTTAAGATTGGCGCAGCGGTTGCCAGATTTATAAACGGGAAAACGATGGTTATCGGGGAAGACGCCCGTCTGGGCAGTCCGGCTTTAAGAGGAGCGGTTATTGATGCTATTACAAAAATGGGTGTGAAAGTATATTATATCGGCCAGTGCACGACCCCATTGTTTTACTTTTCCGTAAACAAGCTTAATGCCGATGGTGGAATAATGGCGACTGCTTCTCATAATCCGCCTCAATATGGCGGTCTGAAAATAGTCAGATCCCAAAGCAGGCCGATAAGTTCTGAGACAGGACTTAAGGAAATTGAAAAATTATCACATGGGTATCTGGAGCCGGCCCTTTCGGCAAGCTCAGGACAGGCAAAAGAAGCGGGCAGTGTTGAAGAACGAAATCTTACCGCTGACTATGTTGATTTTTTAATAAACAAGTCGGACATTAATGCCGAAAAATCCAGGAATTTAAAATTAGTTATTGATGCTGGAAATGGTATGACGCCGTTAGTGCTCAAGCCGTTATTATCTAAATTAAAAATAAATTATACGCCTCTGTACTTTTCTATTGATTGCAGTTTCCCTAATCATTCTCCCGATATATCAAAAGCGGAAGCCCTTATCGGTCTCAAACAAAAAGTTGTCGAACTAAAAGCTGATCTAGGCATTGCCTTTGACGGTGACGGTGATAGGGTGATGTTCGTTGATAGTACGGGGGAGATTATAAGGGCTGATTACATATTAGCCTTGTTGTTCAGCAACTCGGGCGGTTTATTTGGCAAGCCCAAGGCTGTTTATGATCTGAGAATATCAAAGTCGGTCAGGCAATTATTGGGTTTGAAAGGTTTTAGGTCAAGGCCCGGACACTCTTTCATTAAACAAGTCATGAGCGATAGCAGGGCTGATATAGGTGCAGAGTTGTCAGGCCATTTCTTTTTTAAAGAAATGAGCTATGTCGAGTCGTCAGTTTTGGCAATGCTGAAAGTTTTAAAAATTATTTCCGAAAAGGGCAAGCCGATATCAGACTTAATTAAGCCTTTTCAAAAATACTTCCACTCGGGGGAGATCAATATTGAAATTCAAAATTCAAATATCAAAAATCAAAACGATAATTCAAAATTAAAAATTTTCGAAGATTTAAAAAGAAAATATCATGATGGCAAAATTGATGAGTTAGCCGGACTGACGGTAGAATATAGGGATTGGTGGTTCAATCTCAGGGGGTCAAATACTGAGCCTCTGATAAGATTAGTTGTTGAAGCAGATAAAAAAGAACTGATGGAAGAAAAAGTTAAGGAGATAACTGAACTTATTAAAACAACCCCGACGTAACGTCGGGGTTGTTTTAATAATCTATTTTCATTGCCTTGCGTACCAGAGACATTGTTTCCTCGGCCTTTATGAGAACTTTTTTGCGACCTGATTCGAGCACTTCCCTTATATATTCTGGTTTTAAATCTTTACGTTTTTCTCGTATGGGTGCCAGGTAATTATTAAGATCTTCCGCCAGTTTTAGCTTGAAGGCGCTGTAATTTATTTTACCCAATTCTTTAACTGCTTCTTTGGGATCAATATTGTATATTAGAGAAAATATTAAAACTAAGTTAGAAATTTCTGGCCTTTTTTTAGGATCAAAACCGACCGTACTCTCAGAATCTGTTTTTGCCGTTTTTATTTTTACTATCGTTTCTTCCGGCGAGTCTTTAAGGTATATGGCGTTATTCAGGCTTTTAGACATCTTGGCATTACCGTCTAAGCCCATAATCCTTGAACCCTTTGAAAGTTTGCCCTGCGGAATGGGGAATATGGCACATTTATATACGCGGTGAAACTTTTCTACTATTTCCCTCGTCTGTTCTATCATGGGTAGCTGTTCTTCTCCGACCGGAACAATACTTGCCCTGACAATTGTTATATCGGCGGCCTGACTTACGGGATAGCCAAGAAATCCATAAGTTAAACTCTCACCTTCCTTGCCGAATAATTCTGTTTTTTGAGCCACCTCTGCCTTAACGGTGGGATTTCTTTTTAACGTATTAATCGTAACTAAATTTGAATAAAAAACAGTAAGTTCGGCTATGTGGGGGATCTGACTTTGTATAAAGAAGGTTGTCTTTTCCGGATTAAGGCCAATGGCCAGATTATCAGCTGTTATCTCATAAACGTTTTCTCTAATCTTATCGGGGTGTTCAAAATTATCAGTTAAGGCCTGAATATCAGCAACCATAACGTATGATTCATATTCACTCTCGAGCTCCTTCCGTGATAAAAGAGAACCAAAAAGATGGCCTATATGCAGAGGTCCCGTTGGCCTATCGCCGGTTAACAAAACCTTTTTGTTCATAGAAATATAATACACGAAAATCTCAAAATCAGCCATATGGCTGTTATTTTTTGAAAGATGTGATATAACTTCGTCAGAAGATTGACCTTTTAAAACAGAGGATTTATGGAAGAGAATTACTCAAAAACAGACCTTGTGTGGCTCTCTAAATTTTATCTGGCGCCTAATTATAACTCCTATCCGGTTATTGTTGACTGGGCGAGTGGTTGCAAAGTTTGGGATGTCGAAGGAAAAGAGTATATTGATATGCTCAGCGGTTATTCGGCATTGAACTTTGGCCACGTCCACCCCAAAATTACAAGAGCTCTTCTATATCAGGCTGATAAAGTGGCGGTTTGCCCAAGAAAATTTCTTTCGGAAGAATTAATCTTTTTTGCCAAAGAACTGGCGGAGTTTTGCGGAATGGAAATGGTCCTGCCTTCAAATGGAGGGGCCGAAGCGGTAGAGACTGCGATTAAGCTGGCTCGTAAATGGGCTTATACCAAAAAGGGCGTGTCCAAGAATAGAGCAAAAATTATTACATGTGAAAATAATTTTCATGGCCGGACGGTAACAATTGTCAGTTTCTCAAGCGAACCGCAGTACATTGACTTATTCGGGCCTCGTACGCCCGGATTTAAAAAAATTCCATTTGGCGATGCCGGGGCATTACGAGGAGCGATTACTTCAGATACGGCCGCATTTTTGGTTGAACCAATACAGGGCGAAGGTGGAATTGTCATTCCTCCAGACGGATATCTAAAAGAATGCCGAGAGATCTGCTACGAGAATAACGTTCTTCTTATCGTTGACGAGATTCAGACCGGTTTTGGTCGTACGGGCAAGATGTTTGCCTGTGACCATGAAAATGTTAAGCCCGATCTCTATATTCTGGGCAAAGCCCTCGGCGGTGGCGTATTACCGGTTTCTGCGGTTGTCGGTTCTCGTGAACTGTTGAGTGTTTTTGTTCCGGGAGATCATGGCAGTACTTTTGGAGGCAATCCCTTAGCTTGTCATGTTGCCAGAGAAGCGCTCAATGTTTTACGTGAAGAGCGTCTGGCCGAAAGAGTTCTTGAAACAGGCGAATACTTCTTGAGACACCTTCGAAAAATTAAGAGTCCGAGTATTAAAGAAGTCCGGGGAAGGGGATTACTAATTGGTATTGAGGTTAAATTTGGCGGTCTCGATGCTCACGAATACTGCAAACGGCTTATCGAAGAAGGAGTTCTTTGCAGTGACACCAAGAGATATGTAATTCGGATTGCTCCGCCGCTGATTATAAATAAAGCCGAGATTGATTGGGCACTTGAGAGAATAGAAAAGGTTTTAACCACCTAAAAGCAGGCATTATGCCTGCTTTTTTATTTATGAATAGATGTGACTCCCAAGAGCTTATTACCTTCCGGGACTCGTTCGTCCCATTCCTGCGATGGGACTCACTCGATCGTCACCGGATTTTGTCAAGGAAAGACCTATGACAAACCAAGCAATCCGGCGACTAGATGGTCCCGATAAGGTAATAATCTCTTACTCGCTGGGCAAGCGTTTAGATTAAGTCAGATTCAGTTAGAACCTAGATCCAGAATAGCTCGGGCAAATAATCTTGAGGAACATCCACAGACATTTTGGCTTGGTTCTTCAAAATGTCGAGGACGAAGAAAAATCGGCCGCTGGAGCCGATTTTTCTGTTTCCGAGAGGTAATTTACCCGAGCTATTATCGAAGTTTACACCTCAATCACAACTGGCAGTATCATCGGACGTCTCTGGGTTTTTTGGAAGAGAAACAGTCCGATTTGGTTACGGAGCTGATCTTTAAGATAGGCGAAGTTTGGTTCGTAGACTCTTTGGTTTTCCACAATTTGGCGTATTTTCTTACGTACGTGCATAAGCATTTCTTTATTTTCTTTAAGATAAATAAATCCTCGGGAAATAATGTCAGGACTGGCTATAAGCTTATGGCCTTGGTTAGTATGCTGAACAAGGGCAATAAGGACGAACATACCGTCTTCGGCTAATATCTGCCTGTCGCGAAGAACAACGTTACCGATATCGCCGACACCAAGTCCATCAACAAAAACATAATCAGCCGGAGCTTTGTCACGGTCAAACCACCAGCGGTCGGACTCAATATGAACGATCGAACCGTTATCGGCGATGATGGTATTTTCAGGAAGAACACCTTCTTCTTGGGCCATTGTTCCATGGTTGATCATCATCGAATACTGACCGTGAATAGGGAAGAAAAATTTCGGCTTCATCAGCTGTATCATTCGGCGCAAGTCTTCTTTGTTTCCATGGCCGCCAGCGTGAACATCAAGCATCCTGTAGTTTAAAACTTTAGCTCCATTTCGGTAGAGCTGGTCTTTTAGGAACTGAACATCTTTTTCATTTCCCGGAATGACAGACGAAGAAAATACGATGGTATCGTTTTTAAGAATTCTGATGTATTTATGGTCTCCGTTGGCGACCCTCATTAAGACGGCGTTGCCTTCTCCCTGAGCGCCGGTTACGACGGCCACGACTTTGTTTCGGGGATAATTATCAATCTCATCCATTGAAATCTGTGTATCCCGAGCCATTTTTAGATAACCAAGCTTTTTACAAATCTCAACATTTGTCTTCATCGAATAGCCGTCAAAAACGACTTTTTTGCCGTATTTTTCCGAAATACTAATAATCTGCTGAACGCGGTTAATAAGAGAGGCGAATGTTCCCAAGATTAGCATACCCGTAGCCTCGCTGATTATTTTGTCGAGATTTTCGGTTATATCTTGCTCAGAGAGGGAGTGGCCTTCATTCTCGGCCCCAGTAGAGTCAGACATAAGAAGCAGAACTCCTTCTTCACGGCTCATTCTTTCCATTTCTTCAATGTCAGCCGGTTTGTCATTGACCGGCGTATCATCAAACTTAAAATCAGAAGTATGAACAACATTGCCGATCGGGGTTTTGATTATGATTTCAAGGTCGTCGGGTATAGAATGGTTTATCCGAAGAACTTTAACTGAGATCTTGTCCGAAATTTTTATTTCATCACCAGGGTTTATGGTCATAATGTCTATCGGTTTTCTGTCCTTAAATTCATCAAGTCGTTTCATCAAAATCGCTCTCGTTAGGGGAGCGGCATAGAAGTCCGGATCTCCTATCTTGTCTAAAACAAACGGAAGGGCTCCGACGTGGTCCATGTGACCATGGGTGAAGAACATGGCTTTAACCATATGCTCGCGTCCTTCCAGATAGCCGGGATTCGGAATAATAAAATCAATGCCCGGCATTTTTTCATCGCCAAATCGCACTCCGGCATCGATAAGAATTATTTCGTCATCATATTGAACGGCTGACATATTTCGCCCAACTTCGCCAAGGCCGCCGAAATGGACGATCTTAAGACCGCCGGTTTCCATGCCGGTTTCTCTTTGCTGTTCTTTGTGGAATGTTTCTCGAAGGACTTTAACCCGTCTGACAACGGGTTTCATCCAGCGATCTCTTTGAGAGCGCTGAAGCTTTCTCATGTCCTTTTTATTGGGATCGCGGGGTTCTTGAGATCCAGGGGATCTGTGAAGGCTATGCCCATGAGGAGCTTGAGAACCTCTATCGTCCTGATTGGGTGATGCTCGTCTCATTTGATGAGACGGTTTATTTCTTTGTTCGATCACTTTAAAAGCAGAATTATGAATTACGGATTACGAATTACGGATTTGAAGTTGATTAAATCCGTGCTTTATTCATTATTCGAGATTCACGATTCTAATAAATGTATCGCAGTGCCCAGAGGGGGAGTCGAACCCCCAAGCCTTTCGGCATACGCACCTGAAGCGTACGTGGTTGCCAGTTTCACCATCTGGGCTTTAGTAAAGCGTTTAAATATTAGCAAGCTGAATGAATTCTTTTGCTATGGCAAATTTTCTATTAAGTTGTGGTAGGTTGTTGTTGTAATAAATACGATTTAGTAATAGAATAGACTCCCGCTTGCTAAACGTTAAAGTATAGGCCCTTCCTTTTCTCACAAAACCGTTGATCGATAATAACTCACTTATTCTCTTCCGGATCCACGTTATATGTGGCAAAGATGCCGATAAAAAGTCTACATACAATCTTTTACTATTTTTATAAACAGGGTCGTAGTATTTTTTTATTGATCCATCACCGTCAAGATGTCCTCTAAGAAAATCAAAGAAAAATTCGTCCGGTATTTTTAAAGATTCAAGTCTTTTAGATTTGTTGGGCATCAGGCCTATGCCAAGCAGAAATTTGTAAAGAGTTACGTTGCCGAACTGGACCCCAAAAGAGCTGTACTTATTTGTATAAGTACTCTTTTTCCTTGCTATTTTATTTTTAATATTTAAACAATACTTAAAAGTTTTTATAAGCTCAATGTCGTTAGAAGTAAAATCAAAATGTCTTCCATCTGGAGATAGATTGCCATCTGTAGTGATCAGCCCTACCGCATAAGCAAAATCAGAGGACCAATTTATTTTTTTTATTTTTGGATGCATGTATTGAATTTCACCACTGGTCCTCACACCTACTCGGCATAGATTTTAATGTCGCAGTGTGTTCTTAGTAAGTTAATATTCAAATCAGTACATATTACTGCTCATCCGCTACCTACTTGAGAGCAAATGCCTACTAGGTGTGAGGGTGAGCCCAAATCAAAAAATCTAACTTTTGACTAAATCTTTACAGAAAGAGAGTAATTAGTAATGAGAGAGATACTTAACGTATTAGATACATTATAGCACAGTCACCATCTAAATGCAAGCGAATCTCTAGTACATTCAACCTGCAAGTGCAACACTAAAGGCTTCTAATGGGGTTAAATAGTTAAGTCTTTTTCTGGGTCTAGTATTAAG
>MGKQ01000019.1:0-1328 GCA_001795735.1 Candidatus Yanofskybacteria bacterium RIFCSPLOWO2_02_FULL_41_13
ACAAAAACAACGCCGAAAAGCGTGTTTGAAGAGAAAAAGTGGTCGTTCTAATTGATGGGTTCGGGTGCCAGTCCAGTATTTTTTAATTATATCACATTTCTAATAAAATGTAAATAGCAATAAAAAACACCGTTTTTGGTGTCTTTTTGATGAGAAGTTTTCCATTCCCCTTGGCCCCTCCGAAAAAGCCATTTTAAGAAAACTCTCGACAACCTAATTAACTAGATACTTCCTTGGTCATTTCATTCTGACCATTCTCCTTGGGCAGGGTATTCTTGAAATAGTTCGAACCCATTTCGCCCCTCGACTGGCTCGGGGCGGTGGCCAGAAATCTGAAAAATCTGTCTGAAATCTGAACCGCAATTCTGAATTAGACAATTTCAAGTTTTTCTTTGACTGAGTTCAGACTACTTAAATTCTAACGAATTTCAGTCTCGGCGGCAAATTCTTTGAAAATTAAAAAACGGATTGATGTTATCGCACCGTTGTTATCGCTATTTTATTATTTTTGGAATAAACCCAAGAATAGAATGCAACCTTTGTATGAATAATAAGCATGAGGAAATCCCTCGGCTGGATTAATTGGGAAAGTTTGGGTTCTATCTTTTCTAATTTCTTGCAAACTCAGGCATCTCCCATATTCTTTTTCCATTTCTTTGACTTTCAATTCGAGTTGATTATTTAAGGAATTCAAACAGGCCTCGTGTCTCTCTCTATGCATCTCGTTGTTGTTCGAATAGTCATCCCAAGAAACATTTCTTAACCAGAAATATCTGGAAGTCTTCATGCTTGCACCCCCTTGTTAGGATTGATTTTACTAGCTAGAGCAAGAGACCCCATTAAGAATAGTGGGCCTCCAATAAATGAGAAGATGCCGACAGAAGCACCCACCAATGGATGTATTTCGTTTGCCCCTATCCCCCTTAGCGGAAATATCATCCATGTACACATAATTGCCATACAGCCGATTATGCCGAAAAAGAACATAAAATCAGCCATCTTTTCCTGTTTTGTTCCGCTTCCAAAAAGTATGATAAACGGATACAGGGGTAGCAAAAAGATACCGATAAAACCTTCCATCACAACCTCCTTTTTAACGTACTCGGATACAGTATAGTATAAGACATTATTTTGTCAAGAGTAACAAAAATCAGCATTTCTGCTGTTTCTTAAATGAAAATTTTCTTTTATTAAGATGGTTCGAGCCGATATTTTTATCAGATTCTTCGGCAGTTTTTATCCCCGTGGCAGACCCGATTCAGAATTTTCGGAGGGGGTGGTGGTTCGGTCAGCGCCACCCTTGGCGGCAAAATGAGTTCGAACTATTT
>MGKQ01000019.1:1336-26698 GCA_001795735.1 Candidatus Yanofskybacteria bacterium RIFCSPLOWO2_02_FULL_41_13
GCTTAAAAATCAGTTGGCGATTCTGAAGTCGGAATAAAAGAAAATTTTAATAAATTAACTAATAAAACAATATGAAATATGTAATATACGCTCGAAAGAGTAGTGAGGACGAGGATAGGCAGATTTTGAGTATTGAAGCTCAAATTGTTGAACTCAAAGAATTTGCCGCCAAAGAAAAACTTGAAATTGTCGGTCCGACTTTTGTCGAGACCAAAACTGCTAAAGAACCTGGACGAATTAAATTCGCTGAAATGTTGTCATTTTTGGAGAATGGGAAAGCCGATGGAATACTTTCTTGGCATCCAGACCGACTCGCAAGAAATTCCGTTGATGGTGGCAAGATAATTCACCTCGTAGACAGAGAGGTTATCAAGTCCCTCAAATTTCCTTGTTTTTGGTTCGAGCCAACACCGCAAGGATTATTTATGCTTAATATCGCCTTTGGCCAATCAAAATATTTTGTAGACAATTTGCGAGAGAATGTAAAAAGAGGACTTCGACAAAAGATACGCCGTGGAGAGTGGCCAGGGAAACCACCAATCGGATATATCAATAATTTAGCGACTAAGAAAATCGAGATTGATAAAAACAAAGCCACGAAAATTAGAAAATTCTTTGAGTTGTACTCAACTGGAAATTACACATTTCAATCTCTCGCAAATTGGTGTCATGAAAACAAATTAACTGGTTTTTGGGATAAACCATTTTCTATCAGCTCTTCCCAAAGAACTCTACAAAATATTTTCTACCTTGGCCTTATGAAATACAAAGGCGAATTACATGAAGGAGTTCACGAACCAATAATATCAAAGAAACTTTTTGATAAATGCCAAGAGGTATTAAAAGACAGAGGAAAGCCGCAAAAAATGAAGAAGCATAGTTTTGATTTTCTAGGGTTAATGAAATGCCCTTGTTCAGCAGCAATTACGGCCGAAAAGAAAATCAAGAAAAGCGGGAGAACATATATCTATTACCGTTGCACCAAGAAGAAAGGACCATGCCCAGAAAAGCACTTTTTACGACAAGAGGAACTTCTACAACAAATCAAATCCCATCTTCAAAAGGTTTCTTTGTCGAGCCAAGATACGGAGAGAGTTTTGGCTGAACTAGAAAAAGACGAGAACTTGGCAAAAGAACAAGCCAAAACTACTGTTCAAAATCTCAAGTTAGAAATACTTGAACTGAATCAAAAACTAGACAAACTTTTAGACTTGTGTTTGAGCAACAAACTTAGCCAAGACGAATATACCCTCAAAAAAGAAAAATTCCTTAATTCAAAGGTTGAAATTCAAGAGAAAATATCCGATTTTGAACAAAAGGGCTTGTCTTGGCTCGAACCCGCCAGAGAGTTTGTTTTATCGTTAAATAAGGCCGAAAAGATACTAGAATCAGAAGACAGATCAGAAATGACTACATTTCTTAAAAATATCGGCTCGAACCATATTCTTCAGAATCGCCAACTGATTTTTAAGCCCGTTAATCCTTATGATTTGGTCGCCGAGTCGCCGACTGGCGGGGAGGCGAATTTGACACTTCCCATTTGGCAGCGCCACGGGGAATCGAACCCCGCTTCTGTGCTTGAGAAGCACATGTCCTAACCGATAGACGATGGCGCCATAAAAACTACTTATTTAACCACTTTTTTCCTTGCCTGACAAGAAGTTCTTTTTTACGCATTGGTTCGGCCATTATTTCTTCAACTATCTTCTCCATTCTTATACCTTGAGATCCTTTTACCAATATTAAATCCCCTTCTTCTATAAGTTCCTGGACTTTTGCTTTGGCCAAATTGGAAGTCGGAAAAGAAAAAATATTTTGTTTTGAAAGCTGGTTCTCGGCTGAGTCAGCAATAAATTTAGCCCGCAAACCGACAGTAATCAAAAGGTCTATATTGCTTCCGGCCAAATTTCCTACTTCCCTATGAGCTTCGAGAGTGTACTTGCCTAATTCAAGCATATCGCCTAAGACAGCCACCCTTCGCTTAGCCGGCAGTGATTTTAATGTATCCAAAGCTAAGTGAGTAGATAACGGCGCGGAATTATATGTATCGTCAATGATAGTAGAGTTTTTTATTCCCTGAATAATTTTTAATCTGCCTTTCGGCCCTTTATATCCGCCTAATGCTTCGCTTATTTCTATTAAATTCATGCCATATATTACTCCGACAGCTGTTGCCGCACCGGCCGCTAACGCCTGTGAACGGCCTAGCATCCCGTTAAGGTTAACCGGAACAAATGAATTTGCCCCATAATGAATCTTAAAACCAATCCCTATCGGCTTATATCCTTCGTCGAGCCTGAAATCAAAACTAGAAAGTTTAACCGTTGAACCCTCGGTAAAGCCGTAAGTCATAACTTTAGCCCGAGTTTTCTCATGCATATCATATACTGCCGGATCATCGTGATTTAATATCGCATATTCGCCCACCCTTAAACCGGAAACTAATTTTGATTTCTCACGAGCAACGCTATCCGGATCAGAAAAATACTCAACATGAACCGGTATGTCTCCTACGGCCGTAACGACACCTATTTTGGGCCTGTACTTTTTAACCAGCCTCCCGATATCTCCGGGCTTATCGGCACCATATTCAAGAACTAAAATTTCCGGATAATTTTTATTGAAAAGTAAGCCAAACGGCGTAGCCGTAAGAACCTTGAACCAGAACAATAAACTACTGCCTGTCTCATAGTAATCATCAGCCCAGTCCCCAATTATTGTTAGCGGGACGCCGAATTCATTATTTAAATTACCCTTGCCCGATCTTATCTTTCTAGCCTTGCCCAATACTGTCGCTATCGCTTCTTTCGTCGAAGTCTTCCCGACATTTCCGGTTACAGCAATAATTTCAGGTTTAAAACGCCACAAATAAAGTTTGGCTAGTAGATCTAAAATTACTTGTAATAATTTTTTCAAATTACCCTATTACGTATTACAAATTACGCATTGAATCAAAGAATCCATAATCCGTAATGACTTAATGATAGATTAGTGTCTTGATGGCGGAATATTATAATAATTAATCAAATATGCGGCTATTTCTTTAAAGAAAGGCGACAAACTGTCAGCGGCAAATTGAATTCCTTTGGGCTTATCCATCTTAATAAGAATTGTAAACTTAGCATTATATGCCGGGGCAAAACCGACAAAATTATGGATAAATTCATCTTCGGAGTAACCTCCCTTACCATCCGGCAGTTGAGCTGTCCCCGTTTTGCCGGCTATATCATAGCCGGCAATGCGAGCCTTATCGAAACCGTGATCTACAACGCTTATCAGCATCGACTGAAGCTTTATAGCAGTTTTTTCGGTTATAGGAATACCGACAATCTCCGGATTTGTAATAGTCTCTTCTCCCCCTTCTTTTATAATTCTATCGACAATATGAGGCCTCATCAACTTGCCTCCATTGGCAATGGTCGAGTAGGCATTAATCAACTGAAGCGGGGTTACAGCGATTCCCTGGCCGAAAGAGGCGGTTAAATAATTAATCTTGCGCCCGCTATAAAGATTAGCCACATCACCGCTGACTTCACCGGGAAGATCTATCCCTGTTTTTTGGCCAAATCCCATATTTATCACATAATTAAGGAAGTTATCGTCGCCGATAATGTTTTCAACAAACATAGTTCCGGTATTTACAGAATTTTGAAGAACTTGAGTCATATTTTGAATTCCGAAGACCCTATTGCTAAAGTTATGGATTGTATACCCGGCAATATTTACAAAACCCTTATCCTCATAGCTTGTCTGCGGAGTTATTTTACCAAGATCAATTCCGGCAGACATTATCATCGGCTTAAAAGACGAACCGGGCTCATAAACTTCCTGAATGCTCCCATTCAGGAAGTACTCCGGTTCAGCATCGCTGTAATTGTTGGGATTAAAGCTCGGCCAGCTGGCCATAGCTAGTATTTTGCCGGTTTCGGGTTCCTGAACTATGATAGTTCCCTTTTCTGCCTGCCATTTATTGATCAGTTCGTTTAATTTATCCTCTGCAAAATTTTGTATATTTTTATCGACAGTCAAAACAATATCCATCGGCCGGTCAAATTCCGGCTGAAGTTCTTTTTCGTCACTTTCGCCCTCAACGATCCGCCTTATAAAGCCCGCGATACCCAAAGGATCCGGTAAATTGAAAAGGCTTTTAAACCCCGGCCTCTTACCGAGCAAATCCTGTTCATAATACTCCTCTACCCCGTACTGGCCGGCCCGGTTGCCTTCGGCATTATACCCTAAAAATCCCATAGCATTGGCGGCTATTCCCTCTCCCGGATAAAACCTGTCTGTTTCATATGATACGCCGACACCTTTGATATTAAGGGTCTTTACTGCTTCTATCTGCTCGTTATTGACTCTTCTGGCGATAACTTTTAATACATCCGATTGGGAATAAATCTTTTTTCTAAGCTCTTCTTTATCAATATCTATAATCCCTGAGAGGCCGTTTACTGCTTTTTCTTTATCACTCAAGGACACCTGTTCCGGAATAATATGGACCAAAGGAAATTTTTTATTTGTCGCCGCAAGTACAGCAACGCCGTTATTTTCAGAAAAATATATATTACCTCTGGCTAAAATATTATTTATATTTTCACTCTGAGTTTGGGCGATTCTGGAATAAGAGGAATGATTAACAATTGATAAAATAAAAAGCCTATATAAAATTAGACTCGAAGCCAACAAAACTACCGCCAGAAAGATATTTATTCGTAAATTACTGACTCTAGCCATAAATAAAAATCCCAAATTACAAATCCCAAATTACAAATAAATTCCAATGCCTAAAATTCCAAACAGTTTAGAATTTAGAGATTATTTGTGATTTGGTACTTGTGATTTGGAACTTACTTCTGCAAAGCTACATTCGTATTCTCAAAAATATAAACAATATTTCTCGCTTCAACAAGATTTTTTGCTTTAGCAAACTCTAGAAGGATCGCCTGGCTTTCGGTGGCAATTTTCTTAGACATAAGGACACTGTTTACCTCAACCAATGATTCTATCTTGTCTCTAAGAGTTTGGACCTTGTAGCTTTTTGCCGTAACATTATTGGCCATCATTATATAATAGAAGGTCAGCAATAACACCACCCCAAAAAGAGCAAAGTTAATCCATAAAATTACTTCTTTTTCTTTAATCGTGCTAGTATTTTTTCGCATATAGAAATTTAAGGCTTAAAGCTCAGATCTTGCTTCAATCATTAGCTTTTTAACTTTAAGCTGTCTTCTCGACAATCTTCATCTTGGCACTCCGGGCTCTTGGATTTTCTTTTATCTCGCTCCATTTCGGTTTCACCGTACCCTTTATCACCCATTTGATAGTACCGGCTATAGCTTTCTGCTTGAATATTTCTCTGACAATTTTATCTTCTAAGCCTTGGAATGATATTACGATCAACCTGCCGCCGCTTTTTAAAACATCAATCGCCATTAGCACACCGTTTTCAACATTCTCCAGTTCACCATTCACCGCTATCCGCAACGCTTGAAACGTTTTAGTGGCCGGATGTATTTTCTTTCTTTTATACCAACCCGGCACTGAATTCATTATCACGTCCACCAATTCTGTCGTTTTAATTATCGGTTTAATCTTTCTCGCTTTTACTATATTTTTAGAAATCTCTTTGAAAAATCCTTCTTCTCCATATAACCGCAGTATTTCTTCGATTTCTTCTTCCGGTACAGTGTTAATAACATCTGCCGCAGTTCTGGTCTTATCTCCCGGATTAAACCTCATATCAAGAGGCTCGTCTCTCATGAAAGAAAATCCCCGGCCGCTTTTCTCGTAATGCCACGATGACAGCCCTAAATCAAATATTATGCCATCGGGCCGAAAATTGTACTTTTCAACTATCGATCTCAGATTTATGTAACTATCGTTAACTATAATTATCCTGCTTTCTAATTTCGGATTTAGGCTTTCGGATTTAAATTCTTGAAAAATATCAGGATCATATTCTATGCCTAAAACTTTAACGTCCTGATATTTTTCAAGAATTCCCCTTGTATGTCCCCCGCCGTTTAGTGTTGCATCTATAATCTTAGCCTTCGGCTGAATATTAAGATACTTAATGACCTCATTTAACATTACAGGCTTATGAACCATCAGAAATTACCAATTACCATTTGCCAATAATTTACCATTTAACCACTGAGTCATTTTATAAAAATGAATAAATGAACAAATGTTTAATTTAATGGAAATTGGAAAATGATAAATGTTAACTAATTTCTATATTATTCCCAATTCTCCCAGCTTCTCGGCTATTTCATCAGAATTTCTTTCCAAGTTAGCTCTATATTTATTCCATCGCTCTTCGTCCCATACTTCCAATCTGTTAAACAGGCCGGCAACCACAACTGATTTACTTAAAAAAGCGTATTTTTTTAAGACGTCTGGAATTAATATCCGGCCAAGCGAATCAAATTCAACCTCTACTGCTCCTGACAGAAACAAACGGCTGAAAGATCTGGTGTCTTTCTTGGCCATGGAAAGTCCCGCCAACATTTCTGCAAACGGTTTCCAGGATTGTAAAGGAAAAACAAACAAACAGTTATCAAGCCCTCTTGTAAGTACGGCTCCTTCGCCCAGTTCTTTTCTGAATTTCGAGGGTATTGATAATCTCTTCTTCGGATCTAGGTTGTGTTTGTATTCGCCGATTAGCATGCTCATCGAGGGCCCCAGAAGTCGCCCGCGAGGGTTCCCAAGCTTTCAATTTCCTTATGCTCCCGAGATGGAAAGTTGGGATACGCGTAGGCGATGAAATAGGGTCGCTGTTATAAACTAGAGGAAAATGGCGATTTTCTCGCCACCAGTCCTCCCAAGATATCAACAGTTTTTTAACACTTCTATCCACAATTTAACACTATACCCTCATTATATGCCCGAATCTTCGGCCCTGCAATTTAATATGTGGATAATTAAAAAGCCCTTTTGGGGCTTATAACTTATCTCCTAAACTCCTTCCGAACAGCTTTTTATTCAAATAGTCATTTTGATGATCGGAGATATGCTTAATAATCTGATCAACAACTATATCTATTGTCTCATCATTTCTGATAAAGATATAAGGAACATCTGAGCTCATCGCTTCGGAATCCTGCCTATGGGAATCTGATAGTCGTCGTTCAATTGATTCTTGGTTCTCTCCTCGATTAACAAGTCTTTCTTTTAATATTTCCCTAGGCGGAGAGACTACATAAAAAGATACCACCCGATCTTCTCGGTCTCGGCTTTTAGCATATTCTCTTAATGTTCCGACCGTATTCCCGAACAAAAGCATTATCCCGACGGAAGAATCTTGTTTTAAAATCTTATTGACTGATTTTTTTGCCGTTCCATGGCTATAACCATAGGGACTTACCGTCCATAGAAAGAATCCAAAAATATAAAATATTTTAAACTTGAGTTTGGATATGTAAATATATTCTCCTGGAATATCGCTCGAACGAGACGCCCTGGTGGTATAGCTTGGAACCATTCCTGAATTGGGCAAAAGTTTCAAGAGCCACCCAGCAATGGTTGTTTTGCCTGCCCCACCGGCTCCGCTGATTGTGACGATCATGACGGGTAAATCTCGAAGTTCGTAGTTCTGCTGATAAGCGGAATTAACTCGGATAATTCATTTACTACCAGCGAGGTTATCTGTCTTAATCTACGCTCCGAGTTATATCCTGTTTTATTTCCAAACCCTACGGGAATAAGGCCGGCTTTTTTAGCTGAATTTATACCATCAATGGTATCGTCAACGTAAATAGCGTTTCCAGGCTGGATTGCTAATTTATCGCAAATATCCAAGAGTGCTAAATCCTTACCGCTCCAAGCCTCTGCTATTATAAGTTTCGGATCAAACTGATCTCTCAGCTCGCTTGAGTTAAGCTTCTCAAAAAGTGAAGCTCTAATTTCCGCACTTACAATTCCGATTTTAATATTCATCTCTTTAAGACGCAGGATCGTATCTCTGGCGTCAGGCCTGATCTGACCATCTGATTTGTGCTCTGTATAATATTTCTTCCTTATCTGATTTAAAGCATCGGCATCGCCTTTAGCTTCTTGACCTGAAAAGTTTTCAGCAAACCCGTATTTGTAATAAAACGCCATAAAGCTCGAGGTTATTTCTTGACGATATTGTTCCAAGGTCGGCGGAGGAATATTATAACAACGAAAAATCTCCTTAACACTGCCATAGGCCAGCTTTTCTAAATCATCAAAAAGTGTTCCATTCCAGTCAAATATCACCGCTTTTATCACGATATTATCTCCATCTAATTGACAACGTACTTCCCCTAAATTAGCACTCTAAAATATCATGTCAAACAAAAACCCGGGTAATCCGAGTTTTATACTTTTACCGCCAAACCCTGAGCCATTTTTATCTCTGCTCCGTAATTTACGGTAAACGAAGTTTCATGGGAAAGGTAGTTAAATAACCATGCCGCCGATGGCATTCCTGTGCCGGAACGCCGCATCCCGCCAAACGGCAGATGAACTTCAGCGCCGATACTTGGAAGATTAACATACTTAAGACCTGCTTTGCCCCGAATTTTAAACTCTCTCATCTTTCTGTAATCTTCCGTAATTAAGGCCATTGAGAGCCCATATTCAGTATCGTTAGCGACATGCAACGCTTCTTCAAAGTCCTTAACCGGTACAATAACTGCCACGGGCGTAAAAAATTCCTCGCGAAGAGCAAAACTATCAGATCCATATTTCATTCGAAACACGCTTGGAAAAACAAAATTACCCTTCTGGCATAATGGTCTGGCTGGCCATTGCCACAACATTTCAGCTTCAGCCGCTATTTTACTTATGTTATACAGATGCTTATCGACGGCTTTTTCGTTTATAAGCGGTCCGGCAAAAACATTCTGATCAAAAGGATCGCCGAATCTTATTTTTTTGGCCATTTCTAAAAATCTTCTGGTAAATTCTGGCTCAACCGATTCTTCAACTATAATAAGATCCGCCGAGACACAGCGCTGGTGGGTCGTTTTAAAAACTGAGAGTACTGCCGCTCTAACTGCAAGTTCAATATCAGCATCTTCTAAAACGATGACTGAATTCTTGCCGCCCATTTCGCAAATGGCAAGTTTATCGTGGTGAGTGGCGGCAATTTGCTTAATTCTTGAACCAACGTTGTATGACCCCGTAAATAGCTGAATAGTGGTGCCTTCGTGACGAACAAGATATTCGCCAACATTTCCTAAACCGTGAACAAGGTTTAATACACCCATCGGAACTTTGTGTTTGTAAGCAACTCTAGTGAATAGTTCAACAAAAAATTGTCCAGTAAACGGCGTTTCCTCTGAGGGCTTGAAGATAACCGGACAACCCGAGACGAGAGCCGGACCGATAAGCCAAGTCGGAATAGCGAAAGGAAAATTCCATGGTGTAATAACCGTACAAACACCTCGTGGGCTAAGATATGTCTCGGCATCTTTATCCGGTATTTCAGAAGATATTTTATGGCCAATTGGGTAGCGACCTCGCGAAGCGCAGTATTGAAGCATATGAATCCCCTCAATTACTTCCGCCCTGGCTTCAGTTATATGCTTACCAGATTCAGTCGAAATAAGATGAGCTATCTGTTCTTGCCAGTGTTTTACAACCTGTACCAAATCATCAATCACTTCCGCCCGCTTAACCCACGACCACCGGTTTGGGTTGCCCCATTCTTTAAGAGCCTCATTAGCCGAATCAATGGCCTTATCCATCTCTTCTGTAGCTGAAAGTGGAAATTGGCCGATTATCCAACCCTTTGAGGGGTCAGTCTTGTTAAGATCAGACCGCATTTCCCATTCTCCGGCAACATAATTCATGCCGTGATTAGTCATTCTCTACCTCTTTTATATTTAAAGAACCTGCCTAATTTATACCAAACTCCTTGAATAAATCAATATCATTGTGGGCTCGAGAGGGATTGAACCTCTGGCCTCGCCGATGTGAACGGCGCGTTCTACCACTGAACTACGAGCCCGAATAAGTAACCAGATTAGTTTTAAATCTAACTATCTGAAGCAATTGAGACTTCTCATTTTGCATGGTTTCTTTGTTATAATATCTCTTAACAAAGAAAGAATGAGAAGCTCACTTAGGTGAGGTCGCCGGTCCCGATTCCAAAGGAATCGAGAATTCTCGATTGCGAAGCAATCGGAACTGGGGCGACCGGAGCTGTGCTGAAGATGGTTAGTCTAAAACTAATCACAACCCAAGTTTATTTATGAGTTTATCGTGGGGGCCGTCCAATAGAACCCTCACAAAGCGATCAAACATTCCATAGCGATATTCGAATTCATCCTTTTCCATAAGACCAAATCTTATCTCTTTGCCCACCTCAGCCTCCAAAGATTTCAATAAGAAACGAAGCTTGTCCCTGTTAATATTATCGCCAACGATAAATAAATCAACTTCGGAGTCAGAAGCCTTGGCTAAATTTATGTTACTTAAAAAAACTCCGGAAACAACGGCCAGTTTTACCCTTCCCAGACCAGAGATTCTTTTGATCATTCTTTCTTTTTCAACCGGAGATGACTTTAATATAAGATTCTTCAGCTCATCGAAAAACTCAAATTGCTGATTAAGGGTATAGTGTATCCGATCAGTCAAAACCGATTTTTTCTTTTTATTTTTTCTGACGATTTTACGATTCTTTGCCATTATAGTTTTTTTACTAGTCCGATTTTATGAAGTTCCTTCATCTCTTTTTTTACCAGACCTAAGGGCTCTTGAATTCTTTTGGCCAACTCTTTGACTCCGACGTTGACCGGATGACTCCGAAATAAGAACTTAAGAACCCTGACCCTTGCCTTTGAATTAAATAGATTTTCTAATATTGGATATGGGCTTTTAGGTTTTGACATAATGATAGTATATAAATTACAATGGAAGTATACAAAAATAGGCTCAAAAATCAATCCCGTTAGAGATAACCCTGCTGGGATTGCAAACAAAGTTTTATTTACATAATTAATAATTTAGTGCTTGCCACCGCACAACGGTAGTGGGTGTCCGTACTATCTTTAACGAAATGGAAAAAATCATAATAAAAGCCGAATCAAAAGAACTTGTTTTCAGAGGGAAACCGGAAGAGGGTCATGTCGATGTTTTCTCCTATAACTATGAGGGTAGCTCTGCCAATGGCCTTGGTAATCTATTTATTGTCGGCCATATCCAACCGGCAGACGAAGATACCTCTTATATGATAAATCTGGTCGCCTCTTTGGCTAAAAGAGAATATTATGCCGGTAACGATATCGCCCCCAAAGAAGCTTTCTCAAAAACCCTAAAAAAGATAAATGAGGTCCTCCAGGATTTTTTCAAAAAGAAAGAGCTGAAGGTCAATATCGGCATTTTTACAATTGCTGGAGAAAATATATTTATATCGCGTCTCGGTAAATTTAAGATAGTTCTCGCCAGAGACAGTCAAACCATAGATATCCTCAATAACATTAATCTCTTCAGCAAGGAGCATATTCAAGAAGAAGAATTCTCCAATATAATCTCCGGGAAAATAATGCCCAAAGACAGGATCTTGGCTTTTTATCCCGGAAGATCAATAGCGGCCAGAGAAAAAAGAATAAAGGACGACTTCCTTAAAATGGGGATTGATGAATTCTCTGAAAAATTAAATTCAATTAAAAATGAGAATGATAATTTTCTTTGTGCCGCCATTTATATTACAATTAATAGATACACCGAACCTGCCGTTATTAAAAATCCTCAACCGCAAGAACTGCGAAAGCCCCGACCCATGGTCGAGGAATCAGCGGTTTCTGCTCAACCAATAGTGGCTAAACTTAATAAATCAGTTACCTCAAAGTTAACAAAACCTGAATTACCGAACGTAAGACCTGCAGAGCCCGAGAACACCGATAAAGTACCTGCTATACCGCAGGTAGGCTTAAATCAGAATCAACCTAAATTTAACATGAACGAGTCAGGAAGTAATGTATACTATCCGGGCAATCCCGGAGCATCGCTGTTAGATAATGCTCCCGGAGTAAAAACTAAGCCGGACTCATCGCCCCTTATCAGACAGACCGAGTTTTCTTCTGCAAAAAAGAGTAATATTCTTGACATAATTTTAAAGAAATTCAAACCCAGCGGAGTTTACGTAATCGGCATCGGTCAAGGCAATGCCTTCTCAAAAAAGAAGCTGGTCATCACCGGTTCAGCCCTGGCCCTGATAGTTTTTGCCGTGATTTCCAAACTGACTTTTGCTCCGTCTCTTCCCGTTCCGGGCATTCAAAGCTCTGAAGATAAAGCGATATCGGCCCTGATTGACCAAGTAGAGCCTAAACTTGAAATGACCAAGATATATCAGGAGCAGAATAATCTTCTTGAAGCCCGCCGGCTATTGTTTGAATCTTTATTGACTCTTGCCTCCGCCGGCATTCCTGACTCGGAAAGAATAGAAGAAATATGGCAAGAAGCCCTTGCCACGTTAGATCAAATGGATAAAGCCGTTGGTTCACTCCCAAGCCTCGTTCAAGATGCTCCCGGGAACCTGTCCGGAGATTTTCAAGTTTGGTCATATGTCTGGTCGCTGGCAAAAGAAGAAATCAAAGCCGAACCGCCGGAAACAGAAAGTCTTGCTTACTACCCTTATCAGGACAACCTTTACATTCTGGCAAAAGACGGGATTTACAAAATAAATGACGGGCTTAAGGGTAAAAGTTCCCCCGTCGCCTGGCTGAATAAAGATGTTTTCTTGCCACTAAACCCGGTTTCCTTGGCAATAGACAGCAAAGTATTTGTCATAGCTGAAAACGGTATTTTAACGACATATTATAAAGGCGACAAAGTAGCGGAAGTTAATACCTCAATCCCGGTTGAAAAAGGTAGTGCTCTTTTAACTACCGCCGGTTCTTCATACTTGTATCTTGTAGATAAAACTTTCGGGCGAATATACGTCCTGACTAAAGAGGCCGGTTCACTGATTAAAACCTTGAAGCTAGAAAGCAACCGGCCGATAATTGAAGCCTCGATCGGAGACGATCAAACAATATATATTCTCTCCTCGGATAATAAGGTCTGGAAAGTCACTCCATAACCAAATTTTATTTATTTTCTCGACCTACTTTCTTTCTTCGGACAAATAGTTAAATTAACATCAATTTAGTTAACAAATTTGAGCCTCGTCGCTCGATAACCCTTTTTATTAATGAGAAGGGTTATCGGACTCCCCACTCAAATTTGTGAAATAACATAAATTATCGGTTAATTTAACTACTATGTGTTCCTCGAAAAAAGACGGTCTGCGAAATAAATAAAATTAAGTTATTACGTTTATTTATTATTTTTAAATCTAAAGACCGCCTTAAGGCGGTCTTTAGAAAAGAATTATAACTATAAACCCTTCATTTTTTGGTTACTTGAGTTCGACGACTGCGCCGGCGGCTTCTAATTTTGCCTTCATTTCGTCGGCATCGGTTTTCTTAACGCCTTCTTTGACGTTAGAACCGGGCTTGTCGGTGATGTCTTTGGCTTCTTTAAGGCCAAGACCGGTAATCTCTCTGAGGGCCTTAATAACCTGTATTTTGGCTCCACCAGGGTCTTTTAAGACAACAGTAAAGCTGTCCTTTTCTTCAGCTCCTCCGTCCACTTGCCCTGAGCCTGCCGAAGGGGCGACAGCCATAGCGGCGACAGATACACCGAATTTTTCTTCCAATGCCTTAACCAAGTCATTCAACTCGGCTACGGACATCTTTTCCACCTGTTCTACAAATTGTGTTTTATCCATAATATTTAATTAATTTTCATTTATCATTTTCCAATTTCCATTGGATTAACAATGTTTCATTTACTCATTTTCTGAAATGATACAATTCCTAAATGGTAAATTATTGGCAAATGGTAATTGTTAAATGGTAATTTTTACGAAGTGGCTCCTTTTTTCTTAGACACTTCGGATAGTGCTACCGCCAATCCCCTCATCGGATAGGTCAGCATTCCAAGCAACCGGCCGATAAGCACTTCTTTCGATGGCAGTTTGGCAATTTCCAAAAACAACTCTTTACTTAAGAACTTACCGTCCATCAAAGCTCCTAAAAAATGAAGCGAGGGGTTTTTTCTTGAAAATTCATAAACTTTCTTGGCAACATCGTAAGGATTGTCTACCCCGAGAACCATCCCGACAGAACCTTCCATTTTGTACACGTCTAACCCATCATAATTCTTGTCTTGGGTAGCTAAATTAATGAGTGTTTTTTTGGTTACAAAATACTCTGCCCCAAGAGATCTTAAGAGCCTTTTTAGCTCAGTCATCTGAGCAACCGATAGACCTTTCTCTCCGGCCTTGGAAAATGATGTAAAAACGGAAATTTTAGCTTTAGGAAGCTTGCCTTTCAACGTTTTTAATTCTTCTGATTTTTGTGTTCTTGATTTCATGGTTAAATGTATTACATCCTCCTTCGCATAAAGCTTCGGAGGATTATTTTTACTTTAATAAAGTAAAAATAAAAAAATCTGCTTTCCGCAGACCTGTCCCGTTAATTGCAAAGCAATTATTCGGGGTCGACCGACCAATAAACATAGCTGAGCTACAGCTCTATTTACCTCGAGGAGACTTATTATCATTCGCTTTATAGTCTTCATAGCTTTAGCGAAGAGTAGCTCCTTGTCTACGGTATATGGATACTAGCAAGAATATTTTTTTTTGTCAAAAATACCTCCCTTATCTGGAGGTATAATTTTCCAAAACTTTTTCTTGAGTAGCGAACTTTTTTGCCGTTTCAACAGCTTCCTTGGCCGTCAGCTTGGCCCATCCTTCTCTGCATGGCACATGGATTGCTCCGATGCCATGCATGTGTAGCTGTATGGCACATCTCAAACAGGTAAAAACCGGTTCTGATTTTATATATACCAATCCGTTTGATCTGAATCCGGCTACATATAATTCGCATTCCCTGGGGTTCAATCTCATGTTTCTAATCACTCTTAAAGCTTCCTCTTCGGCGTGGCTACAACATCCGATCATTGATTCGGTCCTTGAGGGAATGTCATTTTTTACTCTAATACATTCTGGTTCGCTCCAGTCCTGGCAGACATCCAAGATCGAGTTAAATGTCTCAACTACGATCTGACCGTCATTTTTGACAACACAGCCGTACTTGCCTTTTTGACAGTTAGAATCCAGAGCCGCCATTAAACACTTCATAAAGGTCTGCTCTTTAAAGATCGGGTTTTCTCCTGATAGAATTTCGTTCACCCTATAACGTAATTTTTTGTACCTTTCCTTAGTACTTTTGTTATTGAGCAGATACTCGCGAGTTTTTTCTTGCGCTGGTTCGGCGTACCGCCTAACTTCATTATGACCGCCGGATCCGAATTGAGATTCGGATAAATCAATATCCCAAAAAATATTATCCCCACAAAAATCAATATTATTGAAGTAATGAGACCTCATTACTGAAATAATATGATTCGGATGTTTTGATATATCAAGACGCCATAACAATCCGCCGAGAAAATCCTGGACCACTAATGCCGTCACCGCACATTGGCCCCAGGCTGGATTATGTTTTGTCCAACGAGCCGAATCGGCGCTTGTTTCCTGACTCCAAGACTTCCACAAGACAGATTCAAGATCAGCTAATTTAATCTTATCTCTCATCATCCCCCCTTTTTAAAAAACAAATCTGACCAATATTAATTCATTTGAAACGAAATCACAAGGCAGGCTTCTTTATTTTTAAAAACAAAAAGTTATAGGAATTCCGAATAGTTTTTTGAATCCTTTGAACCGAATCAATACAAATTCAATATATTTATGCTATTTTCCTAGGAACCTAATTGGGGTGGTCCGGCCATGCGCCCCCAATTGGTCTGGAAAATTAAGAAATATACTTTAATTTGTTCATGAGGTGATTGGATGAAGAAAACTAATTGGAATTCCTATATCCCCAAATACTTCCTCCTATTCCCCGCATGCTCAGCTGAGGTTTTAGAGTATATCATCTGACTCCCGTCGCGAGTTGAAAGATAATAGAGATAATCGCTTTCTTTAAAATTAAGAGTGGCTTCAACAGCCTGCAATCCAGGATTCGATATCGGTCCTGAAGGCAAACCTTTGCGTATATACGTATTATAGGGTCCGTCTATTCTTATTTCTAACGCTATCGGAGCTTGTGTAACATCGCAGAAATTCTTAAACTCAGTCTTTATTACTTCCTTTAAACACCAGCCGTATGCGACTGAGGCATCAATCTGCAACAACATTCCCAGCTCCAAGCGCTTCTTAATGATGCCGGCAACCAATGCCATATCTTCTTTAGTTTTAACTTCTTTCTCAAGTAACGATGCAATAATTAAAGTTTCATTGTTATTAGTGCCGTTTTTTGCAAAATAGTTTTCTTCCATTTTATTAGCAATGCCCTCGGCTGATACTTCCCGGTCAAAATGGTATGTATCGGGAAATAAATAACCCTCTTTGTGCAAATAGTATCCGGCCAGCTGTCCGGGAGCAATTAATCCAGAAGAGGCAACTCTTTTGTCTACTTCCCAGATATTAAATCCCTCGGGAATGGTAACTACGACATCATCCGATTCTGATCGGCCGCCGATTATCATTGAGGCTATAACCGGAATATTCATTGACCTGGAAAAAATATATCTTCCGGATTTTAAATCATTCTCCTGGCCTCGAACTTTAATATAAGCAATAAAGAGCAGGCCGCTTTTTATTAAACCGGCGTTATCAAGCTGACCAGCAACAATGCTTAAACTGCTGCCATCTTTGATCTTAACCTCTACTGGCTCGTTATCTCCACTCTCTGCAGGAGAATACAAAAAATATAGAGGTAAAATGACTACTAAAGCAATCGCCACTCCCGTGGCGATTGCTAAAAATCTAAGTTTCCGGTATATGGTTTCCAATTTATAATCTTATGGTAAGGGCTCTCGATCTAATATGTCTATTGGTGGTTTTTCAGTAATACCGGCCCTTAATTCAGTTAATTTATCAGTCACGATTGGATTATCTTTGTTAATTGCAAGACTTAATATTCTCTCCAGCTGTTCAATAGCGGCCTCTACATTCCCCCGTTCCTCCTGTATTAACGCCAGATACCACCTTGCATTAGAATAATCGGGCGCCAATACTACAGCTCTCTCTAATGCGGCAAAAGCATCATCTTTTCTTCCGGCTCTATAATACAGCAAGCCCAGTTCAAAGGCTAATCCGGGCTGATTGCTATTAGCCGGGACTACTTTCTCAAGCTCGCCTATCGCCTCCCTTATCTTACCCTGACGCTCATATACTATCCCTAAATTGTATATGGCTAAACCGAAATTAGGCGATAATTCAACGGATTTCTTTAAATTCTCCTCCGATCTGGCAATAGCCGCCAAAGCAATGCTATTAGCCTGAGAGGTGGTAATTCTTCTGGCCGAAACCAGTTGAGTTAATAAATTAATCTCGCCCAGATAAAGTATTCCGGCCCTATAATAAGGATTGGGGTCGCCGGGCCTTAATGCTGCTGATTTCAGATAAGCGTCTTCGGATAAAGTAACCACACCGTCAACAAATGGCAATAATGTCTGATAAATTACCCCCAGATTATTCCAGTTGAGGGACTCTTGCGGTGTAATCTCGGTGGCTCTTCTAGCTAAGCTGATGGAGGTTGAGATGTAATTTTGGATCTTTGTATTTCTATCGGCGCTGGCGGGTTTTTTTAGCTCATCGGCAATAAGATCAAGGGCAGTCTGGGAGGCTGTTCTATAGTAGCGATCGTCTTTGCCATTCCAGTTAATAGCCTCAACAAGCAAGGCTGCTTTTTCAGCATTATCACTTTCAGATAATGCGCTGGCGTACTTAACGTCGCTGATATAAATCGTCGCCCCGAAATAGACTCCGACCAAAACAAGAATCAATCCGCCGATAAATCCGAGTGATGAGGCTAAAGAGAGGGACGTTTTCTGTTCAATATTAAATTCTTTCTTACCCTTGTTAAATATTATCAGCACCACCAAGCCTAAAAGCAGATACAGAAAAGTCATCAGGGTCAAATTAAACGGATAAAGAAATAGAGCTACTGCCAATGCGGCCAAAGAAGCTAGTACTCCGATATCTTGTTTAACCGACTCAGGATCATCACTCTCCAAAACATATTTCCTAAATCTTAGGAATACAACCGCCAAACACCAGAAGAAGAAGCCTAAAGCAGCTACCATAACCAAGCCTCCCTGGACAAGCAGGGTCATAACTTCAGAGGTAGCATCGTAAAATTTAACATCCGACAAGGTTGTACCCGATAAACTGCTCGCCCCATATTTATCGAAAGCAACTGAAAAATTTTCTGAACCATACCCGAAAGCTAAATTACTCTTAATGGCTGAGACCACGACGTTACTCGATAATTTAAACGACGGAGCCACTTCAACGGGCAATTTATCCTTAAAAGCAGTTAAATTAAGGTTAACAACCATCAGAAACACGCCCAGAACAACAACAGTCATCGGTAGAATAAGCTTTCTCATTCTGAATCTTCCCCCGCCAAGATTTTCAAATACTATCATCGCTACCATGCCTGCAATAGCTATTGACCACAAGACCCACCAATTAAGTATCACCAGTAAAAATAGTGCCGCTCCCAGACCCACTTTCTCTAAATAGGCCTTATCCAGCCACCTTAGACTAATCCTGCTCTTGCTAAACAACGGCAGGCTTACGGCTGCAATTACCCCTAATACATTTATAGACCCGACACTGTTAAAGGCCCTAGACACAGCAAATGGAAATCTAAAAACATAGACTCCGAATAGCTGCAAAAGACCATAAACTAGAGCAACAACTATGGCAAAGCCTAGAACAGATCTTAATATTTTACCCCTATCTTCAATGTTATTAACAACAAGGAAATAGATTATTGAAAGTGAAATAATAGAAACTAAGGAATTGCTGAAGCTCGGCGTAAGGCCAAATATGCTTTTAAAGTTAGCTATAGAAAATATCCCGCCAACAACAAAAGCGCCTAATAAGGCTAAAATTCCCCTATCCAAATAGTTGTTACGCCAGGCAAGATACCCCGAAGATACTACACCCAGAAGCCAAGATACCATAGCCACTCCGGCCACAATAACAAGCAACATCTGCTTATTTAGCTCCAATACGCTGGAAGTCCAGGGTAAAAAGAATAGCGGTGCAAGAAAAACACCAACATAAATCGCCCACCGGCTAATTTTGTTATATACTTTCGCCTTCTCAGGATCTGCAGGTTCCACCTGATAATCAATAACCGGCGCCAATCCTTCTGGCTCGATATTATTATATTCGACCTCCGATTCTTCCGTTCCTTCAGAAGAATCACTATTATCTTTTCTCCAAAAATTGAGATCCACGATATTAATTCAAAAAGCAAATTTCAAAGTGCAAAAATGGGAGATTAAAAAATTCAAATCTTAATCCCTACATTGCATTTTGATTTTTGATTTTTAACTTTTTAATTACTCAACCAGTATATCATTAAAAAGAACAGGTCAAAAAAATAATATCCACATGCGTTCTAATTTGTCACGATCGTATTATAATAGAACATAATTTACTCCCCTGCAACTACTAGCTGAGATTGAATATTTTTTTTAAATCACTGTCATTATCAATTAGGTTCGTTGTTATAAACCTGACATGGGACCTTAAGTTCTCCTCAAAGATTAACTCCTTCAGAAAAGAAGGGACCGGGAATGGGTAAATCCATATGCTTTTCTGAAACTCATGAAAACCTACTGTTTTAAGAACCTTACGAAGGTAATCTCTATGCGCTCTTTTAGATTCCGGGACGTCGAAGAAAACCATCCTCCACCCGCCATCCCACTTATATCCTTCTCTTCTATGCAGATTTAACTCTGCCTGAATAAACGCTGACAGAGCTGTTCTTTTCCCCTTGTCGGTAAGCCCGATTATGTCATTGTAGTCCTTTTTTATAAGATTCTGGCTTGAAAGCCTCGAAATACAGCTTCTATAAGTGCCCTTATGTCTGTTCTGACAGAATAATTTAATGTATTTATGCGAGAAGATTTTTTCTTTCCCAGACTCGCCTGTTTTCCACAAAACTGCCAGTATGGCTTTCGCAACAGAAAGTTTATTTTTCTTATCAAATGTCATGAAGTAATTATATACCGATGTAAAAATAGTTTATCAACATTGTCAGGCCAGTTTAAAAGGTGTATAAACATCTATATATGAAACGAGAATTTTTAACAGTCAAAGAAGTTGCTAGATTACTCGGAGTAACCCCGCTTACCGTTCGCAATTGGGACGCTCGGGGCAAGTTAACTGCTCATCGCCACCCCATGAACAACTACCGAATGTATAAAACAGGAGATGTAGAAGAACTTCTAAAAGAATTCGAGATAAGCAAAGTAGCCAAGAAGATTCCCCGTCCGCCGGAACCGGCTCGCCGTGAGCTAGCCGAACCGGAGAAACCAAAGTTTAGAAAGCTCAAAATCGATATATTATAAAAATTAAAAATCGATATATTATAAAAATTAAAAACTCGTCCTAACGGACGAGTTATAATTTAAATTACTTATTCTGAGTATCTAATTTCTGTTCGGCAGCTGCCTGCTTTACTTCGACTTCAGCAGTGCTCTTACGGCCATAACGCTTACCGCCGAAGAGAAAAGCTCCATCAATGATCTGAATTGGCTGAACATAGAACCTCTTACTGTTCTTTTTCTTATGTATTACAGCTAATCCATGCTGCCAATTTGGATACTCCATCCAGTCTGGGTCAAGACGGCATACACAGCCTATTTCAATTCCGACTAAAACCGTGCCGTCATTTAGAGTCTTATAGCAAGAACCCATCCTGTGAACATGGGGTACCACTAATGACTTATGTTTTGCATTTATTAAGCTCCTTGCTGTAGCTGCAGACTTACTAGAGACTTTATACCAATGTCCTATTAAAAGATCGCCGTAAATCATAGAGCTTTCGTTCTTGCCGCTATAAACAGTCTCCACGCCGAATTCACTAACTTTTGTAATCTCGGCTAAAGATAGGATATCACCTTTATCTCCGGGACGACGCACGCCGGCAAGTTGCGGTGTATTATCCTCAACATGCCCCTGCATACGATGGTCATGATTACCATATATCCAATAGATGCGGGCCTTGGGACAACGCCGGCGTAAATCCTTAAAGAATTCATAAATTCTCTCGAAGTCTCGTTGTAGACGAGGCTTAATATATTTCTTACTTTTGCCCTGCCGCTTACTTTCCAATACTAATTTTGTCATATCTGCAAGATCTTCGTCAGTGAGAGAATCCAAAGGAGAATTTGAAAATCTGGAAATATCAGGAAAATCAGGAACATCGCCAACAACAAAAATATTGTCCGGTTGAAGTTCTTCTGTAAAATCAAGAGTAACCTTTAACGCGACGGGATCTTCGAACCTAAAATGAATATCACTAAAAGCAATTGATTTCTCCCATAAACCAATTTTCGTAGGATCAAGTCTGTATTCCTTAAGTCCATCGAAAAATCCGTAATTAGCAATAGGAACTTGAAATACCTGAAATCTCCTTCTGTCTTTCTCTTTTTGTACAACTGAATAGCCTAACTGCCAGTTCTTACCAGTTGGTCTTTTACACAAAGAAAAGTTCTCAAAGCCAGAGATAAAATCAGGCTTTGGTCCCTGTAACGTACGGCAAGCCCAGCCACCGCGATTAGTATGACCTTGAATTAGTGAACAACCCTCTTCATCCATTAGAATATGCGCAATAGAACCGGAGGGACTGCTAAGTCCACCGCGGAACCAATGACCGATTACCAATGCTCCGTAGTTATAGGTGTTATTCCTAGTGCCGTTAAATACTTTTTGGATTTTGTTCTGCTTGCAAAAACTATCAATTTCATCCAAAAGATTGGGGTGATATTTAGTCAGACGCTTTTCAAGATAATACTCCTGACAACCCCAGACCCAGATTAATTCGGCATTGGGATGAGCATCACGAAATAGCTTTATAACGCCAAAAAGGATTTCTAACTCCTTTTTATGGGCTCTCTCCTGAATTTCCCACTTGGTAAGGCGTTCGAGCTGCCAATCATTTAGGGTTTTAACGTGGCGAGGTTTACGTTCTTTTTCTTCGGCTAAAGCCTTCTCCGCTTCCTGCGCCCTGGCCTCTTGATCTCTAACCCGCTTTTTTATTTCCGATTGCATTGCAGAAATATCTTTGCCAGTAAAAATCCGCAACGGATTTCGATCAATTTCAGAACGATTAAAATAATCGATCATATCACCGTTAAAAAAGATTTTAGCCGGATCAAGGTCTTTTGAATGCATTAGCACAAGCTGAATTGCCTTATCATCTTGATGAGGAACTCTCATATTACTGATAACAAGAGCAATCTCAATATCTTTAGTGGTATCCGGTTTTTCTTTTACTACAGCAACCTCAGTAGATGTAGGTACGCTAGCAGGAGCTTCTGGCTTTTTTGCGTCATCAGACTGTATGACCTTAGACTCTGGTGATTCAGTCTTGGAAACTTTCGTAACTAATTTCTTATGATCCGCTTTAGCTCTAGATGGTTTTCTTTTAGAAATTTCTCCGGATTTAGAGCTTTTTCTTTTTGCCACTTTCGGTTCCCCTTATTTTTTAAAAGTGCTTTGGCCAAATCATAGCAAAAGGTAAAAATATGGCAATACCCTATCGATATATTCATTTTTTTGGTAAACTCGAGCCAGCTCTTAATTATGCAGCTCTAAGTCTAAACAACCAAGGGAGAGGCAATAACATGGCAAAGATGTACTTTGGTCATCCAATAAATACTTATAACACACCCCTTGAATCGGAACTTATAGCTAAGATATCCGAGACTTTCCCCGGATGGTATGTCGTAAATCCTAACCAAGAGCACCACCAGAAAGGTTATCAAAGCTGGAAAGCTAAATATGGCAATGGCATGGATTATTATTATAAAGAAGTCCTGCCTTGGTGTAATGCCGGTATATTCTTGCCATTTCGTGACGGTAACTGGGGAGCCGGAATATTCGGTGAAGCAGAATTTTTAGATCAGAGAGGTGGCCTCATATATCAAATCAGTTATGATATGAAAATTAGCAGAATAGGAGATCTTAACCGCATTAAAGTCTTGAGCATTGAGAAAACAAGACTAAGGATTAGAACCACCTCGGATGAGGTCGCTCCTTATTAAAACAAAATTCTCTGCCTAAGGCAGAGAATTTTTAATTGTAAAATCAAGGTACAATTCCTACTCTCCTCATCACAAAAATAACCCCAATTTATGGGGCTATTTTATACGTCACATATCTTTTTGAAATCGTTATTTACCAACTTTTCTTTCAACTGATGTTAACCTAGCATCAAATGCCTGAACTTTATTATCCAAACGCTCAAAAGCCTTTTTCGAAGGTATTTCTAAAACAACGTCGAGAATACGCTTCTGCCCCTCTTTAAGTTCGAGTAAAGTACCATCAATCTTATCAAAACGCTCTCCCATTCTAGAGAACTCATCCTGAGTCATACGAGCCAGTGTATCGACTGTAATTTTCTTCGTCATCCCGTTAGAGATAGTGCAAGCACCTACTATCACCGTGCAGTGGCAAATGCTATGTGCTACCTTAATTTATTACTTTTGTTTGCAAACCCGCTAGGGTTATCTCTAACGGGATTCATGTTTTAAGTATAGGAAATCGATTATTAATGTCAAATCTGCGGGCGTTGCCATGCCGTAGCTACGGCGAATCTCGCCTCCGTTCCGCTTGGCTGAACTTCGGCGTAGCAAAGGCGGGCAGTCATCAAAGATGTTAGAACGTGGATTGCCAAGAATAAAGATTTATTTTGCTTGCCCTATCTGTCATTTAAAAAATAAAAATACCCCTTATCGAGGTATTCATCTAATGCGTTCGTAGCGCTTATTGGTTCGTCTACGTCGCCATCTATACGTGAGTTCATACCATGCCTCTTCAATACCAGCACCAGCCAACATTACTATCAATACTAAGATTACGATAATAATTGGCATTACAAGATTCCATAAAAAGTGAATTCCAACGCTTGTCCAAATTGACTGATATTTTATCCCATAATAACCCGACAGGACGCCTAACGGAAACACGACAACTGGATGAAGGAATTTCGTAATCCTTACTCTTTTTGATTCCTTTTTCTGAATATCAGATACTTCAGCCTCTAGGCTATCGGTTTTGGTATCACCTTTCTCTTTAGCCGAAAGTACTTCAAATAAAGTTATCTTTTTGCCGAAATAATGAACAAGGGAGAAAAGTATACTAGAAATCCATATGCCTCGCCAAGCATTGCCAGAAATACTACTAAAAACAATAATAAGCGGTGCTCTGAAAACTAATTCCTCAGCAACTGGCGCCCAAACATTTTGAAATGGTATTCCAATAAGCCAGATAATCTTCCCCTGATTCTCCTTGCACCATTCAATACTCTTCATGCGCTCCTTAAATCTCTTTGATATCAATCTCAGATAGACAAACGTAACAATAGCAATACTCGTAAGAACTACTATTGATGGCAAAAACTGAAAAAATCGTTCTGTCATTCCAACTCCTTACATCTAATATTAAATTTTTAAAGTTGCAAATATAATATAATAATCCAAGCTAAATGTCAAGGTTTCAACTTCCCGCTCCCCTGACCATAAAAACAACCCCGATTTATGAGGTTATTTTGACTGCGGGCGGTCGTGAAAGATGTTAGAACTTGGATTATGAATAATAGTAGTAGTTTTGGCTTACCTTTCCTAGTCCAATAAAACAAAGAGTCCGCACGGAGCGAACTCCTTGCGGACGTGATATCAGTGAACGGAGGACGAGCCCCCATCCGTTGGCAGAATCGGCGTTTCGTCGCCGTTGCCCTTGGCGAGGTGCTGAAGAATCTTGGAATGCCACTCTTCGGGCACGACGCTGATAAGAGTTGTGCCTCCGCCAACCTGCGTGTTGAGAATCGGGTTGCTGAGGCAGACTGCCATGACGCTATCCATCCACGAACCGCCGTATGGCGCTCCGCAAACATGCTTCACGGCTAGAGCAAACTCCTCGCCCTCAACCATGAATTGGATGAATCCTTTCTCTCCAGTCTCTTCGAGACTGGGATACATGGAACTCCGTCGCTGTCGCCCTCGCTCAAGAACCTCGAGTTCGGCGGTGCTTAGCCCCAGAACCTCCATGTAGTCGCTTGAGTGGGTCAGGAAAGAGTTCCAGATTGCCTGTTCCTGATTGACCACTTCACGAACCATCTGTCGAACCTTGCTCGCGAAACTCATTGTCAGACTCCTTTCGATTCAGAACCCGAAATCCCCATCTGAATCAGACCATTTGATAAAATAGAAAGATGAAAAAAATACATTTGGACATACAAAAATTAG
>MGKQ01000020.1:0-119212 GCA_001795735.1 Candidatus Yanofskybacteria bacterium RIFCSPLOWO2_02_FULL_41_13
CGGGTGGCGCGGCATCCTCCCCGCGCCCCTCCTGCCGCGCCACCCTCGCAGGAAGCCAAAAGATTTTTCATCGCCAAACTCCTAAGACTTATCTTTTCTTAATTCTTTATTGTCTTCCTCTGGAATTACTACCATATTGTACATTTTGCTTTTTTTCCAAAAAGCCGGAGACTCTCTCAATTGTTGAAGATCTTTTAAATCTCCAGACATTAATTTTTTCATAAATAAATCCGTGTCATATGTGTATAGACAATATGCGACGTACGCTCTTATTTGGGCAATATTTTCATATCCAGCAAAAACATCATAGCCCTCTTGCTCGAGTTTCCGTAGAGAACGTAGGGCATATGCCCATGCACCTCTTTCAGCTTGCGCGTCAGATTTTGCCCTTTTGTCGAGATACCATTGTGGAAGCAAACTATCCACATCAAGTTTTTTTACCATTTCCATAAACTTTTCTCCCGAACCTTTTTGCTTTAATTCTTTTTTCACTGCTATCGTCACGTATTTAAACCACCATTTTAGGAGACCACCAAGAGCGCGCAAATCATCCCAGCGTGTAGTTGCATGTTCTTGTTTTTCGTGAGAATGTCCTATCTCATGGAACAAAGACAGTAAAAATCCCCTTAACTCAAGTTCATTTTCGGGAAAACCGATTTTCTTTTCTCTGCCACGGTAGATAAAAATTTCATCTTTTCCAAAAAAATGTTCTGGCGGCAGATAAATGCTCAAATCTTTTTCTGTCGCGCCTTCTTTATGTTTAAGTCGTAAATTTATTCTAGATTCCGATTCTTGTAATTCAATATCAAAATTCCTATCCTGCGGAATAACTTCGCGAAGGTTTTTACCAACTTCCCTTAATTGCTCATACGCTCTCCCAATTGCCTCAGCGAGATTATCTTCAACTTTTTTCTCGCCCTCCCCGCCTTCTTGTGGCTTTTCGGGTTCTATGTGAGATTTTTGAATTTCAAAATTACTTTTGGGCATATTTTAGAATTTTAATAAAGCGTCTCGCTTGATTTCTAACGCAGAGGCGATTTTATCAATAACCTTTAATGACGGATTGCGCAAGCCGCGCTCCAAACTGCTAATATATGTCGGGTGAACACCTAGCTTGCTTGCAAATTTTCTTTGAGAAAACTTTCTTTGCTTACGCAATCCAGCTAATTTTTTACCAAAATTTTTAGTAATGGACGTTTTTTCTAGCATATGAATATTCACTTGCGTTGATTGTAGCAAATGTAATACAATAGGTCTATGAAGACTTATAAGTCTATTTGTATTAATTTGGCGATGAAAAATCTTTTGGCTTCCTGCGAGGGTGGCGCGGTAGGAGGGGCGTGGGGAGGATGCCGCGCCACCCGAGCGTCCGGCGAGCATCAGCGAGCCGGTGGGTTCTCAAAAAAGGTTCGCGCAAAGGATACAATTTCACCGCATTGACAACTTATTATCGGCATGACCTAGTATCTTGAGGTTGCAGTGCGACCCGAGTGCCCGATAAAATAAGTTAAAACTAAAAGAGCGACAACTTCGCTCTTTTAGTTTTAACTATTCCTCGATCAGCGTGATTTTCTTATCCTTGTAATTCAATCTGCTTCTTAGGTTTGCTAATAGCTCACGCTTGTCTGACACGCTACCCTCTTTGAGAAGGTACTTGGCATACTGGCGGATATTCACATCATCTTCTTCAACTAGAGCTTTTCCGCTTCGGCCATTTACAATTTTCTGAAGCTTATTAAATCTCCTGATCTCATTCTCCATTTTATGTCTCATGCCCAGCTCATTGATATTTACCTTGTCTATAATCTTAAGCAGTTCATCAATTAATTCTTCTTCTCGGATGTATTTGTTTTTGCAGTTCCTATCACGTGATCTGGTACAACCATAGTAGATATAATGTGCCGATGTGCCATCTTTAAGCGGTTTCCATTTTTCCTCGGCTGTTATGCCAGATTGGCAATATCCGCAGGTGAATAATTTAGTGAAGGAAAACTCTTTATTTTCTCTTTGAATATTATCTCGTTTTAATTGGGCTTGGACTTGGTCAAACAATTCCTTGGTAATGATAGGCTGATGCTTGCCTTGATACCAGTTGCCGCTTTCTCGAGGCCGTTCAAAGACTCCATAGTAGAACGGGTTTTGGAGCAATCTATATACGCCGCTTAATGTCAGGGGCTTGTTGCCTCTGGTATGAAAGTTGAGTTCAAATTTGAGCCAGTTGTATATCTTCCTACCCGAGTAATGTTCATGGGCAACTTTTTCAAACATTTTCTTGATAACGGGTGCTCGCAGAGAATCAATAATTACTTGGCACTTTTTATCCATTAGTCCCTGATTAAGATAACCGAGGGGAGCAGTTCCGGCCCAGAGGCCCATCTCGCACCTTGTCCGTAGTCCGCGTTTAACATTCACACCGCGATTATCATTCTCCAATTTGGCCTGCGATCCCAATATCATGAGCAGAAACTTTTCACTGGGGCTATTACTAAATCTCTGACCGTAAGTCCTAATTTCTACGAGGAGCTTGGCATCCATAAGGTCAACTATCTTACCTAGGTCGCCAGCATTTCTAGAAATTCTGTCTGGTGCCCACGTTAGGATACCGTTGTACTTACCCTGACGTATCTCATCTATAATCTCATTGAAGATAGGACGTTGTCCCGTCTCCTTTGCACTGTGACTCTCTCTTTTTATTTCGACCACATCAAGCCCTTCTTTCTCGGCTAGAAGAAGCATCTCCTTGATCTGGCTATCAATAGAGAGGACTTGTCGTTCCTCGCTCTCCGTGCTTTTTCGCGAATAAAGCACGTACTTCATCTTTGTTACTTCGACTGCTATTGGGGGTGGGAAAGCCCCCGAAATCCCTTGTGTTGGTATGCTATTCATACACTAAGGAATGACGCTTTGGTGGTAGGAGTCCAGAGCGCCCCAAGAACCTAAAGTTGGTAACTAAACAAGGAACATATTTCTCATATTCTCTCGAACCCTCATCATTTTCTCTCGTTCATCTGGTGGCAGATGATCATACTCGCCAGCATACTCTCCTTTGAACACTATCCCCATAACTGGTTGCCTATTATCCTCTTCAATTATTTTCGACAGTAGAATTGTAAAAGCATCAACAAGGTCATCATGCTTCTCAGTGCCAAATCCCAAGATTTGATTACTAAGAATCTCTGAACCTAGAGGAAATAAGACCTTTCCGCTTTGCAGAAGATGGCTTACTGCACTTAAGCGAGCATACTTATCTTGACCATGAACCTTGACCCCATTGACCGGATAACCATCCTTTTTAAGCTGTTCAATAATTGCAGCTTGATAGCTGACATCCTCAACAAATAGCTTGCTTCGACCCATGCTATCGGAAATGGCCTCTGCTTTGTCGATGGTTTCCAAAAATGTCAGTCGTTGATTCACAATATTCGGTAGAATATATATTTTAAGATTTTTTCCCTTGCCGCAAACTCTAGCCGATACCATTGCCGTAAAATCAGCTCTTTCATCCTTAGATATAGCTGGGTCAATTCCGGTGGCACAATACGAATTTTCTTCCGGCGGAGGTCCATCATAGCACTGGATCCATTCTTTTCGTATAAGTTGTTCCTCTGTAGAGATAATCTTGAGTAAATATTCTCTGGCCCAAGAAGCATCGGTAATAGTATTCATCCTTTCTTTCTCAATATCTTCCGGGGTTGGATATTTCCCAGGCCACAAAGGATCGCCATCTTTATCTACAATCGGGTATTCCCGATAAATACTGTTGGGTCGGCCAGTTTCAATACTTTTTTGCAGTCGGCGAATCAGTCCGTCATCGTGAAGCAAGTTGCCGATAGCGATTATTCTTGTCTTTCTGCTCCCGGCTGGAATAACTTCCCCAGTCAGCCAATTAAACAATTTGTCTCTACTCTCCTGGGTTTTTACCGACTCAAGATCTTCGACGTCGTCTAAAATAATCAGATCCGGACGATGTTCGTCGTGCAATACTCCACGGATGCTCTGTCCGACCGAAGCAATCATGATTTTAGCGTTTAGCTTGCTGATGGTTAGTGCCGTCGCACCCCAAGGACCCCTTTCTTCTTCAAATGGCCCTAGGTCTTTTTTAAGCAGTTCATTATTCTCAAGCTGGCGTCTAATATTCATAAGGTATGTCCGGGCTTTCTGCTCGGTTTGACCAACAATGACAACGAATTTCTTTTGCTGGATGCCGAATACAGCCCACAGCACATAGGCCACACTGATTAAAGTCGACTTGGCGGATCCTCTAAAAGCAAGAATAACCGCGAGACTTATCGCCTCGTCTTCAAGAATACGAAATATTTCTTCGTGAAATGGCGGGGTTTCATATTCTAGCCTTTTATGGAAATAAACTGGGAAAAAGAATTCGAATGCTTTTGTAACAATCGCTTTTCTTACATTCTTATCCTTTAGGATTTTATCAAATATTTTCTCAGCTTTATTTTTGTTGTTTTTTATTTTGTCCATAGTTTCTAAGTGATGATAATTTTAATGCTTGGCGTATAAGCCCCTTTTGAGTGGCGGTTAAAGGTTCATCTTTAGTAGAAACTGTTCCGGACAATTCCAGACGGTCGGCATAACGTGGATTGTTGTGGCGGAGTACGTATTTTATTGCTTCTATCTTTTTGTCTTTTACTAGACTGAAGAGTTGCGACTCGGCAATATCAGAGATAAAAAGCCTGCCCTCGAATAGCGCTTCTTCAACCTGTTTCGCGAATTCTTTGCTGGCTTTAGTCCAACGATAGAATGTCATTCGGGAGATGCCAACCTTCTCGCAAGCAATTTCGATAATCGGCGTTCTCATCAATTGTTCCAGTACCGCTTTCTTTAATTTGGCCTGTCGGATTTTAATAGTTTTTTCCTTACTCATAATTTTATCGCTTTAAGGTTAGTTAGTTTTTCGAAGCGGTCAATAATTGTTTGGCAATATTCTGAATCAAGTTCAACGCCGATACAGATTCTTTTGGTCTGTTCGCAAGCCAATAGCGTTGTACCTGAGCCCAGAAATCCATCATAAACAACATCTCCAATGCGAGTGCTGTTTAATATCAGTCGGCGAATTAATCCGATTGGCTTGGTGGTGGGGTGAAATGGGCTCTTGCTTGGTTTTGGATGGACGATTACGCTTCTATCTTTGGACTTGAGAAATTCGTGAGTGCCATACCAGCCATATGCAATCAGCTCGTGTTGCGGAGCGTAATCCATTCTACCTATCACAGCCTGAGTTTTAACCCAGATCAGAAGCTGGGCGAATTTGAACCCGACTTTCAAAATGCCTTCTCGCAAGGCGAAGATCATTTTGTCGGAGTTAAAGATGTAGAAGCTGTTCTTCTTTGTCAGATGTGGTTTTACCGTTTCGAGCCAATCTCGAGTAAATTTTACATACTCCCCATCGCTCTGAATTTGATCATTGGCTATGACCTTGTTTTTTAACAAGGGCTGAAATCCTTCTTTGGATTCCGTGACAGCTACACCATAAGGAACATCGCAGATCACTGCTTTTATTTTGTGTTCCCCAACCAACTGAGCAACAGCTTCTTTATTTCTCGCATCCCCACAAAGCAGCAGATGACTGCCCAGACAAAACACAGAACCATGTTTAATTGAGTTTTTTGATTTGGTCATTTGATATTTTTTTAAAACGATTAATAATTACCTGGCAAAACACTGGCTCAAGTTCGCAGAGATATGCGGTACGTTTCATTTGCTCACAGGCCGACAAGATACTGCCTGACCCAGCCGTCAGATCTAATACGACGTCTCCAGGCTTGGTACAGCGACGCAAAGCCTTTTCGTGGAGTGTTGGATTTTTCTGAGTCGGGTGTTCGTACTGGTTACCTGGCAATCTTTTTACAAGCCATATATTTAAGAGATCCAGAATATCTTCGGTGAGCCGATTACCAGTGCCGACTTCTTTGTTTATGACCTCATTCAAATTTTTTACTTTATCCGATAAGTACGGCCGACCGATTGTTCCATATACGATATACTCTGTGACCTTATTAAAGGCGATGTTGGGTGTGGGCGATGCATTGTCCTTAATCCATATTAATAACCGCTTAGAATTGATATCGAGCTCTTTATATAGTTGCTGCAATAGCCAAACATTTCGTTCATCGCACCAGAACATAACATGGGCATCCGGTTTAGTAACCGAGAGCGCATTCTGGATAATCGACTTCACAAATTTTCTGTATTCAGCATCTGACTTATTATCATTCATTGTGCCACCGTAACTTCCTTTGTTACCGACACCACGATCGTATGACAACCCGATATTAAAAGGTAAATCATCATTTATTAGGTCGGCACGGATGTTGCCCATGAGTTTCTTCGCATTTTCTGGTTGAGTTGCGTCAGCACAAAGCAGTCGATGTCTCCCAAGAGCAAAATAGTCTCCGGGTTTGATAGTCGTGCTTTTGGCTTTTTGAATCTCTTTCTCATCTTCAAATTCATCATCTAGAATTTCAAGGTTGTCATCATAGATGTTGCTGAGATCGATTGAATCAAAACCTGCTGTCAGCAATTCGCCTAGATCAAAATCAGTTGCCAATTTTTCCCAATCCCAAGACGCTCCTGACCTATTTGAAGTCAGAAGGTAGTCTTTAAATTCTTTTTCGGTTAATTTGCGATTAGGAACTCTGACCTCGATTTCTTCACCCCCTCTACCTAGAAGAGATAATGCTAAGACACGCTGATTTCCAGCGACCAACGTTCCGTCTGTATTAATACAAGGCAGTTCGGCTACATTGTATTTTTTAAGGCTTCGTTGTAACCCAGCTAGTTGAACCTGGCTAAGTACTCTCGGATTTTTATCATATCTGACGAGATCCTTTACTCGTCTTTTCTCCGTGTGCCATTCCATTTTTTTTGTTGGCATATATTTTTGTAGGTTATTTAATTAATATCTCACACAACGAAAGCAACCGGCCATATAATGGTCGGTTGCTAATGAAAGAAGGCTATAAATCCAAGCAACAAACCATTTTAGGTTAGTTACCTCGATTCATAGCCCTTTAGTAAATCCGTACGGGCGCTATAGCCTAATCGGACCCACTCAGTTTTTCTATAAATTCATTGAATCTTACTTTTCGCCTTATTGTTTTGCCACTGGGGACTAAAGCGACTAGTATATTCCGCCCCAGACTTCACGAATGGGGCAAAGGTGTATTTAGTTGTTCTCTATGTACTTGATATAAGTATAGCCTTATAGAGAACACCTCACAAGTACCCTGTGGATAATGCTATAAATACGTATTCTGTCAAAATTCATAAAAGTGTTCCGAATTAGGTCTGTCGGTAAAGCCCCTTCGCAACCGCCCTTTTTTAAGCTTGAATGGACGCCTGGTCGATATTTTGCTAAAATTCCCTTAACAATTCATTAAGTAGCCTAAACTCCAGGTATTGTTGCTTGGGGCATGGCGAAAAGTCGTATAAGGCATAAAAACCCCATCATAGGGTCGCCTTATACGCCGTATTGGGAAACCAATGCGAGAGACTCCGGTCTCTACCTGTGGTGGGCTTTTTGTATCCACCATGGGTTAAATTATAAACCTATGGCTATAATAATTTCCCAAAACGGCAAGAACGCCGTGAAGGTTGAGAAATCAACTTTCGAAAAAGAAGATTCTCTTCAGCAGTATATTTATCAAAACCCCGAGAGCATTCCTCTCTACGATATTAAGGAAGATATCCGCCTTCTAATATTAGCTCGGGAGTTCCCAACCAATAGCGGTCCGATTGACGCTATTGGAATTGATAAGTTCGGCGAGCTATATATTGTCGAAACCAAATTATACAAGAATCCAGATAAGCGAATCGTCATCGCCCAAGTAATTGATTACGGTGCCGCGCTTTGGAAGCACTCCAATGACTTCAATGAATTTCTCTCTATTCTGGATGAGCACACTCAAAGAGTTTTTAGTTTAAGGACAACGGAAAAAATTCAAAGCTTCTTCCAGCTTTCCGAAGAAGAAGCGACTGCCCTAATAGACAAGTCGAAACGCAATCTTAACGATGGCGTTTTTCATTTCGTAATTCTCATGGACAAGCTCGACGATCGATTGAAAGACTTAATTCTCTACGTTAACCAAAACAGCCAGTTTGATATCTACGCCGTTGAGCTCGAATACTACAAGCACGATACGTATGAAATAGTCATACCCAGAATTTTTGGAGCAGAGGTTAAGAAGGATATCGCGGTTTCATCAGGTTCAAGTGCAAGGCGAAAGTGGGACGAGCGATCTATGCTCGAAGATGCTAAACAAAAATTCAACCCTGATGAGTTGGTGTTATTTGAGAAAATCTACAATTTCTCCAAAGAAAATGCCGATCTCATAAACTTCGGCACTGGATCATATGCAACGTTTAGTCCGATCTTTGAAAAACTATGCTCTAAATCCTTATTTACTCTCGGTACTGATAAACGGCTCAGCTTTAACTTTGAATGGGTTGGTCATGACAATCCAGAAACAATGGGAAAACTTAAAGAAGGGCTAGATAAGATTGGATTCAAATTCAAAGAAGACTACTCCAATACTCGTCCTAGTTTTCCCTTCGAAGATTGGTCATTGAAAACGGATGAAATAATACGGGTCATTAATAACTTACTTTCATAATGAAAATTATCCAATTACCGAAAAATAAGTTTCTCAAGGTTCTTTCGGTGTCATTATTGGGCATAATTGGCCTCATTCTCTGGCCATTTACAGTCGGAGGATTAATAGTCTTTCAAGTTAATAAGCGGATTAAGTTACGGAGGTTAAGACTAGGCTTGATAATTGTTGTTAGTATTGCCGGAATACTGTTCGGCTCAGTATGGACTTGGGCTTTATTCTCCGGCTCTAGTCCAGTTACTGTCACGGAAAAAGTGGCGGAAGAAAATATAATTCTTGATCCGAGTCCGACAGAAAGTGTAAGTCCCAATAATAGAGAGTCGGATGCTAGTCCTCAGGGGACAACTAACTCAAATCCAAAAGTTAGCACCAAGTCCACACCAAGTTCGTCATCTGCACCTACTTACCAAGTTGTGAAAGTCGTTGATGGCGATACTCTCGATCTTAGTATTAATGGCAAGACAGAACGAATAAGATTGATTGGTATCAATACCCCGGAAACCGTAGATCCCAGGAAACCAGTTGAATGTTTTGGTATCGAGGCTTCCAATAAAGCTAAGGCAACTCTTTCTGGAAAGTATGTATCTCTTGAGAAAGATGCCAGTCAAGGCGATAGAGATAAGTATGGCAGACTGCTTGGCTATATCTTTCTCGCTGACGGCACTAACTTCAATAAGATGATGATTCAGCAGGGCTATGCCTATGAATATACCCATGGTACTCCGTATAGATACCAAGTTGAATTTAAGAAAGCCCAACAAGAAGCTCAAGTCGCCAAAGCTGGACTTTGGGCTTCTGATGTATGTGATGGAAACTTAAGTCCTACACCAGCACCAGTCAATGGTCACATCTTCTATCTCAGTACCTATTACAGTGCTAAATACTACTACTGTGACACGGATGAGGGCTGGAAATCTCTATCGACTCAATATCTGAAGTCTTATCCGTCAGAATCGGCTTTGCTAAAAGACTATCCTAATAGAACTTTGCACGAGGCATGTAGGTAGGGGTTATTCAGTCAGCCAAAAGAATATTTCATTTTCCAATTCTTGTTGTAGCTCGAACGAGTTGCTATGAGAAAGTATGCCCAGATATGAATTTATGCTCTGACCTAAAGATTCCAAAGTACGCTGTTTCCGTTTATATAACAAAATATTGCCATGTATTTTATCAAATATTCTGTCCCTAGTCCTGTCTCTGGGTATCACGAAATGAGGAAAACAAACATAACCCAAGAAATCCACGCCTTGGCTAAACTTTCTGATCGTAATTTTATTGGGATGCAGTTCAAGCTTAAGAACATCTTTAAGAAATCTGTTTATCGACTTTACGATCTCCAAACAATGATCTCTTTGAGGGTGTAGTATCACGAAATCATCTGCATAACGAATGTAATGCTTTTCTTTCAACTGATGCTTCATGAATTGGTCGAGCTCATTGAGATACACATTGGCAAAAAGCTGTGAGGTCAGATTTCCAATTGGCAATCCCTTAGGCTCCTCGGGGTTAATTGTAAATTCTGATTTAAAACTTGAGACAACTTCATTTATTAACCACCGCGCATCAGGATCAGTAACTTGCTTAAATACGATGTCTATCAGAACTTTATGATCAATGCTGGCGAAGAATTTTCTGACATCACATTTGAGCACCCAGCATGGAATAGTCCAATTCTTGCTGACCTGTCGGGCATGTTCGGTAAAAGCCTCTACTCCCCGATGAGTACCTTTATCGATTCGGCAAGAGTATGAGTCGTAAATAAAGTTTGGCTCAAAGATGGGATTGAGATGTTTCACAATCGCATGGTGCAAAACTCGATCACGGACTAATGCTTTGTGAATATGCCTCACCTTTGGATCTTGGACGAAAAAAGAAGAGTACCCCGAATGCTTATACGTCCTATCCGCAAGAATGCGATGAAGCTCCCAAATGTTATCCTCCAAGTTATGTTCAAAGATGAGCGTATCTCTCCGATGTTTTTTGCCAATTCGAAATTCCCTCCACGAAATTACTAAATTCTCCAAACTAATAATTTGATCAAAAATATTATGGAAAACTCTCATAACTATGATGGTAAATTTAGCTTAGATATTCCTATCTTTAAGAAAACGTACGATTTCTTAAAAGAATTCTATATCTTTGAACTAGATTTTCCAAAGAAAGATCGCTACACACTCGGACAGCGTTGCGAAGAATACATCCTAAAGATTCTCGAGGGTATTATGCTTGCGGCTCAAACAAGTAAAAGCCACAAACTGCCGATCCTAGAGTCGGTCAGCAATAAGCTCGATATGCTAAAAGTATTTATCCGGTTAGCAAGCGATGTCGATGCACTCAGTGACGCTAGATATATTGTTTGCCAAAATCACATTCAAGAAATCGGCAAAATGCTTGGCGGTTGGATTCGATCCACTCGCGAGTAAGTAATAGGCCTTCGAAAGAAGGCCTATTACTTTAACTTAGACAAAACTACCGAGAGGGGCAGACGCCGAGATTGGAGTTCGTGTTGTCACGGGTATCGTTGTTGACGTTGAGACCATCCGAATCGAAGTTGCCAACGTTGACGAAGTTGCCGTCGGACGACTGAACCTAAGTGTTTTGTTCCCTCCATAAGCGCCCCGTGGCCACCGGATAGCTTCAAAAAGGAAACATCTCCTGAATTTTACGTGATGGCAGTCTAAGAGTCGACATCCACACTGAAACAAAACACGTAGTTTCGTTTTGTTGCTTTCTGTGCCCGCACCTCTTTCCATAACCGTTAAGCCATAGAAACTCTGGCGGAAATTACAAAAAGGAGATCCGTAAGATTAAACCAGCCGTAGCCAGGCCCAATCTCTATTAACAAAAGCTCGATACTATTATGGCATAAACCTTGTGATTATGACAGCTAGCAAAAATTTAGGATTGGCTGTATATTTGAATAAAGAACTATGCCATTTGAAGCCTATAAAATCTACGAAGAGTACGAGCCAGACAAATACAAGACCTCCACTCAAAAGAAAGTAGAGCAAGCTTTGGATACCGCCAAAAAGGAGGGCTTAGTACCTGAGGGTAAAGAAGTTAATATTGAATTCCAAGAAGCCGAAGAAATTCTAGGTAAAGACTTCTTGGGGCCGGAAGCGGTTCAAGCTACTTTTAACGTAGAATTAACCCCTGAAGAATTACAGGAAATTGAAAATATACCATTCACCAGAGAAGATTTAGAACAAGCCAAGCAATTGGGTATGATGCTGGTTTTAAGAGTACCTCGACTTGGTGAAGGCAAGACGGAACGGCCATTAACTATGGATTCGGCTAGAGAGTTATTTGCTGGCGGTGACACGCTTGGAGATCCTAAGAAAAAGAAGCAGAAAGTTTTTTATGGTAAAAAAGGAGAAAGCTGGTACGACAACGAAGGGTTCGCCACTCAAGAAACTCCTAAGCTTGGCTGGGGCTTAGTCATGAAATCAGTTCTACCAGATTCGTTGGACAAGAACTGGGATCAGCAAGAAGATATTTTAAAGAAATGGGCAAAGGACAATAATATTGATCCGACCCTTGTTAAAAGAAGGACCCCGGTCGAAATTGCTTATGACACCTTGATATATTATGGTGCAAACAAGGAGTCACTGTTAGAGGGTAAATATGATTGGTCCGGCGTTCAGTCGTCCGACGGCAACTTCGTCAACGTTGGCGCCTTCGTTTCGGATGGTCTCAGCGTCAACAACGATACCCGTGACAACACGCTCTCCCATCTCGGCGTCTGCCCCTCTCGGTAGTTTCGCCTTGGGTGCTTGGTCTCCTTGATCCTTATTGATTCCTTGGTCTTTCGAAAAATTTTTTAAACTGGTAAAATCTATGTAAAAATGTAACATTTATTATATGTCTAACTCAAAAGAATCACTCCCACCGATACCAAATATGCCCACTACTCCTGAACGAATTATTCAGGAAAGAGGCGTAGATGCCACAAAAGAAAAAGAAAAACTCTCGCCAGAGCAACTTGAAGCCAGAGTCCAAGAACTCATGGACTTATCGGCGGCTCGAGCCGAAGCCTCTAAACATGTCCGTGAATCTTGGGGCGGTCTCACTAAAGATGAGCGCGAGGAATTAAAGAAAGAGGAAGGTCAAAATACAGGAGCTGTAGCAGCTCAATTCGACGCTCTCAAAGTTGACCCAGAGCTGGCAGAATTTTCTGAAAATGTCCTCGCCGAGTACGATCAGCGTATCCAAGAGCTGGGAAGCAACCCCAAAGTCATAGAAGCATATGGTGAGCGTTTTGAAGGAATGAAAGACGCTTTAGCTAAAGTTCTAGAGTATGAGCATATTCAGAAAGAACTCGATGCGATTACTAGTAGCGAACAGAAACTGCGTTTAATGTATGAAAAAGTCGGACGTTCACCCGGTCCGATTGAGCGAACCAAACTGACCGATTTGGCAAAGCGTAAAGAAGAACTCCAAAAAGAAATAAGTGGTTTTGAGTTGGATCCGGCATCGATTGACATGCTTCGACGCCGAGAGGTTCGGGGTATGCAAAGAGATTTAGAGCGTTACAACTTTGCTGAAACTGAATCCCGCACCGAACTCATTAGAGAAGTTTTACCTGACCTACTCCATGGCGCACCAATTCTATTTCAAGGTGAAACCGGCTCGGGCAAAACCCAGTTAGCTAAATATATTTCTCACAGATTTTTAGGCCACGAAGTATCGCCAATTTCTATCTCCGAACAGATTAAAGAATCCCAAATCATGGGAAGGGTTACACTGAAAGAAGGTGCCACCGATTTTCTGTACTCTGAAATGGTCAAAAGCATGAAAGAGGGCCGTCCAGTAATCATGGATGAGATCAACTTGATGCCTCATGAATTTCAAGGCATCCTCAATGAAATTTTCCAATTACGAATTGGTAGCACATGGAAGCACCCCTCTACCGGAGAATCAATCAAAGTTGCCCCTGGCTTTGTGATCTTTGCTACTGCCAACCTTAAGTCAGAACGCTACAAGCAACGCTATGAACTAGATGTTGCCACTCTAAGACGTTTCATCGGTGGTGCCGGTGCCAGAGAAATTCACTACTTGGATCTAGGCAAGAAAAGCAAAGAGGGAGAGTATATCGCACCAGAGACACTTAAGATTCTTGCCTCAGTGTTGGCAGATCGAAACGGCAACATTATTTGGAGCGAACAAGAATCACCTCAAAAACTTGATGAGCTAAAACGTTTTGTTGGTGCTTGCCGCAAAATTCAAGAAGACTTTACTTTGAGCGTTAGGGAAGGCTCTGAAGATTCATTGTCTCGAGGTGACAAATTGGCTTTCAAAGAATTAGTCATTACGCTCAAAGACCAGATTGAGATTATGAAAGCATGGAAAGCATCTGGTTTTGCCGAACCACTAGAAAGTATTGTCCTAAGAGAGTTTTTCAGAAAAGCTGAAATAAGCGGCCGAGCAGCCAAGGACAGGGAAAATATGGTCAAAGTGTTTATGGCTAATAAATTCTTCAAAGACACTGACCCAGAAGACTTTAATATCCAAGGGTTATCCTCTAAAACTGTTCGCCAGTGGCAAGGTAAAGAATAACCACTATGCCATTTGAAGCCTATAAAATCTACGAAGAGTACGAGCCAGACAAATACAAGACCTCCACTCAAAAGAAAGTAGAGCAAGCTTTGAGTTCAGCGAAAAAAGAAGGTCTTATACCAGAAAGAAAAGAAGCGAGTATTGAGTTTGAGGAAGCTAGAGAAATCTTTGGCAAGGACTTTCTTGGTCCTGAATCTGCTGAAGCCACTTTCGGTGTTGAGTTATCACAAGAAGAACTGGAGCAAATTGAAGATATCCCATTCTCTCGAGAAGAATTAGAACAAGCCAAACAGCTTGGCATGATGCTTGTTTTGAGAGTGCCCAGAATCGGCAAAGAGAAAAATGCTAAATCATTTAGCATCAACAGTGTGCGAGAGGCTTTTAAAGACGACGATAAGTTGGGCGATCCTAAAAAGAAGAAATCAAATATCTTTTACGATCAAGATTGGTACGACAATGAATCGTTTGCTACCCAAGACACTCCCTCACTAGGGTGGGGCCTCGTTATGAAAGAAGTGTTACAAGAATCACGAAGCAAGAATTGGGACGAGCAGGAAGAAGCTCTTAAAGCATGGGCCAAGGAAAACAATATTGACCCTGCAAAAGTTAGGCGCAGAAAACCAATAGAGATTATTTACGATACCCTCCTTTACTACGGCACCAACAAGGAATCGCTTTTGGAAAACTCCTATGATTGGTCCGGGGTTCAGTCGTCCGGCGGCAACTTCGTCTTCGTTGGCCTCTTCGATTCGGGTGGTCTCTTCGTCGGCAACGTTCCCCGCGGCTACACGCTCTCCAATCTCGGCGTCTGCCCCTCTCGGTAGTTTCGCCTTGGGTGCTTGGATTCCTTGATCCTTATTGATCCCTTGGTCTTTCGAAAAATTTTTATAAACCACAATGCCCCCAGAATCATTCCCCATAAATCGAATAGAACCTCCTCAAGACGAGCCTAAGCCAGAGGTCTCCACGAATGAAGGCGAAGTTGATGCTCAAGCAGTTGAGGAATTTTTAAATCGGGAAACAGAACTCTTAGCCGCTTACGGATTAAAAGGCGACATAACTTTGGAGAGAGGAAATGGTGGCTGGGCGTTTGATTTTCAAAACCGAAAACTCATTTATGACCCCAAGTTCTTTATTGAACGAGGATACAGCCTGCAAGAGACTCTCTTTGCTACTACCCATGAACTCATGGCTCACTATGGCGAGCTGATGCGTGACCCGGAGCTTGTTTTAAGGGAAGCCAAGCGTTATAGCGCCAAAGGCCACCTCCATCTTTTGTACAACATCTTTGAAGATGTATTAGGTAATAGACGCATTGTTGCCGAACTACCATTTCTAGAACAAACCAGAGAAGATCTTTACCGAGAAAAGATGTTTCCCCCTACTGACTACACCGATAAGTCATCTCATGTTCAATTTACTTACGGTTTTATTCGACAAATGATGGTGCCGGGTGAAGCAGTACAACTTGGACCGGAGGCTCAGGCCGCTTTAGATAAGTTGCGAAGTTTTGGCTCTGACAAAATAGATATTCTTGACCTCGTTACAACCCCGACAATTGATCCCAAAGATCGCTTTCGCATCATGCGAACGATTGTTGAACCTATTTACCGAGAACTCTACGAGAAAGATTTAGAAGAAGAGAAGAAAAGCGGTAAAAGTCAGGATCAAGGTGAAGGTTCGCCCACAGACACTCAGGTTTCTGATAAACCTCAACAGGGTCAGGGTTCGGGTCAGGAAAAGAAAAAATGGTGGCAAAGAAAAAAAGAAACTCCTCAAGAAGGAAAAGACAAAGAGGAACAACAACCTGGCAAAGGCGTAGATAAAAAGTCCAGTGATCGTGCCGCCAGAGAAGCGGCTGAAAAGAAGTTCAAAGAAGAATATAAGGCGTACCACGATGGTCACCCAGAGCCTATAACGCATGCGGAGGAAAAGCAGATCAAGAAGTTGATGGAAGAAATCGTTGCCAAGAAAGGCGGCGAGCCAACTCTTGAGCAACACATTCTTGAAGAATGGGCTCGTGAGCATGGAGTTAATGCCGAAGATGTTCTCGGATATCGAAAAGAATATGCAGAGATTGCCCCGCTGGTAGCTGAACTCCGGGAGGTTTTTAAACAAATCATTTCTCGCCGACTAAAGGAACGCTGGAAGTTTTCCCCACAACTTGAAACTGAAGGCGAAGAGTTATCAGAGGATACTCTCGTTGAATCTTCCATTGAATCCCAAACTGGAGGTCAGCCTAGGGCTTTTCGAGAACTTGAGAAGCACAAGAAAGAACAAGAAGGCTACGGCATGTTAGACATGACCCTGGTCAATGACTTGTCTGGCTCTATGAATGAGGGTGGTAAGCTTGTGATGGATCGTAAAAGTAAACTCTTATTCTTAGAATCCTTGGCTGATTTCCAAAAAGAAATTGAACAAGCTGAATATGAGAGTGGTGTTTCTCTCGGTCTGCAAGTAAGAACCGAAACCCGAGCATTTGGTGATTTCGGTGACACTGAGCTTAAAGAACTCTCAACTGATCTATCCGAGAAAGACAGAATCGGTATTTGGAAGAAAATGCACAAGGCTGGTGGCGGTACACCCGATTACCTATCTTTAAACGAAGTCTTGAAATCGATCACTCCGGAACAAGAGAAAGAATTACGCGAAAAACTAAGAAGAAAGATAGTCGTTGTTCTTTCTGATGGCGACAGTCAAGATGCTGGTAAAGTTCAGAGCATCCTTCTTCAGCTACGAAATAAGGGTGTTATGGTATTGGGTCTTGGCATGACCGAATCTGGTCAAGCCGTTAAAGAAACATATAAACCTGACGCTGAGGTTATCGTTGATATCAATACATTGCCACAGGCAGTTCAAAAAGTTATTCTAAAATATACTCAAGACCTATAATATGCCATTTGAAGCCTACAAAATCTACGAAGAATACGAGCCAGACAAGTACAAAACCTCTACCCAAAAGAAAGTAGAGCGGGCTTTGGATTCAGCAAAGAAAGAAGGTCTTGTACTAGAAAGAAAAGAAGTTAACTTAGAGTTTGATGAAGCCAAAGAGATATTTGGTAAAGACTTTCTCGGTCCCGAAGCTATTAAGACTACTTATGGAGTAGAGCTTAGCCCAGAGGAATTACAAGAAATTGAAAACATACCGTTTACCAGAGAAGATTTGGAGCAGGCTAAACAGCTTGGCATGATGCTTGTCCTCAGGGTGCCGAGACTTGGTGAGGGTAAAAACGAAAAGCCTCTTACCATAGATCAAATTCGTGAAAAGTTCTCTGGAGGAGACACTCTCGGTGACCCTAAGAAAAAGAAGCAGAAAATGTTTTATCGCAAAAAGGGTGAAGGCTGGTATGACACCGAAGCATTTGCCACTCAAGAAACTCCTAAGCTTGGTTGGGGCTTGGTCATGAAATCAGTGCTACCTGATTCACTGGGCAAGAACTGGGATCAGCAGGAAGATGTACTCAAAAACTGGGCTAAACAAAATAACATCGATCCGGCTTTAGTGAAGCGCAGAACCCCAGTTGAAATCGCTTACGACACATTTCTCTATTACGGCGAGAACAAAGAAACTCTACTAGAAGATAAATGGGATTGGTCCGGCGTTCAGTCGTCCGACGGCTACTTCGTCCGCGTTGGCATCTTCGATTCGGATGGTCTCTACGTCGACCACGGTACCCGTGACTACGCGATCTCCATTCTCGGCGTCTGCCCCTCTCGGTAGTTTCGCCTTGGGTGCTTGGTCTCCTTGATCCTTATTGATTCCTTGGTCTTTCGAAAAATTTTTAGAACTTAGAAAGCGGCTGGATTAGCCGCTTTCTGCTTGATAATCCAAGAGAAGTGGTCTAGACTTTGCCTTATATGTCCCCAAAAAGGAACTTTAAACCATATGATAATAAAGTTACCCAATTTAGGTGTATCCCACTGGGATCACAACAAAAACGTTGTGCAGCAACTTATTTTACCAGCACGAGAGCTGGAATTTACTGTCACAGAATTTAACGAGGCTGGTATTACTGGCTTTATTCTCCAAGAAGATGGCGAAACCGGGGCTGTGGGTGCCCCGGTTCTTGTTATAAGAGGTATGAAAGAAGGACCGCCCCGTTTTGAAAAAGTAATTCAATTTAAGGCTCTCCCGATTATTCTCCCACCCGACCTATCAGATGGGATCTGGGTTAAGCATCCAGAGATTGATCAATTACGATCTAATCCAAGAACTCATACGGATATCATTACTTCGTGGCGACAACCCTTCTCTTATCAAGAAGAGGATGTGGTAAACGGAACCCACGGATTGAGGTCTCCGCAAATTGGCGCACTTCACGCAATTCATGCTCATTGGATTGTAAGTGAGGATCCTGCAACTGTAGTGATGCCTACGGGAACTGGAAAAACTGAAACAATGTTGTCAGTATTAGTATCAAAACAGTGCACTAAGGTCTTAGTTATCGTTCCAACCGATGCATTAAGAAGTCAGATTGCTGGAAAATTTTCTTCTTTGGGCATACTAAAAGAGCTTGGTGTGATTCCTGGTAATCATCATTACCCGATTGTGGGCATGTTAAAGAGTAAACCAGATAGTATTGCTGAGCTCGATCAAATATTTGAACAATCAAATGTCATCGTTACAACTATAAATATAGCAGGACAGATGTCGTCTGAACTACAAGAGAGGATGGTCCATCATTGCGAGTATCTTTTTATTGATGAAGCTCACCATATAGGGGCCAGAACATGGAAGGAATTAAAAGGAAAGTTTAAAAATAGGAAAATACTTCAGTTTACTGCAACTCCATTTAGAAACGATAATGTAACAATCGATGGGAAGATAATTTTTAAATACCCCTTAAAGAAGGCTCTTGAAAATGGATACTTTAAAAAAATCCACTTCAAGCCAGTGAACGAGTTTGATCCCGAAAAAGTAGATACGGCCATCGCGGAAAAGGCCGTTGCTCAGTTACGGGAGGATCCAATTAATCATATATTAATGGCCAGGGTTGAGACGGTTGCAAGAGCAGAAGAGGTTTTTAGGATATATGAGCAATATCGAGAGTTTAACCCCGTGCAGATACATTCTGGTATTAAATCAAAAAAGGACCGTGAGCGTGTTCGGCAAGAACTCCTAACTGGCAGGTCCAGAATAGTTGTATGTGTTGATATGCTCGGAGAAGGTTTTGACCTGCCTGAATTAAAGATTGCAGCTTTTCATGATATTAGAAAGAGTTTGGCGGTAACTTTGCAACTTGCGGGACGTTTTACCAGATCAAGAGTAGATCTTGGAGAGCCTACATTTATCGCCAATGTAGCGGACGTAGGAGTAAGAGATGAACTAAGAAAACTTTATGAGCATGATGCAGACTGGAATGTTCTATTAGAACAAAGTAGTGAAGAAGCAATTGGTGGGCAAATATCCCTTCATCAGTTTGCTGAAGGATTTGTTGATTTTCCGGCTGATATCCCACTTCAAAATCTTCATCCAGCCACCAGTACTGTAATATATAAAACGAAGTGCACTGAATGGAATCCTGATAATTTTGAGCGAGGCATAAAGGGGTTGGGTTCTGTCGATAAAATTTTTCACAGTATAAATCCCCATGCCAACACTCTCGTCATTGTCACTGCTAAAAAAGTTCCAGTGGATTGGATTAAGGTTAATGAGGTTTATAACTGGGACTGGGAGCTCTATATTGTTTATTGGAATAGTGAAACGAAGTTGTTGTTTATTCATAGCTCTAGCAACGCGGGATATTTTCCTACGCTCGCTCAGGCTGTAGCTGGAGCAGATGTCGAGTTGGTTCAAAATAACGATGTCTTTCGTACTCTTTCGGGAATTAAACGATTACTGCTTTATAATGTTGGCTTAAGAAAACAACTAGGAAGACTCATCCGATATACCATGCAAGCTGGGTCCGATGTCGAGGCTGGACTTGGAGAAACTGCAAAGAGAAATGTTACTAAATCTAACTTGTTTGGAGGAGGTTATGAACATGGGAAAAGAACAAGTATCGGATGCTCGCGCAAGGGAAGAATTTGGTCTAGACGTATAGTAAACATCGAAGCGCTAATCGGATGGTTTAACTCTGTGGGTGCTAAAGTTATAGATGAGACTATTGATCCCGACGAGATTCTAAAAGGAACACTGAAGCCAAAAATCGTGGGATCGAGACCAGCCAAAGTACCAGTCCGAATAGATTGGCCAGAAAAGTTTTATATGGAGACAGAAACCGATTTCGCATTTACTTATGGAACCAGGAAAGTTCCTCTTCATATGACCGATATAAACCTTAAAGATATTTCCGATACAGGTAATATAGAGTTTACTGTTAAGTCAGACAATTACTCTACAAACTTTTCTCTACAACTTACAGAAGTTGATGATGTGCAGGAATACAAGTTTGCTAGGACGGGCGGCGATGTGGTTAAAATTTACTCAAAAGGTCAAGATATTCCTCTTGAAGAATTTTTCTACTATAACCCTCCAGTTGTATGGTTCGCTGACGGCTCTTCCTTGGAAGGAAATACGTATACAGAATTAAACTCAGAGCCCATAGCTTTTGCAGACAGTAAAATTGAAGCTTGGAATTGGTCTGGTACCAATATTAGAAGGGAATCGCAAGGAGTTACTAAGGATCAAGAATCAATCCAGTATAAAGTCATCCAAAAGCTTATCGCTGATGATTCTGAAATAGTGGTAAATGACGATGGTTCCGGAGAAGCCGCAGATATAGTTGCAGTGCGAGTTGTAGAAACTGAAGGTGGAGATAATTATGTTGAGATAGATCTTTATCATTGTAAGTTTTCAAGCGAAGATACTCCTGGTGCACGGTTAAAAGACTTATATGAAGTTAGCGGGCAAGCGCAGAGGAGTTCCTATTGGAGAGAGAATCCTTCCAGGCTTTTCTCGCATCTTATGAGAAGAGACCCAATGCGGGAGAATGGTCAGGAGGTTAGCCGATTTGAGAAGGGAGACAAAAATGTTCTTCAGAAGATTAGTCGCATGAGTGAAATTATTGAGTCTCGTATGAATATTTATATTGTTCAGCCAGGAATCTCTAAGGCCAGGATCAGTGAGGAGCAGAAAAAACTTTTGGGTGTTACCGAAAATTACCTGACCGAAACATATGAGTTACCTTTTAAAGCAATAGTTTCTGAATAATCTGCCAAATGATCAACTATCTTCGACCGCACCAACATTACCCTAGAAGAAACGAATTGGCGGCTTAGGGCCGATGGAGTACTGTATAAACTCGGCTTCCTAACAGGTCAGTTAAGAGGCGTGGAGGAAGAGGAGGGTCTCCGTAAATTGGTTGAAAAGCTGGAGAAGAAAGCTAAACCCTAAATACCTTCTTTGGCTTGGTAAATGTTACAGTCCCAAAAGGCCGTTTTTATGTAACATTTGTAACATCCTAATTTTGTAAACCCGACCCACATACCTCAAATTTCCTTCTGGTAAAGTAGCTCAAAAAGCCTTATACTGCCTTGTAACGGTGGGTACTTAACCCACTATCACCGCCAGTTAGGAAATGAAGTAAAGTTAATAATAATTTTATGAAAAATAGCAGGCCCTATTTGTATGTTTTGTTAGCCTCACTGCTTTGGGCGTCTACGCCGGCAGTTGTGAAACTCCTGCTGGCTGATTTGAACGTTCTTCAAATCCTATTTTTTAATAACCTCTTTGCCCTTATAGGTCTTGCGGTTGTGACTTTTATCCAGGGCAAGCTGACTTTAATCAGGGGATACAGTAGAAATGATTATGTTGTTTTTGCCTGGATGGGTTTTTTGGGTGTTTTTCTTTATACCCTTTTTCTTTCTGGAGCGATTAGTCTTCTAAGGGCTCAGGAGGCGTATATTATAAATTATCTGTGGCCGGTGATGATACTGATATTTGCATCCGTTATTTTAAAAGAAAAAATAACAAAGCGGAAAATAGTAAGCATCATTTGCTCATTCGTCGGGGTCTCTATTGTCATAACCGGAGGCGATTTATTAAATTTGAAATTTGGCAATTTCTACGGAATTTTATTAGCCGTATTCGGAGCGGTTACCTACGGACTTTTTTCTGTAACTGGGAAAAAGCAGGATTATGAGAAATATACCAGCATGACCATCTATTATATATTCGGTTTTGTTTATGCGGTAGTTTCTGTTTTGTTTTTCTCCGAGATTCCCAAAATCTCAATATATCAACTGGCCGGTCTTTTCTGGCTGGGATTTTTTACCAGCGGGCTTGCTTTTGTTTTTTGGTTCCTTGCCCTAAAACATGGGGATACGGCCAAAATGTCGAGCATGATTTTTCTTACTCCATTTTTATCTCTTATATATATCTATTTTATGATCGGAGAAAAAATACTTTTCTCATCAATCGCGGGACTCGTGATTATAGTCGTTGGAATTCTGATTCAGTCAAAATCGCCTAATCCGCGATCTTTTTAGCGGTGGCGTCGCGCAGTTATTTGCAATTTTTCATTAAAGCGGGTATAAATTTCTAAGCACTCTAAAATACAAATTAAAAAGCAAGGGTGGCAGTATGACCGAAGTTTTTGAGCACTTAACGGCTATAAGAAACAGAGATTTACCTTCAGGACCCTTTAGGGAGCATAGCCTTGTTCTAGCTGATTATTTGACGAACGAACTCTTGAAAAAAGTTCCGGCAGATAAGCATCAAAATATTGTCCCAATTCTTGTTTTTCGCGCCAGTCTGGTATTCTTACCGGCTATTTTTAAAAAAATACCGGATTCTCCGATAGGATTTGTGGGTCTAAAACGCGATGAAAAAACGGCTGTAGCTGATAAATATTACAGCCAGCTTCCACCGATTTACGAAAATTCGATCGTTGTTATTTTTGATCCCATGCTGGGTACTTGCGGAACGCTTAGGCAGGCCCACCTGGAAGCTTCTAAAAAATTTGAATCAACTTCAGGATACTTTCTGGGGCGTGAGAATGTTTATTATGTCGGCTTTGTAGCGGCCGAATCAGGTTACCGCAAGGCTCTCAACTTTATATCGAAAAAAAATATAATTCTGCTAGCCATTGACCCCGGGCTAGATTCTAGTTACTTTATTGTTCCAGGCCTTGGTGATTTTGGCGACAGGTTCTTCGGAAACTGATGCCCCCAATATGGGGCGTTTTTATTTGACACACATATTTTATAGGTGTAGTTTGTGATTAAATCAATGTTCTTTATCAACTAAATAGGAGAGACAATGAGAATACGATTAGTGGCTTTAGTCTTAGTATTGATTGCTTTTACGGCTTATCCTGCTGGGGCTCAGCAGCTGGGTCAATTCGGAAAGAACAATGTTCTTTGGAATGGCAAGATTCTTAATAATTTTTATGAGTCTTATCATTTTGATATTTGGCACGATCTTGATGAAAAAGACCCAGTCCAGCGAGAGAATTTAAGACGGACGGCGGATATCCTTGAGGGTGCCTATGTTTGGATGTCGAGTGCTCAAGTTTTTAACTACAATATCAATAAAAGAATTCCGATTCTTTTATATAACACTCACGGAGAGATGGAGCAAAGTGGCTTAGTCGGTGGATTCATGCCCGAAGGCATCGGCGCTTTTGTTGAAGATACGAGAAGTCGGATGGTTCTCAAGGCCGACTTTTCAAAACCGTTATTTCGAGCCATTGGAGTTCATGAATTAGCCCATGAGTTTCAGATCGATATTATGAAAAAAGGAATTATCAGTAGATTAGCTGGACGACCCCGGGTGCCAAATGGTTATATTGAGGGTTTTGCCGAATATGTTGCTAGTCTTTACAGCCCTCACACAAGGGATGATTTACGAAGAGGGCAAGAAAGAATGGCCGCCTCGAATCCAAAATCATTGCCGACCTGGTATGACCTAATGACTGATGCTGTAAGCGGCTATACGATGTGGAAGATGGTCTTTGAATTTATTGATGAGAACTTTGGCCGCCAAGCCGCCATATATTTTGGTGTTACCGGCCTGAGATATAATCATTTTGGAGAATTAGTATACGATCTTTCCAGGGGACAACTTGGCAATCCGGATATTAATTCTGAAAAGTTCGATCAAAAAGCCCGTGCCTACTGGTCCAAGAAATTTGAGCTGGACAGAATTCAGAGGCCCAACCCATACGATCAAACCGATAATTTTAAGGGACGTTCGGTTACCCCGTTTACACATCCTTATCCTATCCTTTCTGCTGTGCCATGTTCGGCAGACGGAAAAACAATAGCCGGCTTTAGTATCCAGAAATACGGCGTTGCCTTGATAGCGTTTGATATTCCTGAGGAAACTCCATACTTGAATCCACAGGCTAGAGATAAAATAGTCAAAGAATCCAGAAGCAAATCGGCGGCTTTTCCAAAACCGAAAAAACCAATTCGCAATCTGACTCCTCAGCTTCCGCCTGAACCATGGGAGTATTTGGTTGTTCAGGGGTTTGAAACCTGGCCGTTTAACGGTTCTGATGTGAATTGTTCAAGAGATGGCAGTAGAGCTGTATTTTTCGCCAGAAAGAACAGGGATCATGCTCTGGTCGTGGTTGATACAAAGACCGATAAGATCACCAGTATTATCGAGTTGCCGTTGGATCAGGCTTTCTCGCCTTTTTTTAGTCCAGATAACGAATGGATATATTTTTCGGCGGCTGAAAATTCTGTAAGAAATATTTACAAAGTTTGGATTAATAATTCTGGACCGGCTGAAGTGGTTAAAATTACCACTGATGACAGGTTTAGTACTGCGCCAGCAGTTTCTCCGGACGGCAGTAAAATAGCCTACATCGGTTATGATGGCGATTACCAGCATTTATTTCTTCACGATTTAGTAAACGGAACAACCGAGCAATTGACCTTTGGCCGGTTTAACGACAACTCTCCGAGCTGGTCTGATGACGGCACTCTGCTTGTTTATTCATCCGATTATGATGATCAAATTTGGAATCTTTATACCATGGAATTGGCGACAAAAACCGTCAGTCAATGGACAAACTTCTTTGGCCAGGTTGATACTCCATTTTTTGGCAAAGGGTCAACCACTAAGGCTTATTACACGGTTTTCCGAGATGATGATCAGTATGTAAATCAAATTTATCAGAATTTTGAGGTTTTCGAAATCGAACTTTTAAAGCCGATCAGGCAGTTTGTCTCGGTGAACGTAAACGAATCAAATCAGTTTTCATTTAATCCCTACAAGGATCTTTTCAGATTCGATCTTGACTCTAACCAGATGTTTAATCCGAAGAAGCCGCCGGAAATGTGGCGTCTCAATACTGCTCAGGCCTCATTTGGAGGTTACAGCTACTACGGTTTTTCTAATCAGGCGTTTTTCCAGTGGTCGAATATGCTCGAGACAAAAACTCATTCCGCGCTTTACGCTTCGTCTGGCAATTTTTTCAGAATTATGGACTATTCGTATGTGAATCAGGAAGAAAGATTCGGAAAGCGTTGGCGGGGCTATTCTTACAGACTGCCGCTTTACTACTTCCATTTCTCTTTGCCTGAAGTATATCCGGCTCAGCCGGTTTTGCGGAGCACACTTTTTGAAGACAAGGGTCTGGAATTTTATTCCAGCTATCCGAAAGATAAGTTTAACCGGATTGAATTATTTTCACGATTAAGAAACAGGACTTACGCGGTTCTTGGGATTGATGAAGAGGTGATTCAGAATTATCCGGACGACTTTAATGATCGTGATCTGGAGATGTTACGATTCTTCCGAAACTCAAACTCATCGAGTTTAAGTTTCGGTGCCGCATATGTAAGAGATACGGTTTTATTTTCGAACGGTACTCAAGGGCCGTTTCACGGTAATGCTTTTAGAGCCGAAGTTGAAATTGCCCCGTCGATTAGCAGTAGTTTTAAGGGCTTTGCTTCAGTAACATTTGACGGAAGAACATATAGGCATATCGGCCAGAGAGTGGTTTTTGCCGGAAGAGGGACTGTCTTCAGCTCTTCTCGGGCTAACGGCGATTTTGTTTTAATGGGCGGAGCAGATATGCTTCGCGGAATAACCTATGGGAGCCTGGCCGGCAATCAGATTGCTTATGCTAGCGCCGAATTGAGATTTCCTCTTATCGATGTAGTTGCTTTCCCCGGAAGTGTTTTTTTCGGACCGTTCAGGGGTTTGGCTTTTGTTGACGCCGGATTCACTAGATTTAGTGATGAGAGATTTTTTGGCCAGAAAAATAAATCTTTTGGCCTAGGGTTTCAATACTTGCCACTTAACTTTGTCTGGTCAAATGTTGAGGGCAGGTGGAATAGGCATCTCTACATTACCTATAATTGGTAGAAATTAATAATTATCAGGACCCTCTTGCGAGGGTCTTTTAATTAGTATAAGGTAGTTTCAAGATCCTTTACATCTAAGAGGAAAAAGTGAGAAAAATCTTACTACTCGTCATATTGCTTATTCCTTGGCCTTGCCGGGCTCAGACTGCATCTATTTCGCCTCCGCCAGACTTAAGTGGCTGGAGGGAAGTTTCAAGATCAAGAATAGAAGTTGTTATCTCTGAGTCGTTAAATATTTATATGGGTTTTGATATTGAGTATGTCAATCCGGTTAATCCCAACGAGTTTATCAGGGTAATAACAAAGCACAGACCTTCAATTATTAAAGGCCGGAATGCGCCCAACGACCGGCTTATTTCGGAAGTTGTTCTAAGCCGTTATGCTGAGCGCGACAGAGCCCAAATGACAGAAGAACTTTTTAAGGAAGCTGATCCGGTAATCTGCGTCAAATGGCGGATCAAAAAAGATCCTCGGACAGGAAAAGAGATTCAGGATGGCGATATCGAAACCTGGTTCAGGGTTAACAGCGGAGATTGGCTGTTTAACAAAAATCAGGAAATAAGAGTGGAATTTTTAACCGAGCATATTGACGGCAAGCTGAACAAGAATATTCTTCTAGGACGAAAATATTCTTTTGCCGGTGTCTATAACATATTTAAGCCAAGCCGGAGCGATATCATGTTAGCAATGGAGGCAAAGTAACATGACCAGAAGGTTAATCTTCTTTGCCTTGATGGTTTCGGCTTTTTTTTCGGTTAGTATAGTTGAAGCTGCCCCATCGGATAAGAATTGCACAAGCCAGGATGCCGATGCTAAGAAATACTGCAATGATTTTATGGAAAAATATGGTTTTTTTGTTACTAACCCGGAATTAAAGGATTTAAAATCCCGCCATACTCTTAAGTCAATTGAAGAGTTTGAGGCCGATTTTTGGAAGAAGAGAGACACTGATCCCAATACATCCGATAACGAATTCAAGATTTTAATTGACCGGCGTTTATTAGAAATTCAGACAGAGATTCTTACTGTAGATTTTGATATCCCCGGAACACTTTTCTCAAGTACCGGCGGCCTGAAAGGGGATATGGCTCACGTTTATCTTTTCTACGGCATGCCCCATATCAAGCGCAGATTAAGCGGCAATCAGTATATGGCTGATCTGATGACCTGGTACTATTTTGATGAAAATGGCCGGGTTCTGTTCAGATTTTTGTTCATTAATAAACTAGGCCGGGTTTTGCTCTTCGATCGTCATAATTTCTCGTTCGAGTATAGATTAGAAGCTTTGAGCATGAATATTAATCCTACGGTATATGAACTGCAGATAATTCTGGATTATTTATTTATGCGTGATCCTGAGAATTTGTTCTATGCTTCAGTTGTAGAATTTTCTTATTATTCCGATATGACGCTTAGTAAGGCCCTTGATCCGCCCGATCCGATATCTCTCATTGCCGAGAGAACTAAGCCGCTTGATTTCGGCCAGTCCAATATCCCGAAAGACAAAGAGTTTATTTATGGTAAATTTAAGTCATTTATCGGGGCTAATTTAGCAATAAACGGAGACAAAACCAACAAGATCTCAATGGAATTAATGGTTTTATATTCCGGTATGGATTGGGAAGTGATTAAAGACAGAGGCCGGGGAAATTTTGATCTTCGGATCAGTTTTCAGAACAAAGTTACCAGGGCTATCTCTGAATTTGAGGTCAGGTTCAGTTTTGAAATTGATTTGGCAAAAATCAAGGCAAACCCAGACAGCTATTTCAGGATTGAGCTTGATGACCTGAAAAATTATAGAAACACCAACGATCCCGAAAATCCTGAAGGGACATTGAAAGACATCACTGCCAGCATTGAACCGGGTGATTACGTCGTTAACATTGATCTGAGAGACACCTATACCAGAAAATATATGTCTTGGCAGGAGCACATCATTAAAAAGTAACTTTTTCTGTTTCGATTCAAGTAAAAAAAGCAGCACTTAAGGCTGCTTTATTTTTTTACGATTTTATTGTAGAATATAAGCTATGGAAGATAACATTTCAAAAATAAAAGACCGGCTTAGCGTGGTGGATGTTATCTCAGGTTACATTAAGGTTCAGAAATCAGGCATTAACTTTAAGGCCCGCTGTCCTTTTCATAATGAAAAAACCCCCTCTTTCTATATCTCTCCTGAGCGTCAGATATGGCATTGCTTCGGTTGTCAGAAAGGCGGCGATATTTTTGGTTTTGTTAAAGAGATTGAAGCCGTCGAATTTCCCGAAGCTTTGAGGATTCTCGCCCAAAGAGCTGGAGTCAAACTTCAATCTTTTGATCCTTCAACTCGCGATGCCAAAGCCGTTCTTTATGATATTTGCGAAACAGCTACCAGATTTTTTGAGAAACAGCTTCATGGTTCTTCGGTCGGCAAAAAAGTTGCGGCTTATCTTAAAAACAGGGGATTGGAAGAAGATATGATAAAAGAATTCCGCCTTGGGCTTGCGCCTGACAGCTGGCACTCTCTGGGGAATTTTCTCAGGGATTGTGGGTTTAGTGATGAAGACATTATTAGCGCCGGCGTTTCTTTAAGGCGGGAGAACGGAAGTGATATGTATGACCGTTTTCGCTCAAGAATAATTTTTCCAATAGCCGATGCCAATGGCCAAATGGTCGGCTTTACCGGCCGTATATTCGAAGAAGGTATCAACGTTGATCCCTTTCCCGGCCACCAAAAAGCGTTAGACCCAGGCGCTAAGTACATAAATACACCCCAAACGCTGATATATGATAAAAGCAGGGTCCTCTATGGTTTAAATAAGGCGAAATCGGAAGCTCGCAGGGCCGACCGTTGCCTACTTGTCGAAGGCAATATGGATGTTATAATGTCTTATCAAGCTGGAGTGAGAAACGTTGCCGGTACTTCTGGCACAGCCCTTACTCCCAGTCATCTGCAACTTTTGCAGAGATATACAAGCAATCTCGATTTTTGCTTCGATGCTGATCAGGCCGGTCTGGTTGCTACCAGACGCGGGATAGGCTTAGCCTTAAGCCAGAATTTTAACGTTAAAATAGTCAGCCTTCAGGATCCGGAATGCAAGGATCCGGCCGATTATGTTAAAAAATTCGGCAATAAGTGGCAAGAAATCGTTCAGATAGCGAAGCCGGTAATTGATTTTTATTTTGATAAATTAAAGTCCGATGTCGACATTACTTCGGTTGAGGGTAAAAAATCTATTATTGTCGTTCTGGGGCCGCTTATTAAAAGATTGGCGAGCAGAGTTGAAAAATCGCACTGGATCACCAAACTAGCGGTTGCCCTAAAGACCAAAGAAGACGCAATCGAAGAGGACATTAATCTTGTGAAGGACGATCTGGCTACCTATGAACTTCATGGACCCCATGTGCCGGATCAACAGATTGCTAAGATTGAAAAACAAAAAAATATGCCCGAGGATATGCTAAGCCAGGCTATTCTCGCGGTCATATTCAGAAACCCGGCAGTTCTAAAAAATAAAATCATGAGCTTAGATGTCAACGGCCTGGATTTATTGGCCAGTAAAGCATTATCCAAGCTTAAAGAATCCGACTTAGATGATTTTAATTTTGGCAAGTTTGTCAAAGAATTTGATTCAGATACGGCGATGAGGCTGGAATTTGCCCATCTAAAATCCGAAGAGTTGTTAAAAGATTTTAATGATGAAGAGCTGAAGGAAGAACTTATGCGGCTTATTAATGTCCTAGAACGTAAATCAGTCTCGGCCAAGCTTGCTAACCTGGAGCTGGATATTAAAAAAGCAGAGCTGGATAAAGATGATAAAAAGCTTGTTCCGTTGTTAACTAAATTTGCTAATCTAACGAGAAAATTATCGCGATAACCTAAATATTATGCCTAAGAAAAGTAAAAAGATTAAAAAAACAAAAGTAAAAAAACGTCCCAAGAAAATCCGTAAACTCAAGAAGAAGAAGGTTAGGAAAGTTCGGGAAAGTTCACCAAAAAAACAGGTCATTACCGAGGATAGTATTTTGTCTTTGATTGAGAAAGGGCGTCATCGTGGGTTTGTTACTCAAGCCGAGATTATCAACACTTTTCCGAATTTGGAGAAGGACATTAAGGGTCTTGAGATGCTCTACGATCGTCTTGAGTCGGCCAATGTAAACATAATTGAATCGGGAAGAGTTTTTGAGGAAGAAAAAGCTCGTGAATATGATGAAAAGAAAAAAGTAGAGCTAGAACTTGAAGGGGGGTCTTCTTCTGACTCTGTGCAGATGTATCTTAGGGAAATAGGAAAATATCCTTTGCTGTCCAGCGAAGAAGAGATTGAGCTGGCAAAAAAAATTGAGAAAAACGACGAAGCGGCAAGGCAGAAATTAGCCGTGTCCAATCTGCGTTTAGTTGTTTCTATCGCCAAAAAATATGTCGGCCGTTCGGCCAATTTAACCCTGCTTGATCTTATTCAAGAGGGTAATATAGGCTTATTCAAAGCTGTTGAGAAATTCGACTATAAGAGGGGATATAAATTTTCTACTTATGCCACTTGGTGGATAAGACAGGCTATTACCAGGGCTTTAGCCGATCAGGGCAAAACTATCCGTATTCCTGTTCACATGGTGGAAACAATCAACAAATATCAGCAGGTTGTCAGGCGGTTAGTACAGGATCTGGGCCGTGAACCTTTAGCGGAAGAAATAGCCGCTGAGATGGGTGTTGAAGTCGACAAAATAAGGTATATTCAAAAAATTTCTCAAGACACTGTGTCTCTTGAGGCTCCGGTCGGGCAAGACGACGAAGACAGCGCTTTGGAAAGCTTCATTCCTGATGAGGATTCCATCACACCTTCCATGTCCACTGCCAGAGGGATATTAAAATCCCATATTCAGGAGATCATAAACGACCTGACTCCCCGTGAGCAGAAAATTCTTGATATGCGATTCGGTTTGACCGACGGTGTAACTCATACGCTTGAAGAGGTTGGGAAAGTATTTACCGTCACCCGCGAGCGTATTCGTCAGATTGAGGCCAAAGCGCTGGAAAAAATCCGCCAGCATCATAAGGTGGAGAAACTAAAGGGCTACTAGCCCTTTAGTTTCGGAATCCAGCCTTTTCTGTGAAGGGGCTATGATGGAAAGACTGAAAGGTTATTAAAAAACTCCGATTGATTCGGAGTTTTACTCTGGCGGTTTTCTATGGCAAGTTCGGCAACGGGCCTCATAGTCCTTATCTCCTACCAGAACGGCATCTTTTTTGTCCTTCTTTTTATAGTAAGTCATCTCTGCGGTCGGAGGCCACTCTCTGCATCTGAAACAAACGGCTTTTAGTTTAATTATTTCATGGGCCATAGCCATAAACTGGGGCATCGGTCCGGGGAACGGGTCTCCTTCCGAGGTCATATCCAATCCCGATATGATAATTGTCAGCCGGCGGTACTTTTTGTTCTTTAACAGATTTTTTATAAACCTATCAAATTTTTGGTCAAAGAACTGTCCTTCATCCATAGCTAGAATATCAGGTTTATGTGACCTAAGTAATCTTTTAGCTTTTTTTGGAGAATCTACGGTATAAGCTGGGAATGAAAAGAATTTTTTAAAACTTTTAGAATTTTTAGTTTTTTTCTTTCTCGAATAAACCTCATTTTTGGCCCGAGTATCCCTCTTCGGTTTTAAGACCATGATTACCTTTTTAGAATGCCGTGCAACATGGAGCCTTCTTATCAATTCTTCACTTTTTCCCGAGAACATTGGCCCGGTGATTACTTCCAGTCTTGCCACCTCGTCGTACCTCTAAGTAATTACAATGAACTATGGCATATCTTAGCACGCTTATATAATTTGAAGCAATTGTTGATAAAAATAAAATAGATAGGGAGTAAATTTTCGACATGCTGAAGTTGAAGTTGACTTTACTATCTTCATAGTGTATAATTGTAGTACGTTCTTCACAATAAACCCCATAGGTTATTGGAAAGGAGGAGGGACGGCCATGATGTCCGACAAGAGTGATCTGGAAAAACCAATTTTTACGGAAATTAGAAATAAGGCCGATCTTATTGCCTGCGCCGAACTTCTAATTTCGGAATATACAGCTGAAGGCCTTACGCCGCCTTGTCCCCCTTCTTTAGAAGAGGTACTAGACCAGTATGGGAGAAGCTACGTTTTTGCTGCTAAAATAGGCCGGAAAGTAATCGGAACCATAGCGGTAATGTCTGATTCTGATAAGGGTCTTTCCATGGATGAAGTGTTTGGCACTGAGCTGAACCAAATTCGTTCTGTCACTAGTGACAGTCGGTTAGCCGAGATGGGTGCTTTTGCAAGCAATCACAAGCGGGACGATGCAATTTACCTTCCTCTTATGACGCTTGCCTACCTAAAGTGCATAGTGGTTGGAGTGCGGGATATCTGCATTAGTGTCCATCCGAGACGAAGACGTTTTTATCAGCATCGAATCGGCTTCAAACTTCTTGATGAAAAGCCTCGTAGCTACAGCAAGATGAACGGGGCCTTGGCTCTAGGCATGGTTCTTAACGTAGAGGAGGGGCTTAAGAATAATGATTTCATTGCTCGAAACTTACGATACCCCATATTGACCTTGGAGTACATGTGAGTCTAAGATGGCCATCAAGGCCGTCTTATTTTATATAAGAATCCTACATTTAGCTTGGGGTTAGTCTTTATCCAAGCAAGAGAAAAGGAAAAAATGAGAAAAAGTTGACTTTACTATCTTCATAGTGTATAATTAAGTCCAGACATGAAGTTTCATTTAACGAAACTTCGACTCGAAACCTTTGCCTCTAAAATAGGCTTACCGTGTCATTAATAATAATGGCCACATGGGGGATCTCGGGTCATTATTTATGACAACACAAGAAACACCTAACCGGGGCCTGCCTGCGCAGTCAGGCTTTAACGGTCTTGGTATTGCTCCTGAATTTTTAAAAATTCTTGAGAAAAACAATTTTATTACGCCTACTCCTATCCAGCGTCAGGCTATTTTACCGGCAATGGAGGGTAGTGACATAGTTGGTATTGCTCAAACGGGAACGGGGAAAACCCTGGCTTTTGGGTTGCCTTTATTGCAGCGTCTCCGAGGTTCAAAGAGCATTGGCTTAATAGTTCTGCCGACACGAGAACTGGCGATACAGGCCGATGAGATGCTTCAGAAGATTGGTCGTTCATTAGGCCTTGTGACTGCTGTTCTTATCGGTGGCGAGGGTATGGGAAGGCAGATAATGGCATTGCGTCGCCGGCCGAATATTATAATCGCTACTCCCGGTCGATTACTTGATCACACTGAACATGGATTAAGATTGGACAATGTCGGAATAGTCATCCTGGATGAAGCTGATCGGATGCTGGATATCGGTTTTGCTCCGCAGATAAGAAAAATATTGGTCCTTGTTCCGGTCAAACGTCAGACCATGCTTTTCTCGGCGACGATGCCTCCGGAAATAGTTCATCTTGCATCTGCATATATGGCTACGCCGGTCAGGGTTGAGGTTGCCCCTACCGGAACGGCGGCTGAGCTTGTAGATCAGGAAATATTTTTAGTAAAGAAAGAGTTAAAATTCAAACTTTTGGAAGATTTACTCAATGAGTGCCGAGGAACAGTGCTTATTTTTTCTCGCACAAAGCATGGCGCTCGTAAAATATGCTCGGCCATAGGGGATATGGGTTATAGGGTTGCCGAGATACATTCCAACCGCTCGCTTGGCCAGAGGAAGGAAGCTTTAGCCGGCTTTAAGTCTGGCAGATATCGTATTTTGGTGGCAACTGATATTGCAGCCAGAGGAATTGATGTTCAGGGTATTGAGCTGGTTATAAACTATGACCTTCCTGATAATAGCCATGATTATGTCCATCGAATAGGCCGTACCGGCCGTGCCGGCGTGATCGGCAGGGCGGTCTCATTTGCTACGCCCGATCAACAGCGGGATGTCAGGGATATAGAAAGGCTTATACGCAAGCAGATACCGGTCATTCCTCACGGCGATGCAATCTTCTTAAGCGGCGGTACTTCTCGCAGTTTCGGCCGCAACCAGCATATGCGCCGGGCTCCTCGCAAGTGGCGTCGGATATAAACAAAAAATCTCTTACTTCATGCTAAGTAAGAGATTTTTTGTTTAAGATGTTTATTCTGAGTTTTTGTATTTCCCGAAGTATCTTATTTACTTTTTGTATTGATTCAAAGTCGTGGATAGACAGAGCCAGAACATTTTTATTTAATTTCTTAAGTTTTGCCAGCTTATTTTTTATATCTTTCTTATCCATCATGTCCGTCTTGCTCAGGAACAGGTATTCGTCTTTTTTAAGCATGAGTTTATTGTATGCGCTAAGCTCTTTTCTGACTGCCCTGTAATCTTTTACCGGACTTTCGGATTCAGCCGAAACAAGGTGAAAAAGAATGCGCGTTCTTTCAATATGGCGGAGGAACTTAATTCCAAGCCCTTTGCCTGCGGAGGCCCCCTCTATAAGTCCGGGAATATCGGCCAGGATTAGGTCATAGAATACACCGAGATGAGGTTCCAGGGTGGTAAAAGGATAATTAGCAACTCGGCTGTTGGCTTGAGTCAGTTCGTTAATTAGGCTGGATTTTCCGGCATTGGGCAGTCCGATTATGCCCACGTCAGCTATCATTTTAAGCTCTAGCCGGATATTGAATTTTTCTCCGGGTAAACCGTATTGGAATCTTCTTGGGCTTGTACTGTGGGGTCCGCGAAATAAGAAGTTTCCCTTTCCCCCATGCCCTCCTTTGGCGACAAGGATCTGTTCACCTATATTTATTATTTCATGGTCGGTGTGGGTATCCAGATTATGAATTACGGTTCCGATGGGAACTTTGATAACAAGGTCTTTTCCGGCTGTGCCGTCATTTAATTGATGTCTGCCGTTTTTACCGTCCTCGGCCTTAAAAACCTTCTGGTTGCGAAGAGAGTTCAAGGCACCTAGGTCGGATATGCCGATAAAGTAAATATTTCCTCCGTTTCCGCCGCGACCTCCGGTCGGCCCAAGAGCGCCTTTATTTTTGTTAAAGGAAACAATGCCTCTTCCGCCGTTTCCCGCCTGGACATGGATTGTCATATCATCTACTATCATGCCGGTTATTCTATCATAGAAACATATATTTCCTAACTGCCAGACAACCGGGTAACTAAAAGGCACCTCTCGGGGGGTGCCTTTTAGAGCCATAAGATTTAGGCTAGGAGAGATGCTTGGAAACAAGCTTTGCCATCTCAAACATACTGACCGTTGCTTTGCCGCCGAATACCTTTTTCAAGGCTTCATCAGCATTGATATTCCTCTTATTGACCTTGTCTTGAAGGCCTTTTGCTTTGATATAGACCCAAAGCTTCTTAACCACTTCCGACCTGGGCATAGGGCCCTGTCCGACTACTGCCGCTAAATCCGAGCTGACGTTCATAGGCTTCATGAACGCAGCATTTGGTTTCCGTGCCATATGATTATGCAGGGGTCCTATCAAAACCACAGTTTATATAATTTTGACAGGATCCCACGTTTATTAATTGTTTATTTAAGCAAGTATACTATAAATTCACAGAAAATACCAGAACCAACCATCTTGGAGATTTTAAGACCAGATGTTATAATATATTCGTTGTGTTTTATTAACAAGTTATATTCCGCGGTAGCTCAATGGTAGAGCGGCTCCCTGTGAAAAAATCGCAGCTTCCTAACGAAAGTTAGGTTGAAACTTTTCGGGATATCGGTGAAGCCCTAACGTAAAGTCGAGGGTAATACCGAGGGAACTGAGCACTCAATTTGGATATGCTAAAACAATGGCATTAAAGATGCTAATCCAAATTGAGTGCTCAGGCACCGTAGAGACTAGATACCGAAATCCCGTCAGACGAAAGTCTCGGGAAAGATATAGTCCACGCCACTACGAAAGTTATGGATCATGTGTAAGGAGATGGTTCCAGGTTCGAGTCCTGGCCGCGGAGCCAAGTAGGACTGTCGGCTAGTTCTAATACTAGATTGAAGGGAGAACGCAAGGTAAAACCTAGCGTTTTTTCTTTTACAGTTGGGTTCTGAAGTAAGTAGTTCAAAAATACCCTTTGTTCAGCAGGTTCAGAACTTTCAAAGATTGCTTTAGCACGACGGGCAACAGAAAGCACTGATGCTACGGTGGTTTGATAGTCATAATCGGCTTTTGTATGTTCTTCAAGTTCAATGTTTGAGAGCTGTATCTTGTCGTGATAGTCTTGATGTTTCTTGTCATAGATGTCCTTAGTAATTCTCCAGTCCAAATACGGAAAAAGAATTGTAGATAGATACACCTACGGAGCAACTAATAAACACCTAAATATAAAAGGATTTGTAGAAAATTTTGTTGTGCCGGAATTTAATCAAAATGAAATAAATCGTGTCAGTAAATTAACAGAGGAAGCCATAAGACAAAGAATGGAGAGTAAGCAAAAACTCAAGGAAGCCAAGGATTTTGTTGAAAGTTTGATTAAAAAAACAAATAGCTAAATATGCTACCCAAAGAAGCCACAGAAGAATTTAAGGTATTGTATAAGAAGCATTACGGCCAAGATATTTCTGATGAAGAAGCATCTCGTAGGGCCAATAATCTTGTAAATCTATACAAGGTAGTCTATTCTCCGGCAGAACCATCGGAAGAACAGGCAAGGAAAGTCAGTGAGGCCTACGAAATTTTATTTGAAGAAGTATTGAAGCAAAGAGAACTAAAAAATTCTAATTTAGGCCGTAATAATGAGAAGGAAGAATAAGGCCCAATACTATATCCGAGAGTATTTTGACCGACCCGTTAGTAAACGGGAATTTTTACAAAACAAGGATAAAGAGGTTAAAAAATCTTGTGTAAGCCAAAAGTATCTCTTGGCAACCAAAACCCTATCTAGGGGCAAAATTAAGGCATACGAGAGGCGTGAAATCCTAGTTCCGATATGGCACAAGAGGCGAAAATATTTTATAACAGAAACGGTAATGAATCAGTTAAAAATAGATGCCCGGCCGACAGAACGGATTCAACAGCTAGGTCTTTTTAGAAATAATTTATGAGTTCAATTTATCACAGCGAGGCATTTGTATATATTGTCGGGAGTATATGGATGGTGGCCGTAGCTTGGGCGACTATATTAACCGTGCTGTCTAAGAAGTTATCTATCGTAGAAAAAATAGTGATTTGTTTTGCAATAAGCTTTTCTTTTTATCTGGCGGCATTTGTTGACGATTCTTATTATGAAGATATATTCCCCAATCCAGACCCGGAATATGCCCTAATAAATCCTCACCGATTAATTGACACGAAACAATTCTGTTGTTAATATATGGCAACGTTCTTTGATTGAGGAGATATGGAAATGTCAGAACCGAAGAAGACCCTAACTTTAACTTTTACTCTTGATGAAGTTGAAATGGGCATTCGTAATAAATGGTTGGAAGAACACTCTAAAAAGTGTGCACTTTATGGTCCAGCAACGGCTGGTTGGTTCGGTAGTCCGTATCACTATGTTTTTACTCCTTGGGGTTGTGGAACTGGCAAAGAGATTAAGTGTAATTGTGGTGAATCCCAGAGCTTAAATGACCCCAATGAGGAACTTTGAGTTTTGACCCTTGTCGGGGTCTTTTTATTATCCTAAAACAATGCTAATCTATCTCTGGTTCAATTAAAAAGAGGTAAAATATGGAAGATTTCTCAAAATACAAAATGAAGGACTATAAACACTGGAGCGTGTTTATTCATCCAAATCAGGGATATTTAGGTCGTTGTGTTGTCTGGTGCAACCGAGAAGATGCTTTGGATTTTGCCGATGCCACAGAAGAAGAATCCACAGAACTGGTTAAAGTATTGAAGGACTTGAGAGAAGCAGTAAAGAACGCCTTCCAAGCCGATTGGTTTAACTATGCCTTGCTTGGTAATGAAACGAGACATCTCCATTGTCATTTTATTCCTCGTTATTCTTCAGAAAGAAACTTTGAAGGTATTACGTTCAGAGATGTCCTTTGGGGACATAATTATAAAACTGACCGAGGTTTTGAAACTCCGCAAGAAGTTCTGGAAAAAATCAAAACCAAATTAGAAGAGAACCTATAATCCAGCTCTACTCGTTAGAGCTTTTTTGTGGTTAAATCATTTTATGAAGCAAGAAAATAAAAATCTATGCACGCTTTATCTTGTTCGGCACGGAGAAACTGAATGGAATAAAAGCGGTATTGTAATGGGGCAATCCGACTCTCCACTTACCGAAGCTGGGCTGGAGCAAGCCAAAACAACAGCCCAAGAATTAAAAGATATTCATTTTGATGCTATTTTTTCTTCTGACCTACACAGAGCCCAAAGAACAGCAGAAATTATTAAACTTGAAAGGCGGTTGGCAATCCAGACATCAAAGGCATTAAGGGAGAGAACTTATGGAAGCTGGGAAGGCAAAATTGGTGAAGATTACAGAAAGAACTTCCAGCATCTTTTTGACAAGGTGAAACAACTATCAGAGAAGGAGGCAAAAAGTTTTAAGTTTGCCGACGACATTGAAAGCGACGAAGAAGTCATTGGCAGGTTTATTACGCAATTAAGAGAAATGGCCATTGCTTATCCGAGTAAAACAGTCCTCGTTATTACACACGGAGGTTGTATAAGGACATTCTTAATGCACACTGGCTATGTAAAATGGGGCGAACTACCAGTTGGCTCATTCTCAAATGCTGGCTATGCCAAAATCCAATCTGATGGGGTTGATTTCTTTATCCAAGAGGTTAAGGGTATTAAAAAACAATGAAAACTATCTTTGTTGGAGTTGTTGGCCCATCGGGCTCTGGCAAGACAACTCTTTGCAAAAAACTTAAGTTATCTAACAAAAACCACGAGCACATAAGGTTAGATAACTATTTCAAGCATCCTCGGAATTTTCCGTTAAAATATGGTTTCCGAAATTGGGAAAAACCATCTAACCTTAAATTTGATGTTTTATTGAAGCATTTGAAAGCATTACAAAATGGCAAAGAAGTTCATACAAAGTCATTTCCCAAGAAGGCGGGAGCTAGGCCAGAGCTTATAACATTAAAACCTAAGCCCGTTATTCTTATTGAGGGCTTTATGCTTTTCAAGGACAAGAGAGTGAGGGATATGCTCAATATTAAGATTTATCTGGAAATTCATCCCGAACTAATGCTTAAACGCCGAGCTATTAGATTTGGAAAAGCACATATAACAGATTACGATACCAAAGTAGCTATTCCAGAATTTATTAAACACGGCACAGCTCAAAAAAAGTATGCTGATTATATCGTTGATGCCACAAGGCCACAGACACAAGTAATTAAAGAGGTTCAAAAAATAGTCAATCAAAACCTTACCAACTCCTAACAAAAGCGAATGGCGATGGGCCAGTTATGGCCTGTAAAGCAGTTCTGACTTGTCCCAATGCTCGGAGCAAGACACGACATAAAAACCAAAGTTCATAATTCCATTTTTGATTGAGCAACTCAAGGAGTATAATTTGGGTATATGAAAAAGTGTTGGCCGCTATTTCTCGTGTCTTTATTGTTAATCTTGCCCGAATTTTCTAATGCAGTTCTAACCCCTAAAAATGAGTTAAAAGAAGGCGACCTTATAAGCGTCTCCGACTACGGCGATCCCGACATTTTTATAATTAACAGCTTCGGTTACAAACGGCTATTTTTAAATCCGGTAATTTTTAATTTTTACGGACATCTGGGCGGATTCCAAAGAGTGAAAAAAGTCACACTCCAAACTCGTGATTCCTATGTTACCAGCGGTTTATTCAGAAATTGCGAAGTGGATGACCCAAAAGTTTACGGGGTAGAAACGACCAAAGAAGATGAAGGCAATCTCCATTGGGTGAATACCTCTGGCGATCAAGCCGTGAAAGATGACCCCAACTTCTTTAAGAAGGTGTTCTGCATAAATAATCGTGAATTCAGCTGGTATCCCAAAAGCAGTGATTATGGTTCGGTCAAACAAATTCCGGTTTATGCGAGGACAGAAACATCAACACCGATGAAAAAAGCCGAATTGTGTCCGGATAACATATGGGATGTGGCGGAGCAGAAAGATCCGGGCTTATGTCCGGAGGACAACCCAGCGAATAATCCGAATTCGGTAGTCGAAAAATCCTCCTTGACGTCCATGCCGCTTGCTTCGCCGATTTCATCTCCTTCTTTATCGCCGTTGCCATCGTCCTCTCCACAAACACCCATTATTTCGATTACCTGGACCAAAGATGCGGGAACCAGAGTTTCCGGGGGGCAAGTTCCGTATGTTCACAAACTCAAGGATGGAAGATCTCGCATGTACTACTGCGGATTGAGGGGTAGTATGGAATCGGCTATTTCGTCAGACGGCCTTAATTTCCAGGCGGAGTCAGGCGTACGACTGGCGCCGATATATGGCGGTTATGAAACTATAATTTGCGATCCAACGGTTGTAGAACTATCCGACGGCCGTTTCCGCCTTTATTATAAAGGCGCGAACGTGGGCGGAGTGCCGGCAATACACAAAATATTTTCTGCAATTTCACCTGATGGATTGAATTTTGAACGTGAAAGACTGGTCATTGATTCAGAAAAAACCGACGATCAAGGATGGGCAAGCGTGCCCGAAGCGATCAAGTTATCAGATGGACGCGTCCGCCTTTACTATGTATCAAGAGCTTGCGGCCGCGGTTGTATAGTTTCTGCCATCTCAAGCGACGGATTAAACTTCACAAAAGAAGAAACAAAAATCTACGACTATGTTGACCCGTCAATGACGCAACTTACAGACGGCAGATTTTTTCTTATTACAGCGAATTTTACTCAACAGGGCGGAACCGAACTCTACAGCTTTATTTCGAGCGACGGCATTCATTTTGACAATGCGAATCCGCAATCAGTGATCGTTGAATCAGTTGCGGATCCCGCAATTGTCAGAGTGGACGATAAAACTTTCCGAGTTTATTACTGGAAGATACCAGACAACTTGCCGACCATATACAGTATTACCGGAATACTTGATCAATGATCTGGTTTATGTCGGTTTAACTCGTGATAACTCCAAAGGCGGGCAGGCAGTTCGGAGTAAAACATAAGCATGATATGATTTGCGAAAAGTGTTTTAATTGATATACTAAAACTATGCAAAAAATAGCTACAAAAGTATTTGTCTGGGCATCCATCGCTTTCGCCATCATTGGGATGCTGATGGTCTTAACGACCTCTCCCACGAGCAATGGTCCGAACGTTATTTTGTTAAAACTTCTGTTCACGACCGTTATCGTTATTTTGACCTCATTCGCCTTGAGCATCGCCAGTAAGTATCTAAACGGCAAATCTTAGTTCTAGCTGCAGCTAAATAGGACAGAAAAAACCGGAGTTCATAACCCCGGTTTTTAATTGATGAAGATGGGTGGTATAATTAGCTTATTAATTAACCTTAATTAAAACTATGAAAAAAATCCTCTTTTTTGCAGTTATTGCCTTGGCAATGGGGTCGTTCTTTGTTTTTAATACAAATCAAGTTGGTGCTGTAAAGCCCACTGACTATGGCCTCAAAGAGGGCGACCTTATCAGCGCCATCTTCTCTGACGACCCGGATGTGTATATCATCAACGAGCAGGGCTACAAACGCCTCTTCCTAAATCCGGAAATATTCAAGTTCTACAGCCATCTCGGCGGTTTTGCCAATATTAAATTAGTCACTCCCGAAATCAGGGATTCATTTCCTACCTCCGGTTTTTTCAGGAACTGTGAGGATAACGATCAGAAGGTATATGGGACAAGCGTGGAAGGCGAAGACACGGGCCGACTTCACTGGATAAATAAGTCGGGAGACCAGGCGGTTCAGGAAGATCCAGACTTTTTCAAAAAGGTATTCTGTATTAACAGGAAAGAATTCAATTGGTATCCGAGGGGAACCGAATTCAAGGCATTAAAAGAAGTGCCCCGGTATAACCGTAGCGTAGAGGCTGAAAATCCCGTTATTTGTCATCGTCCACCCGATAGCCCAGAGAATATTCAGACGATAAGAGTTGCGCCCGAATCATTAGATACACATTTCCAGCACGGAGATACCAAGGGAGCTTGTTTAATATCTTCTGAACAGCAATCATTTCCTGTTGACGTGAAAATTAATGGTTCAGACACCCCGTCGGGCGTTCCATATGATTCGGTATTTACCGTATCTTGGACTTCAAACGGCGCGGTAAGTTGTAGAGATTTCGGTCAATTTATTCCGACAGTTGACGGAGGAACATGGGCTAAGTTCATAAATCTGCCGACATCAGGAACTAAATCTCTTTACGCTCGCGCCAGTGAGGGATATCTGGCAACATTAGATATTCAAGTCCAATGTTCTAACGCAGCCGGCCAAACTTCAGATGATGTAATCCACCTTGCTGTCCAACCTTCCACAACTTCTATCCCAAACATTCCTGCTTTACCTATGCCAGTTCCGACGACGCCATCCGTTGCCCCGGTTCCTATTTCTATCGGTTCTCCGAATGGCGGCGAAGTTTACCAAAAAGGCACTACCCAGCTTATCAAGTGGAATTCAAGCAATATTTCGAAAATATATATTAAATTGAGAAAAGGGAATGATACATATCCCGGACCAGAAGGCATGATTACGGATATCATACCTAATGTGGGCGGGTATTATAAATGGTGGATTCCGACAACATTGCCGGACGGAAACGACTATGCTGTCCGAATAATTGATGGGAATTACACTGGTGGATTTGATGACAGTGACAAACAATTTAGTATTGTTTCGTCAGCAACCCAAACCCCGGTTCCAAGCGTATTTCCGACTCCAATTGTTTCCACTACCCCAATGCCCACGGTCTCACCGTTGCCTGGTACTACCTCTACCACCCCATCTATCACCGTCCTTTCGCCGAATGGAGGGGAAATATGGCAGGCCGGGTACTATTATGAGGTAAAATGGACAAACACTACCGGCAAGAGCGTGAATCTTGAATTGGTAAAAGGAAACAATGCTGTCGCAGGCTGGAGTTCCATTGATTTCACGGTTTCTACATATATCATTGGGCTCCCTCTGCCCCTAGAAGCCGGCTCTGACTATAGAATTAGGATTACTACCGTTGACACAGGGAATGTTGATTACAGCGATGCCCCATTCAGTATTGCTTCGGGAACAACTCAGACCCCAGATTTAACACCCAAACTGGCTCCAACGACTCAATCCAATTTCTTTCGTAACTTGACCCTGGGTTCAACCGGTGACGATGTCAAACAGCTTCAGGCCCTTTTAGTAAGTGAGGTTGGTTATTCAGCCAATTTAATTACGGGCTATTTCGGACGCATTACCCGCGATGCCGTAGCGAAGTTTCAGGAGAAATATGGCATAAAGCCGACATACGGCTACTTTGGCGAAATAACTCGTAAAACTTTAGGTGCACTGATATCCGGTCGGTAAAATATAGAATACTGAGTACTTCCCTGAATTTAACTTAAACTTCAACGACCCGCTGTTTAAAGTGGGTTTTGATTTTTGTGTAAACTCATCTCAATAATCTAAAACCCAAAAAACCGAAGTTCATAACTTCGGTTTTTTGATTAGGATAATAGGGTGGTATAATTAGAATATTATGTTTAATTGGATATCAAAAATTATATTAAGTATTGCGGTAACATTAGGAATTTCATCTCCGGCCGTTTCACCGGCTCCGACGCCGAATACAGTACCAATTTCTAGCATAGTAGTGCCAACATCTACTCCGCCCCCAACCCCGATTATTATCACCAATACATCTGTTGTTACGATATGTCACCATCCATCTGAGAAAAATTCAAAACCCCAAACTATAACTATCAACGCGTCGGCCATGAATGTTCATCTTACCCATGGTGATACTGTCGGATCTTGTCCCGGCGCACCTCTTGCGCCGGACAACTTCAAGGCGGTTGCCGTCAAAAATCAGGTCAATTTAAGCTGGGAGGATAATTCTGACAATGAATCCAAATTAAAAATATCAAGACGTCTGATGGGTGGTGCCTGGGTATTAATTAAGACTACGGCCACGAACACAACCTCCTATACGGATAGCGGATTAACCAACGGGGTTTATGAATATGACGTAATGGCTTGTAATTCTTCAGGTTGCTCCGCTTATTCAGATGTTGCTACCATAACGATAAGCGATCAGGCCGTTTCATCTGGCCGACTGGTCTCGTCTCCCGTTCCTACGCCCAGAATCACGATTATCCCAACTCCAAGACCTACGGCCGCTCCATCAGCTACGCCAAATATTTCTGCTTCTCCGAGACCCGTACAGTCAACACCTCTACCTTGGCCACAGGTTAACGCAGTTGATTTGTCGGCAAAATGTGGCGGAAGTTTTACGGAACTTTTTCCGCCATCTTCTTCGCAGGGAGAATTTAAATACTATTTTCAGAGGAAGGAGGATCCTTATCTTGAGCTCCAAATCTATGTGACTGTTCTCGATTTACGTCCTGGCATGCGAAAATTTGATTGGCAGACAGCCTCATTCCAATTCTCTTCCGAAACAAAGCGCGAACCGCCGTATGTTATTACTGCTCAAAACTTTGCCGGTGACCAGTCTGCACTTATTCCGGATGCCGGAGTAGGAGCGAAGGCGGTGGCGCGAAAGGGCGATTATTTTGTGAAGATTGAAGAAATGCAACGCGCGTGTCAGGCGCCGGGCTGTACGGTATTACCGACTTGTGCGAGCGGATTTCCGAATCTTGCCCAAACAATTGTTACTCGGATTTCGGGTGGTACGGTGACTATGCCAACAACAACGCCGACTCCAACTCCAGCACTAACACCATTCCCGTCCCCGTCTTCCGTTACATCTTCTCCCTCGTCATTTACGCCCAATGATTTAGGGGGAGTATGGGAATTAGTATTTCCTACTGGGCCGGGGCGAGAAGCAATTATGTTTCATGGAGATAAAATATGTCTGGATGTAGGAATCGTGGCTTATTCAGAGTATGTAACAAGTCCTTGTTATCCGTCTTGGGCCTCTTATGTTTTATCGGATAACACCCTGAAGTTTGTTTGGAATGGCAGCTCTCTAGAGTGGAAAATAACCAAAAATACTGCCGGTAATTTAGAGATTACTGGATCTGGCAAAGTTGGTGGATATAATACTACCTATAAAAAAATTACTATTGCCCCAAATCTTTATGGATTATAGTTGATAACTTGCTCAGCTATTTGTGACATAGTTAAAATATAAAAAATTAATATAAAAATTATGATAAACAAAATTAAGGCGAATGGGCATATTAGCCTGTACCCCATTCTTTGTAAACTCTGTCTACGGTCTAACGGATAATTTCTTTGACCCGGGAACGTACTCCTGCCTACTGTGCGGAACCACGACCTTAATGTCCCATGTCTGGGACAAGAAAAGGTGTCAGGTACCGTTTTTAGGACCGGTTTCTTGATATTAATTACACCATGGGTTACACTAAGATTATGAGTAGATTTAACCCAAAAGAACTTAAATCTTTTATGGATTTACCAGACGAAGAAAAGCTCAACTTCCAAGAGCTTGGAGATGGTGGTTTTGTTAGAAAAGAAGTAGAGAAAAATCCAGAGGTTGCTCACCGAATGGGTATCGTAGAAGATCAAATAATAAATACCCTTAAACACGAGTTGGAAGTGGGCGGTTTATCTCAACAGGAGGCCCTAACGAGATATAACGAGGCAGGCGAGAAATATGATTACAAGAACCAAAAATTATATGGTGATATACTACGAAAATTCTCTGATGTTGAATTCTTGTCGTCTGGTAAAGACTATGATGAGGCCACAAAACAGGCATTTAAGAAACGCTGGGATTCTTTAGGGTATTCCGATAAAACCCAGTCGTCATTTCTCGAGGGTATTGACAAAAAGGATCTAGAGGTCGTCTCCAGATTGTTGCTGGACAAAAGATTTTCAAGAAAAGGAGACTTAGCCAAGTTACTAGAAGACGAGTCATCTATCAAAACTATATTCAACTACGTTAAAGATAAAGATATTAACGTTGTTGCTTTGCTGATAGAAAAGTCTAGAGATAAAGATTTTAAAATCAGGGCTTTAAGGGAAATTTCTGAGATAGTAAACTCCCTGGTTTCTACAGAGAAAAGAGACGCCGAATATCACCTCAACTCAATCCAGGCCAGTTTAGCAGAGTATCTTATCTTGTCTGGTAATCATACAGACTTTTTTAATCTAGTCGAAGACGGGTTAATAAAAGCCGAATCAGCCAATAGTTTTCTGCACAAAATCGACTCCGATCATGTGTTGTATCAATTAGTTACCAGAACTTCAAACCCCCGTACAGTAATAAGAATTTTTAAGTTTATGGCAGATCCGGTTATATTTGCAAGGATTATAGAAACACAGGGGTTAGAGTTTAAAAACCTAAATGAGGGGCAAAGATCTAACGTCCTTAAAATGGCTGAAAAATATCTCAACGCATTAAACTCTGAGCCTCAGATTTTCGAGGCAGATAGGCTTAAAGACCAAAATAAATTTGTAATAGGAGTAACTACGGATAATGAAGGTAAATATTATATCTCATGGAGCAATACTGGCTCCCATGGCTATCATAAGGACATTTTTCAATCTCTGCAGAGGGAGTTTAGAATAAATATTCAAGATGATTTTAGAAGTGGCGGATATATACAGTTAGGTCAAGAAGATGGAGGGGCCATGGCTATCTTTGATAGTAGTAGTGGAGATTTTGGTAACTATAGCCATAAGGTTCTTGAACGATTTAAGCCAAAACTACGAGAAGCTCTAAGAAATAGTCTAGGCAAAGAGGTTGAAGTAAAAATAGATATTTCTAGATAAACATCAGGTTTTCCGATGTTTTAATTTTACCTAATTTTAGGTTCTCCTTCGACTCTTCCTATATACTCAGGACAAGTAACATCTGCCTGCACCATGCCTGTGCATGCAGGAGGCAGGTCTCGGGTAAAGCGGAGTCTACACCAAAAAAACCGCTTAGTTTGCTGTGCAGAGACCCGTTTTGGTATAATAAAAAAATGGGCAAAATAAAAGTAGCTGTATTAGTAGTAATTGGTGGCATTTTATTATTTGTTATTGGCAGGATCTTTGCAACGGGCTACTTTCTAGCAATTGTTGATGGGAAACTTGACGACTCCTATAAACTGTGCTAATATAGAGCACAGTTTTTAGTTACTTGGAAAGAGGAAAAAGATATGGCAACTGCAGAAGAGAAAGTAGCTGAAATCGAAAAGAGACAGAGAGAGCTTATTAAAGAAGCTGAGCAGGCCGAAAGAGACAATGATTATTTCTCTGCCTGGTTATGTCGAATTGCGGTGCATAATAAAAAGTAGGGAGAAAAATAACCGCTTATAGCGGTTATTTTAATACTTTAGGAGAGAATGATTTATCTACTAGATTTATCGCCTTTGTATTCTATGATGTCTCCAGGCTGACATTCTAATGCTTTGCAGATCGCTTCCAGAGTTGAGAATCGGATAGCTTTTGCTTTTCCATTTTTCAATATGGAAATATTAGCCATCGTAATACCGACTTTTTCTGTAAGTTCAGTTACGCTCATTTTTCTCTTGGCTAGCATTACGTCAATATTTATTACAATATTATTCACAATTAAACTGTTAAGTCGTTTTCCGACTTTATATCTACGGCCCTTTGTAAAAGTTTTTCAAAAATAGCGGCCGCGGTGGCTATTACAATAGAAGTAATGGTCGTGAAAATACCCATGGCAATAAAGCCCGCTGGATCGTCATCTTTATTATGTTGTATCCTTATGTATACTACCGCTATTACAATTAAGATGCTTAGTATGATTGCGCAATATTTAATGATGCTTAAAGTTTTCACAGAGCTTAACGAGAATACTTCATTTCGCCCAATATGTCCGAGTAATTTAAACGCCTGATACAATGCAACAAAAAATGGGATAGACGCTACGTACGCGAACAAAATAAACGGATCAGAGTAAATACTAAACAGATCTAAGTTTATGGCTCTCCCTTCGGTCAAAGGAAACCGAATCATGCCCGCAAGCGCCCCAACTGCCATAAGGCAAAGTACTATCTTTAAGAATATTGTTGAACCTTTTTTCATGGGAAATTCTAGTTAATTATTCGTAGATACACGATATTCTATCATTTATCGTTTGTCAATATATAGCTATCGCTATATATATCCTCGCAAAAATCTTTGGAGTCGAGAAAAACAAGTTCTAACGTTGTCCAAGGAGTGCGGTAGCAAAGATAAACACCCCTTCGGGTGCTTTACTACGGTTGATTAAAAAAATGGCTTAGAATTGTACGCCAAACTGGTTCCAATTCTAGGGTGTTAATTTCTTTGAGCGTGAACCAGCCAATACCTTTATGCTTTTCCGGTTCTTTCAATTCAAGGCGGTCATCTTTAGCCCGTAACATATAAACCCACCATTCATGTGAATTAAATCCTCTTTTGCAGGCATTGTCCATGTCGGCATGCAACACTAACTTATAGGAACTATTTAGCTCCACCCCGGTTTCTTCAAAGAGCTCTCTTCTAAGGGCACAGAGCGGATCCTCTCCTGATTCTAAGTGTCCAGCCGGACCAGCCCAGCCAAGTACACCTTTACGACGATCTAGTAAGAGGACTTCATGCTCTGGATTCATGACAATTAGTCCAACACTTTTACACTCTAATCTTCCTGAAGGACTTGAAATACTCACAGCCTTACTCACCCTGCACCTCATTTTAGTCTGGTCGTGATCGGTAAAACGTTAGCACGGATGGTCCAAAAAGTAAACATCTTAATTGACAGGCTAAGCTATTCGTGTAAAAAGCTTTAGTATGCACGTTAAAAATGGGGGGGCTTAGGTTATGGAAAACTTAGCCTGGGAATCATACGGAAGCTACCTTAGCGAATCGAATGTCACCTCGTTTATGAAAACCACCGGCATAGAATCGGCAAGCGATTTAATAAAACGATCGACCGAAGATATAGAGTGGTTCTGGGATGCGGCTATTAAGCATCTTGGGGTAGAATTCTTCGAGCCGTATGACAAAGTTTTAGATAAAAGGGGAGGCATATCCGACTCTAAGTGGTTTCTCGGGGGTAAACTCAATATCGTCCATAACTGCCTGGATCGTCACGCTTCCGGTTCTGGAGCCGTGCATACGGCCTTGATTTTTGAGAGTGATGAAGGTTCTGTGCGAAAAATATCCTATCAAGACTTGAATCGAATGGTCAATGAAATAGCCTGGGCCTTGAAAGAATCCGGTGTGGGACTAGGCGATAAGGTGGCGCTATGTATGCCTATTTCTATTGAAGCAGTTGCCGTAATGCTCGCTACTCTAAAGGTAGGCGCCGTGTCCATGCAGCTTTCTTGCCGAATTTCACCTAATGAATTCTCTGAACACATCAAAGATGCTTCTCCGAAAGTTCTTTTTATGAATGATGGCTATTGCAGAGGGGGAAAGCGATTTGATTGCCATCTGTTGTATGATGAGATAAAGAGCAGATTTTTGGTTAATAATATTGTGGTGCTTGAACGCTTGTATACCGGTTTGGTTTCGGAAAAGGGATGTGAGTCGTGGCATAGCTTTGTTAACTCTGGATACGGCCGCTTTGTCGGGACAAGTTGGATGGATAGCGAAGATCACTCCCTTATCCTATACAGTTCAGGCACTACTGGAAGATCAAAAGCGGTGATTCATACTCATGCTGGCGCGTTAGTTCAGGCGGCTAAAGAAGTTGGGTATTTTTTTGACTGCCATAGGAACGATACTTTTTTCTGGTTTACTAATATCGGCTGGATGATGGCGCCATGGGAAATAATCGGAACCCTCTTCTTCGGGGCAACCCTAGCTCTTTATGAAGGAACGCCGTTTTATCCTAATCCGCACAGGGTTTTTGAGATAATTGAACGACATAAAGTGAACATATTTGGCTTTGTTCCTACTGCTATGCGAGCTCTTGCCTCCTTGGGGGAGGATTTTTCTAAACATGATACTTCTTCTTTGCGAATTCTTGGTTCTACCGGAGAACCTCTTGATGGTAAAACTTGGGAATGGTACTTTCGTGTATTTGGGAAAAAACGATGCCCGATTATTAACTTTTCCGGAGGTACAGAATTAATTGGCGGTCTCGTCGGGTCTTTGCCGATACTTTCTCAGAAACCGGGAACCGTAGGCGGTCCTGCTCTTGGAATGGATGTTGATATTGTTGATGAAAACGGAACGTCGATACGGGGCAAGGTAGGATATCTAGTCTGTCGGAAATCTTTTCCCTCGATGACCAAGGGCTTCTTAAATAATTGGGACGGGTTTATGGAAACGTATTTTTCTAGAATGCCGGGCGTATGGTTTCATGGCGATTTGGCAGAGATAGATGAAGATGGCTTCTGGTTTTTGCGGGGTCGAGCCGATGACCTCATTGTGCGCAGCGGAGTGAAGCACGATCCAGCAAAGATAGAGCAATCTTTGATTAACTTCCCGGGAGAGCCAAAGGTGTTGGAAGCGGCGGCAGTTGGTATTCCTGATCAATTAGTTGGACAAAAGATCGTGTGCTTTGTAGTTGTTAATAATAACGAGCCGGAAAAATTTAAGGAGGGTGAATATTCTGAAGTTCTTAAAAAACACGTAGGTGTTACTCATGATCCAATGGCACGGCCTGACCAAGTACATTTAGTAAAAGAGCTTCCAAAGAATATGGCCGGTAAAATTCCCCGCAATGTTCTACGTAAGGCATATAACGGCGAGCAGTTAGGAGATCTCTCTAAATTAGAGAATCTCGAAGTATTAGAAGAAATTAAAAATTTAAAACCCAGATGATTTTGATCATTTGTCTGGGTTTTTGTTACGACCAGGACTTATATCCTTTAAAGATACGGGGATTACTTTAATTTACAATTTCGGTATAGGCTAATATCACGGTTACGCTAAAAACCCACTTTAAGAGTTTTGCCCAGTTGGTGCTTTACAAAAATTTTTGAATAAAGGAAAATCTAATAAACACGATACGATAAGAAGGAAAAGTTGGCTGAGAATACTGGCGGTCAAGTTATCCGAAAGAAGAAATTAAAAGTATATGTAATCGGTTCTTTAAGAAATCCAGAAGTACCCAAGCTGTCGCAGGAGATAAGGAAGCTCGGATTTATTGTTTTTGACGACTGGTATGCTGCCGGCCCAGAAGCGGATGACAAGTGGAGAGATTACGAAAAAGCCAGAGGTCATACGTATCAAGAGGCGCTTAAGGGTTTGGCCGCAGATCACGTCTATCAGTTTGATCTTAAGCACTTAAAGGAATGCGATATTGCTATTCTTTGTTTGCCGGCGGGAAAATCCGGGCACTTGGAATTAGGGTACGTGATCGGTAAAGGAAAAATCGGCTATATATTGCTAGATAACCCTGAAAGATGGGATGTTATGTATCAATTTGCCCGTGGCGTGTTTCTAAGTTTCGAAGAGCTAAAGAGGGAGTTGATAAGTTTTAAAAAGAATTATATAGAAGAAAAATAAAATTGTCCGTATAAACACTAGATTTTCTAGTGTTTTATTTTATCCCAATAAGTCTGGGATATTGCAGATTAGCTACTATATGGTAATTTTAAGCTATGAAAAGCCAGTTATTAGACAGCCAAGACGATTTAATTGACAGACGTCAAAAGGGCGGTTTTATAGATGCCGGCGCCATTAATAACTGGCGCATATTTAGAATAATGGCTGAGTTCGTTGAGGGGTGGCAGTTTCTAAGCCACTATAATAAAAAGGTTACTATCTTTGGTTCTGCCCGTTCAAGTCCGGAAAGTAAGTGGTATAAAGAGGCTGTTAAGCTTGGCAAAATGTTGGCCGAAGACGGTTTTGACATAGTAACCGGCGGAGGGCCAGGAATAATGGAAGCGGCAAACCGGGGAGCAAGTGATGCTAGTAAAAATAAAAAAGATTCAAAGAAAATCATCGGAGAATCTATCGGACTTGATATTCAACTACCCCTAGAGCAGAGGAAAAATAAATATGTTCAAAAAGGGCGGGGATTTTATTATTTTTTTGTAAGAAAGGTCATGCTATCGTATCATTCCCGCGGATATGTATTTTTTCCCGGAGGATACGGAACTCTGGATGAAGTTTTTGAGCTATTAACCCTGGTTCAAACCAATAAACTTGATCGAGTGCCAATTATTCTCGCGGGTAAAGATTATTGGAATCCGCTTTTGGACTGGCTTAAAACAACAGTATTTGGTCAGTCTAGAAATATAAGCAAAGAAGATCTGGATATCTATTCGATCGTTGATACGGCGGAAGAAATCTACTCGATAATTAAAAAATCAGTAAATAAAGTAAAATAGACTACCCCGAGCATATACTCGGGGCAGTTTTTGGTTAGTCCGAGTTTTTTGACAAATTAATAATTTAGATGTATTATAATAAAACTAGCTTTTTGAAAAGGAGAAAAATGTGAGGATTTTTGCGGCTATTTTGTCGTTTACTTTGCTATTTTCAGGAGTTTGTTTTGGACAGAGCAGGGGTGAAAATAAAGTTAATTTCGGTGTTGAATTAAGATGGATTAACTTCGGCTTTCAAGCAAGCAGAGTCGAGGTAAGAAATATTCCAGAATTTTTTAGACAAGTTCCCGTTCATGAGAAAGACGGCCACCTTAACTTACCTGGCCAGATCGTAACTGTTCCATCAGATATGATAAAGCCTGGCTTGGTGGCGTTTTACTCTCCGACGCTGGCTCCCGAAATCAACGTAGGAAGATATACGGTCAGGGGTGGAATCAGCATGGATATCGCTTTAAAACCCCACGCTCTTAAGGGAAACAAGGATTCGACGCGGGAAGTTCATCAGTATGATTCAGGAACGTCTAGGGGTTCCGGCACTTCACTAGCTTTTTATGCAATTGAAGCAGAAAATAAAATGAAGCTGGGATGGCTGGGCGAGGTAGAGTATAGAGCCGATGATGAGTATTCTTTTTTAGCAGGATATGCGGTTTCAAAATACGATATGCGGATTACTAACGGTTGGGATAGGTATAATTTGCTTGAAATACACAGCGAGTATAAGATATCTACGAGCAGAGTCGATAAAAAATATCTTGGATTTAGAATTAACAGCGGAAGCAGGACAAGCGTTCTGCTACTGGGAGGAATTTATTCAGAGAAAATGACGCCGACTTCTATCGGTAAGACAATGAATATAAAATACGGCGGATCGTATTTTATCAGTTTTGGTTTTTCGATCTCGGTTGATTGAAGATCAAAGGAATCCAAATAAGGATTCTTTTTTTTGTAAAAATTAGATTGTTGATTTTATATATTGGCAGTGAGATAATTGAGCAATTATGAGAGTCTTAGTAAAAGCAAAACCAAGTTCAAGAGAATATGGCATTGAAAAAATTTCCGAGAATAATTTTGTTGTCTCGGTAAAAGAACCGCCGGTCAGAGGACAGGCCAATGAGGGAATAATCAGGACGCTGGCTGAGTATTTCGGCGTTTCAAGATCTCAGGTTAGGATAGTCTCCGGCTGGACTTCGAGAAATAAGATAATAGAAATATTATAGGATAGGGTTGCCTAATTTAGGCCGTTTTGATATAAAAGTTATATAAATATGACCAAGAAAAATCTATACTTACTGATGCTTGTTGCCGGAGTTGCTCTCATAGCTTTCTCTATCTTTGATAAGGGTAAATTAGATGTCGCCGATATGGAGAATGAGGATACTACGAAGGTAGCGGCTACCGAGACGGAAGATGCCGATTACCTGGAAGGCGTTCTTTATGCTTCTGAAGACATGAGTAGGGGAAACTTGAAACTTGTTTCGGACGGAAGAAATATTTATATGAGAACTAGCAGGGACTTTAGCAGATTGATCGGATTGCAGGTGCTGGTTTTTATGGAAGGAGCATTAGACAATTTCGAACTTATAGATATCCAGCCTAAACTCGAGAAGAACGGTTACATTCTTCAGCAATAATTATCTATCTCAATTTACTCCAGGCTCCAAGCCTCTTTATTATTAGCCCGAAAAATGGTATAATCGGGCAATGAGGATTCTCTATATCTCTCTGTTTACTCTGTTGGGCGTACTGGTCCAGTTTGTTATCCATAGCGTTGTCGAGCAATGGTATATCAAGCTTTTGATAAGCGATTTTGAAAAATATAGCCTTGGCTGGTTGTGGGACGTATGGTTTTCAATTCATTATGTCGGTTCTATCATCCTGCTTGCTGTCGGTATCATTGCCGGCTATTATCTGGGCAAATATTGGTGGGGGAGGATTTATGAAAAGAAACAAATATGAAATTATGGATAAGAATAAAAAGTAAAAAGTTTATCTGGATAACCGCAATCATCGTCGGGGTAGTGTTAATTATTTTGATGACCAAAGGCGGATCGGAAAAGGCATATGAATTTATAACTGTAAGCAGGGGCGAGCTTGTTCAGGAAGTAAGTGTTACTGGAAAGATAAAACCTACCCAATCTGTGGACTTGCAGTTTGAAAGTTCGGGACGGATATCGGCCATTAATTACAAGGTCGGAGGCCATGTAAACAGAGGTGCGGTAATTGCTTCCCTCGAGAACCAAGATCTTCAAGCGGCAGTTACTTCGGCGAGGGCAGACCTGGATAAAACAGTAAGAAACTTTAATTCCCTGAACAATTCATTGGTCTATTCTTCTCTTCGTGTTGAGTTAGATAATGCCGAGAACAGCCTTAAGCGAGTAGAGGAGCAAGCTGATAGCGATCTAGCATCGGAGTATAATGATGCTTTTAATGCTATTCGTGAGGCGATGACTCAGATAAACACATCCTCCGTTGTCTTAGAATATTTGAGAAAGACGCATCTTGAGGCAAAGCATCCCTGGGACTCTACCGTTAAACAGTATCAGAATGAAGTTAAAAACGGAGTTAACGGTGTTTTATCCGTATTATCGGCGATTAATCAATCAAACGTAACAATTACTCCTAATATGTATAATGAGATAGACTTGGCTTTGCAGGAAGCTTTAAGCGCCTGCCAATCTTTGCGAGGAGCATTTACGTATCTTCAAGGCGAGGTCCAGAGTAATTCTTATCTGATATCATCGTCAACGGATAGGACGAGTCTTAACACCGAAGCGGTTGCTATCTCTTCAGACCTTTCGGCAATATCAAGTTCTATTCGGAGTATAACCGACCAGAAAGTAGCAAATAATAAAAACATTTCTGACGCAAATGCAAAACTGGCTACGGCCAAAGCGGCTTTCCCAGCATCCGAAGATATTCTCGAGAAAGAAGCGGCTTTACTATCGGCCCAATCTCAATTGCGCAAGGCGCTCGTTGTGGCTCCTTTCGCAGGTATCATCGGTAAGATCGATGTTGAGGCTGGCCAGACCGTGACTTCATCAACCGTAATCGTATCTCTTATCTCTGCGGCTAACTATCAAATCGAGGCTAACATAACAGAAATTGACATAGGCAAATTGAGAGTCGGCAACCAAGCCGTACTTACTCTCGATGCTTATGGTTCCCAAACTGCTTTTCAGGCAGTAGTTTCGGCAATTGATACATCGGCTACCGTTATCGAGGGGGTTACTACATATAAGACTATTTTTGATTTTGAGGGCTATGTTGATCAAGGAATCCGTCCGAATATGACTGCGAATATAGATATCCAGACGGCAAAGAAAGAAAATATTATTTCTGTTCCTCAGCGAGCGGTTATCTCAAAGAACGGCGACCGGCTTGTAAAAATTTATCGGGGAGATGGCATTGAACCGGAAGAAAGAGCTGTCCAGCTGGGAATGTCCGGGAAGGATGGCTACGTTGAAATTACAAGCGGTCTTTCAGAAGGCGAACAGGTTATTACTTTTATCAATGATTAATAACAGCGAAATTCTATTAAGAATCAGGGGATTAGAAAAGATTTATAGTGATGACGGTGGAACCGAAACTCCCGCTCTTCGCGGGGTTTCTTTTGATATTCGAAAAGGGGAGTTTCTGGCGATAATGGGGCCATCCGGCTCGGGCAAATCCACCCTCCTTCATATACTTGGGTTTTTAGATAGGCCAAGCGGGGGTAGCTATATTTTTGAGAACAAAGAAATGAACAGTTATAACAATGACGAACTGGCCCAGCTCCGCAATAAAAAATTTGGTTTTATTTTTCAAGCCTTTAATCTTTTAGCCAGATCCAGTGTAATGGAAAATGTTAAACTGCCGTTGGCCTATGCTGATGTTCCGGAAGCAAAGCAAACCCCGATAGCCATGAAGGCAATCGATGCCGTCGGTCTTTCTCACCGTGTTTATCATGAGTCCTCTAAACTATCAGGCGGAGAAAAACAGCGGGTAGCTATAGCCCGGGCTTTAGTCAATGATCCTGAGGTTATTTTTGCCGACGAACCGACCGGGAATCTCGATTCAAAATCTGGCGGACAGGTAATGGAATTCATAGATAAGCTTCATAATCAGGGGCACACTATAATATTAATAACTCACGAGACTTACACGGCTGAATATGCCGAAAGAATCATTAAATTAAAAGACGGTTTGATCGAAAGTGATGAAAAAGTTTCGAGCCGCCACCATGCCGAATTTAAGAAATAAACTTTCATAAACGAAAAATGACATTAGGCAATACATTCAAAACTTCAATTAAGGGCTTGTTAACTCACAAGTCGAGGTCAATTTTAACTATTCTCGGCATTGTTATCGGCATCACGGCGATAATGCTGGTTATGGCGGTAAGCCGGGGAGCAAAAGATCTGATACTTTCCCAGATACAAGGTTTGGGATCGCAGACAATAATCGTTCGGGCGGGGCGTGAGCCCGAAGGTCCTTCGGACTTCGCTTCAATTTTTACAACATCGCTTAAGGACAGGGAAGTCCAGGCTTTAAAAAATCCGGCATTTGTCAGAGGAGTTTTAGCGGTCGCTCCCAATGTTATCGGTTCGGGTACGGCTCTTTACGGAAGTGAAACAAAAAACGCCAGTTTGCTCGGAACGACGACTGATATTCTTCAGGCCCTTGAAATTCAGCCTCGATACGGCGCTTTTTTCAGTGAAGCCGATGTTGCCGCCCATTCAAGCGTTGCCGTTCTGGGATCTGAAGTCAAAGAAGAGCTTTTCGGCGATTCAGATGCGGTGGGGGAAACGATAAAATTTTATGACCGGAATTTTAAAGTTATCGGCGTATTTGATAATATAGGACAAATAGGAGCTTTCGATATAGATACAAATATTATTGTTCCGGTAACAACCGCCAATCAGTATTTGCTCGGCAACAACCACTACACCGTAATTATGGTCAGGGTTGAATCGGAGGCTGTTATTGAAAGAGCTGCCGACGATATTCGCCAGACTCTCCGCGAGCTTCACGGCATAACTGATCCGGATAAGGATGATTTTTTTGTGGCTACTCAGGCTGATCTGGCCGAGAGGGTCGGCACTATTACCGGAATTTTATCGGCTCTTCTTCTTTCGGTTGCGGCAATCTCTCTTGTTGTCGGCGGGATTGGAATTATGAATATTATGCTTGTGTCGGTAACAGAAAGGACGCGGGAAATAGGCTTGCGCAAGGCCGTGGGTGCAACTACGGGAGATATCTTGAGGCAATTTCTTTTTGAATCAGTCCTGTTAACTTCAGTCGGAGGCGTTATCGGCATTAGTCTGGGAGCGGTCTTGTCACTGCTTGCGTCTGTCATTCTCACCAGATTTTTAGAAGTTAACTGGGGATTTGCGTTTCCAATAACCGGAGCCCTGCTTGGTTTTGGGGTATCGGCTTTAGTCGGTCTCATATTTGGAATATATCCGGCCCGCCAAGCATCACGCAAGAGTCCAATAGAAGCTTTGCGATATGAGTAGCTTGGCGAGGCTCATCCCTTTGCTAGGGTCGGCCCGCCAAACCTCCTTGAAAAGTCCGATAGAAGCGCTAAAATACGAATAGTTGACTTTTTACCGGATCTTTAAAAATGGATGGTAAAAAACATTGCGACTTCGGACCCATTTTCTGGGCACATCTTTTCTATATAATTCTTATCTATATTTCTCCCTTTTGGCTGGATTGGAGATGGATGCCTTTGGGTGTCATAGGCATGTATCTTCAATGGTACTACTTTGGCGGATGTTTTCTTACAAAATTAGAATTTGGGGAAAGTGAGCATAATAACTTTAATTGGTACTATCTCAATAGGCTGGGATTTAATGTCAGCTTAAAGAGGGTTAAGATTTTTACGGATTATTTGATTCCAATTTTCTTGTTTGTCTTTGCATTTGTTTGGCAGTTTATACTTGGACATGCGGCTTGGCTTTGAGCCGCTTTTTTATCCCGCTAATAATAAGTGCGGGGATTTTGTTTAAATAAATATCCAACGACGTTCTGTATTCTAATTTGCAATTAATATATTTTTACTTATAATTCAAGCATGTAGATTTTTAAAAACGGTGAGAATATGGGTGATAACTTAAAGGTTGTAAAATTTCCTGACGCCAAGGATAGACCAGCTGAAAGAGCTGGGAAAAGTAATGGTGCTGAAGTTACGAATATGACCGAATGGAAAAGAAAATATTTCAGAATAAACAATGAGGTGGGTGCGCTTGAAGAAGATGTTATTTTTGCCAGAAAAAAGATCATGGAAATTTTAAAAAAACTTGATTGTAATACTGTGGTGGAGGAGGCTTGGATCGGTAGGGCCCCATTTTGTCTTTACGTTGAAGCTCATCTTCGGGGAGTCGAATCTTTGGAAAGTGATATAATTCGTATAAAAATAGAGTCGGATCTATAGAGTTAATATGTCGGTGAATAGCACCGACTTTTTTTATTCTGCACATAACAAGTTATGCGTGGGGTTGAATTTCTTCCGTATTTGTAATACTATTTTAGTCTTAAGTACGTTAAAAAACGGAGATAGGGGAATGATCAAACAGGCATCTCGTATATTGGTTTTTGCGGTTACGATATTGGTTGGTACTAATCTTATCTTTGCCGATGAGGGAATGTGGCTTTTGAGCAATTTGCCACTAAACGAACTTAGGCAGAAGTATAATTTTGTTCCTTCAGATCAATGGACTGAGCAGGTTCAGAAGAGTTCTGCTCGGTTACCCAATTGTTCAGCTTCGCTTGTTTCTTCAGATGGTCTGATAATGACCAACGGACATTGTGCTCAGGAGGCTGTGCAAGCTTTAAGTACGCCCCAGAACAATCTGTATGAGAACGGATTTTACGCCAGAACTTTACTTGCAGAAAAGAAGACAAGCTTGAATCTCAAAGTTCTGATAAGCGTTGAAGACAGAGGCGTTCAGAAGCAGGGTCTGGTTTGTGAGGAAGTTATTCTTTATCAGGGCGGTCAGTACAACAACTATTGTTATAAAGTTTATGATGATATCAGACTTGTTTTCTCCAGTGAAAAAAATACATGGTTTTTCGGCGGTGATGCCGATAACTTTGAATATCCGCGCTTCGCAATGGACGTTGCGTTTCTAAGAGCCTATGAAAATGATAAACCAGCTCAGACTTCTAACCATTTTAAGTGGTCAAAGTCAGGAGCATCCGAAGACGAACTTATATTTGTTTCGGGTCATCCGGGAAGTACGGAACGTATGCTGACTTCAGCAGCTCTTGAAACTGAGCGGGATATAAAAGCTCCATTTATTCTGGATCTTATAAGGCGGCGTGAGATCACTACTCAGCAATTTATGCTGAGGGGTAAGGAACAGACACGTATTGCCAAGTCAGATCTGTTTAGCTGGCAGAACGGCAGAAAACTTTATACTGGCAAGATAAGAGGATTGCAGGACTTAGATTTAACTGACAGTAAGAAGATCTATGAAAAAAAAGTTACAGATGATGCTAAAAATAAGCCCCATCTGACAAAAAAGCTAGAAGACGGTCGTTTGATGGTTGCCGACGCCCAAACAGCTATCAGAGAGATATATTCTAAAGTTGTTCTTCTTCTGGCCAGACACGGATTTGATAGTAGATTGTTTAAGTACGCCCAGAGTCTTGTCTCAGGAAACCAACAATTTGCCGAATCAGTTCTTGAGGAAAGAAACAACGAGCCTCCGCTTAATCTCGAATATGAAGAGGCAAAGTTAAGGGACTCTCTAACTCATTTTACTGAAGTTTTTGGAGTAAATAATCTGGCGACACAAGATCTCCTAATGCGGTACCATGAGCGGCCGTCGGATGTTGCCAGTTTATTAATTTCGAGTACTAGGCTAGCAGATTTCAATGAGCATAAATTAATTGTTCAAGAGTTTATAAAGTCAGGTAGTTTGCCGTTTGGCAACGGGGATTTAATTGTTGGATTGGTTCGGGACATTCAAGTCAAACATGCTCCGCAGTATGAAAAAGCATGGCACGATGCTCTTGAAAAAGAACGACAAGGCTATGCTAAAATATCGGAGGTATTATTTGAACTTTACGGAACAGATATATATCCCGATGCAACATTTACTTTGAGATTATCATTTGGCACGGTGTCGGGCTATGAAGAAAACGGCAGGCAGATTGCACCGTTTACAACAATTGGCCAAGCATTTGCCCACTCGGCTGAATTTGATAATACCGGAGATCACCAGTTGCCCTTAAGCTGGTATAAAGCCAGACGGCTTTTAAGGTCAGCCACGCCTCTGAATTTTACTTCAAATCTGGACATTACCGGCGGTAACTCGGGAAGTCCGGTATTTAACAAAGAGTTAGAAATTGTCGGTCTGGTCTTTGATGGCAATATTCATAGCTTGGTGAGCGATTATGACTATAACTATTCCCCAAAATCAAGAGCCATTTCTGTTCATTCTTCCGGTATTCTGGAAATGTTACAGAAAGTGTACAAAGCAGACAGGCTGGTCAAAGAATTGACCCGATAGTCCTGACTTAACGTCGGGATTTTTTATTACAAAAGGTCGTAAGTTTGTTATAATAAAGATATGAAGTTTGAAGCAATAAAAGAACCATTCTGGTCAATGTCCGTTGAGGAGACTCTGCGGACTCTTGAAACACGGTTGGAGGGACTGACTGAGGAAGAGGCCAAAAATCGTCTAGGCGATTTTGGTCCTAATGAAATAAAAGACGGTAGGAGCTTCTCTGCTCTAAAGCTATTTTTAAACCAATTCAGGAGCCCCCTAATCTTTGTCCTTATATTTGCCGGCATTGTTACTATATTTCTTCAGGACTGGATCGATACCTTCGTAATATTCGGGGCGGTTATGATTAACGTTGCATTAGGATTTTATCAGGAGAACAAGGCGGAGAATGTTCTCGAGCTTTTAAAATCTTACGTTAAAACAAGAACTAGGGTGCGGCGTTCTGGCCGAGAAGAGATAGAGGATGCTTCAAAGATCGTGCCGGGAGATATTATTCGGATAAGCCAAGGTGACAAAACTCCGGCTGACGGCAGAATTATATTTGCCAGTAATTTCGAAGTTGATGAGTCCATTCTTACCGGCGAGTCTCTTCCGATAGAAAAAAATATTAATACTCTTGACCCCAGTACGCCTCTAAGCGACCGAATCTCGATGGTTTTTGAAAGCACGCTTGCCGTCCATGGTTTTGCCGATGTTGTTGTTACTTCAACCGGCGCTAGTACTGAATTTGGAAAGATTGCTGCCCTTATCTCTAAAAAACAAAAAACAAAAACACCGCTTCAGATAGCTATCTCAAGATTTTCTTTTTGGGTCGGCATTATCCTGCTTGTAATGACCATCATTCTGTTCGGTTTTGGAATCTATCTTAATTATGATCCGCTGGATATGTTCCTGATCTCTGTTGCAGTTGCCGTTTCAGCAGTTCCGGAAGGTTTGCCCATCGCTTTGACGGTAATAATGGCTATAGGCGTCGAGCGGTTAGCCAGAAGAAAGGGTGTAGTCAGAAAGCTTCTTGCCGCTGAGACTCTTGGTTCGACAAGTCTGATACTTACCGACAAGACGGGTACTTTAACTGAAGCAAAAATGGAACTTACAGGAGTAATTCCATATAAAGGATCTTCTCAGGAAGAGGTTAGTCAGCTGTTATCCGAAGCCCTTACTACGGTAGATGTGGTTATTGAAAACCCCAATGACAATTCGGCTGATTGGCGGATGTTCGGCAATGTTATGGAGATGGCTTTAGTCCGCGGAGCGGCGCAAAAGAATATTTTTATAAATAAAATTCATGAGGAAATTCCTGTTTATGACCGGCTGGCTTTCAGTTCTGACCGTAAATTTGCGGCCTCTGTTCATCTCCACAATTCTAACCGCAGGATGATGCTTCTGGGGGCGCCAGAAATTTTAATTAATCACACTAATCTTTCAGATGAAGATAAAAAAGAAGTTCTCAGTGAAATAGATGAAAGGGCTTTTAGCGGAGAAAGGATATTGGGCGTTATCTCGGTTGAACCGGCTCCGAGCTATGAAAGTCTTAAGACGTGTGAGGTGAATAATTTTAATTTTGACGGGCTGATAGTCTTTAGGGATCCTTTACGGCCCGGAGTATTTGATTCCATGAAGAGGATAAGTGATGCCGGTGTAAGGACAATAGTTGTTACAGGCGATCACAAGGGAACCGCCGAAGCCGTGGCTCGTGAACTTGGTCTGATCGACGGCAAGGGAGCAGTTCTGACCGGTAATGATATCAATAATTTAAGCAAAGAAGAGCTCTGGTCCAGGGCTGACGAGGTAAGTGTCTATGCCCGGGTTACGCCGGAACAAAAAGTTTCTATTGCCAAACTTTATCAGGAAAAAGGAGAAATAGTAGCCATGACCGGAGACGGTGTTAATGATGCCCCCGCTCTCAATGCGGCCAATATCGGAGTTGCTTTAGGCTCTGGTACTGACGTGACTAAAAGTGCGGCAGATCTGGTTATTCTCGACAATAATTATGAAACAATTGTCGTGGCCATAGAACAAGGAAGGAGGATACTCGACAATATAAGAAAAGTTATTGTTTACCTCCTGTCTAATTCCCTAGACGAACTTTTTCTAATCGGTGGCTCCATGCTTATGGGGATCGCTCTACCTATTACGGCCACTCAGATATTATTTGTTAATTTCTTCTCTGATAGCTTTCCGGCCATTGCCTTCGCTTTTGATAAGGGAGTTGATGAGTTGGGTCATAGGCCCCGAAAATCCGGTAATTTATTTGATTCTCAGATGAAATTTCTTATTTTAGCTATAGGTGCGGCTACGAGTGCTTTGCTGTTTGTTATATACTACCTACTCATTAAGGTTGGTTTTACGGAGACATTAGTCAGGACTTTTATGTTCGCCTCATTTGGCACTTATGCTCTTGTCGTCTCATTTTCTTTGCGCAGTCTTAGTAAAAGTATTTTTAGTTATAATCCATTCTCTAACCTGTATTTAGTCGGAGGCGTTTCTATAGGAATAGGACTTACCTTGGCGGCAGTTTATTTACCGTTTCTACAAAAAATATTAGGGACAGTTGCGTTACCGTTGCCGTGGGCGATCGGTGTCGGTTTAGTCGGATTATTCAATATTCTTGCTGTTGAGTTCGGCAAATGGATATGGAATAAATTGCATGGTTATAAATAAAAACTATATTATCTGGTCGCTTGTATTTGTACCTATATCAGTCGGAATATTTTTTATTATTCGACAAAGCATTATTCTTAAATTAGCCAATAATGGAACTAGGGCAGAACTTTATTACGCGGCTAAACGTCTTATAAATCCGCCGGAAATAGTTAGGGCAATTTATTTAACTTCCACGAGCGTAGCTAACGGCAATAAAATCGATAAGCTTATAGATCTGGCAAATAAAACTGAACTTAATTCGGTTGTGATAGACATTAAGGACTCTTCCGGATATATTTCTTACGATTCATCAGTGGCGGAAGCGGAAAAATACAAAACAGAATTAGTTGAGATAAAAGACATCGATGCTTTGGTTAGAAAGTTACATGAAAATGGCATTTACGTAATAGGCAGAATGGCGGTTTTTCAAGACCCGATTTTAGCCAAAGCCCGACCCGACTGGGCGGTTAAAAACTCCTCTTTCGGCGGAACCTGGTATGACAACAGAAGACTTGCCTGGATAGATCCGGCCAATCGCAACGCTTGGCAATATTTTTCCGCTCTGGCTAAGGATGCTTTAATGGCGGGGATTGATGAAATAAATCTTGATTATATCCGCTTTCCCAGCGATGGAAATCTGGAAGCCATGGTTTTTCCGGCTTGGGAGAAAGAAAAAACCAGGTCCCAAGTTCTAAAAGAATTTTTTAAGTATATGAGAGAAGAATTAGGCAACGTCAGAATTTCAGTTGATCTTTTTGGGTTTGTAACGACAAGAACCGAAGATTTTGGAGTCGGGCAGGTGATAGAGGATGCGTTTGAATACTTTGATTACATTTCACCGATGGTTTATCCGTCTCATTATCCGCCTAACTTTCTCGGGTTTACAAATCCAGCCGAACATCCTTATGAAGTAATTTATTATACGCTTAGTGAAGGACAAAAACGTCTGAATGAATTTCTTCAGAAAATGAACAACGAACAACGAACTTTCCTTCGCCAAGGCTTCGGCGGGCAAGCAATGAACAGAAAACCTAAAATCAGGCCATGGATTCAGGACTTTAAACTAGGTGCTGAATATACTCAAGCGATGGTTGAGGCCGAAATTAAAGCCACTCAAGATGCACTGGGCGACCAATATAACGGCTTTATGCTCTGGAATGCGGGGAATAATTACCATGAAGGGGTATTTTAGATCTCAGAGACTATACCCAGACTTGGATCATTCCTCGCAAGAGATTATTACCTTTCGGTCCACGTTCGCCTTGCTCCAGCGGCAAGGCTCACTCGATTGTCGCCGGATTTTGTCAAGGAAAGACCAATTGACAAACCAAGCAATCCGGCGACTCCATGGTCCCGAGAAGGTAATAATCTCTTGCTCGTAGCTTTTTTTATTTCCTCCCTAGGGTATAGTCTCTGAGATATTATTTTGTATTTACTGAGTAAACTCAAACGGTTTCAAAATAGGAATGGCCAGCAATTATTTTTGCTAATTTTTTAGAAAAAAGTAATGTGTTAGTGGGAGGTTAGAGATATTGATTAGAGGCGCTTATTTTACTAGAATGAGGTTATCTTAAGGCTCAATACCTATGGAAAAACCAGGTTTTCTCAAAGAAAAATACAATTTACACAATACTCCCGAAGTAGATTCGGCCGCGAAAAGAACCGAAGCCAAGACCAAAGAAAAAGTCTCTCAGAAGCCAGAGGCCAGAATCCAGAACTATCTTGACCGATTAAAGCATCTTGCCCTTGATCCGGATAAAAAGCAGAAAAGAGAGATGTTTGGATATGAACCGCGACCGCGTGCTTTATCACTGCTTCGAGAAATGGTTATGAATAAATATGTGCGTCCAAACAAAGAAAAAATGGCCGAAGGGGCGGCAAGAGTCGAAGAACGTGCGGCAAGAGAGTTGGGTATCGAAGCTCATTATGGAGAACAAGAGCTCGAACAACGCGGAGAAATCGCCGTCGAAGATTTGGAAAAATCATTGGATGAATGGATAAAATACCTATCCGATGCCAATGAGCCATATCCTATTTGGTTCAGATATTATGTTTTTCGAAATATTCTAGATCTTGGGGACTATGATAAGGATAAAGGCGAATTTACTAAACGTTCTGAGGGGACAATCCGTCTTTTTCCAGAAGTAGACCGCGGAGCTCTTGGTTATGTTCAGGAAAGGATGGAGGCTTCTAAAGATCTCGAAGCGCTGGAACGTCTACTAAAAGCTCAAAAGACAATTGATACTCCCCAAGACCAGCTTATAACCAAAGAAAAGGCGGTTAGTTTTGCTAAGCTCTCTTTTGCTAAACAATATGCGGAAGGCATAAAACAAGCTGGAGAAATAACTTCGGAGATGCGGGAAGAAAAAGGGGGCAAGTGGGTAAAATATCAGAAAGGGACGGATCCTACGGCATTGTGGGCATCTCTCCAGAACAAGGGTACCGCCTGGTGTACTAAAGGATTTGCTACAGCAGAAACTCAACTCAAGAGCGGTGATTTTTATGTCTATTATACCAACGATAAACAAGGCAAACCAACAATTCCACGCATAGCCATCAGAATGCAGGAAGATAGTATCGGAGAGGTCCGTGGAGTAGCGGACAATGATCAGAATCTCGAAGGAAATATGGCCGATATTGCTGAAAAAAAGATGGCTGAACTGCCGGGAGCAGAAAGATACCGCAAGGCTTCAGCGGATATGAAAACTCTGACTGCTATTGATAAAAAAGTAAGAAGTGGTCAAGAGCTCAAAAAGGACGACCTGATCTTCCTATATGAAATCAATTCATCCATCGAAGGCTTTGGCTATCAGAGAGATCCGCGTATTGAAGAATTAAGATCAAAAAGAAATTCTAAAGAAGACGCCCCTATAGTTTTGGATTGTAAACCAGAAGAGATTGCCCACTCAACAGGCGATGTGGATGATAATACCAAGGCTTATATCGGCAAACTTCCGCTAGGCATTTTTGATACTAGTAATCGCAGGATATTACCTGAAGGTGTTGAGCATATTTACACCTCATTTCCGGAAGGCAAGATCAGGAAAATGGAGGTCTTTATAGGTGGAAAATCTAAAGAAGAACTCAAAAAAGAATTGGCCATGAAGAATATTAAAGTCACTTCCTATGCCACGAGCGTGATGGATGGCAATAATTTTACCATTAAGGAAAGTTCTGAAAAACTCGAATTGGTAAGATTAACCGTCAAAGACCTTGGTTTTTCCAATAGTGCTACGACACAGGAAATATTTGATAAAGCTAAAACTCTAGGCTTAGATCTTTGTCCGGCAGAAGTCGGACCCAACCTGAGACTTCAATATGAAAACCAGCCGCTAGGCGAATGGGTTTATGTTGCCATGAAACCAATTACCGATTCTGGCGGCAATCCGCGCGTCTTCAACTTGGTTCGCGACGTAGACGGTCTGTGGTTGCACGGCTATTGGGCCAATCCGGATAGCAGGTGGCGTCCCGGCAGTGAGTTTGTTTTCTGCCTTCGCAAGTGATTTTTTGATTCTTTAAATCTTTCAGAAATTTTAATTTTTTGTTTCTTTTGAAACTTTGATATAATTATTTTGGTTTGGTTAATCGGACGGCCACGGCTTTCCGAAACCATTCTAACGGATACGAGTTGAGAGCGTAGACGGTCAAGGCTTTCTGCGGAGGATTTGTATCATGTTATACAAAAAGAAAACACTTGGTGTACCATGCTGGCGGAGTCTTGCTCCCAAATAATATACAGCCCCAGCCTCTTATAAAGATTCGGCGGGCAGTGGTAATGATGGCATGGTGCACATAACCGATTCTAGCGGCAATCCGAACGTCTTCAACTTGGAACGCAACGAAGACGGTCTGTGGTTGAACGACAATTGGGCCAATCCGGATAACAGGTGGAATCCCGACAATGAGTTTGTTTTCTGCCTTCGAAAGTATCTTCTTTTCCGCATTACAAGGTGCGGTTTTTCTTTTCAGGATTCTCCAGGCTTTTCTTCCAGCCACCCAACATTTTTCCAATTTCTTCCAACTTCAAAGCGATATCCCCACATTGTTTGTTTGAGATTAGCTTAGCCTCCCAAGCCACAGAAATAAGAAATTTAAGAGTGTCAGTAATCAATATACAGCCTGAAATCTTTTCCGATTTTTTATCTTTTTCGGTAAAGTAAGCTTTGTGAGAAAGTTCAAGAAGATCTATAAATTTATTTTCAATTCGTGCACCTAATGTGTAGCGTGCACCCTTAGTAATATGCGGAACAATATTCATCCAAACCAAATATCCCTCTTTGATTCGATTCAGGATGGAGGCACCATTGGAAGGCTGGGGGGGGGGCTTTAAAGGTGTTCATAATACATATTATGATATCATCTCTGTCCAAAATTTGCTTGTCGCATGGCAAGAATTTCTAAAAGGAAAACGTAAACGTCGGGATGTTGAGAGGTTCTCGGTTAACCTACTAGATAATATCCTAAAGTTAAATAGAGAATTGGCAGATAAAACATACAGACATGGGGCATATCATGCGTTTAGAATAAATGATCCAAGGCCTCGCAATATCCATAAAGCTAGTGTTCGTGATCGACTTTTGCACCATGCGATTTACAGAATTTTATACCCATACTTTGATCCAAAATTTATTTTCGATTCTTTTTCTTGCCGTCGAGTAAAGGGTACACACCGGGCAATAAATAGGTTCCATAAATACTGCCGAAAGGTTTCACATAATCACACTCGAACAGTTTGGGTTTTGAAATGTGATATTAAAAAGTTTTTCGAGAATATTAACCACGGTATTTTAATGGGTATTTTGAAACGATATATTCAGGACGACGATGTCGTATGGTTGTTGGGCGGGGTTATGGATAGTTTCCATTCAAAAAGTAAACACGGCACGGGACTACCTTTAGGCAACTTGACTAGCCAATTACTAGTTAATATCTACATGAACGAATTTGACCATTTTGTAAAACGTGAGCTGGGGACACTACATTATATTCGTTATGCCGATGATTTTATAATTATCCATGAGAGTAGAAGATATTTAGAAAACCTATTACCTAGTATCTCTATATTTTTAGAAAAACAGTTAAAGCTTCAACTCCATCCGGATAAGGTATTTATTAAAACCCTCTACTCTGGTGTCGATTTTCTTGGCTGGGTTCATTTTTCAACACATAGAGTGTTAAGAACTACGACGAAACACAGGATGTTTAGAAACATTCAAGATAACCGCGGGAACGACAACGCCATTCAGTCTTATCTCGGTCTGATCAGTCATGGTAACGCAAGGGGCTTAGGGCGAAAGATAGAAGAATTATTGTTGTGACAAAAGGCAACAATGCGTCAATTATGGTAATATACAAAAATTGAGCGTGAATTTAGTAAGTTGAAAACAAATCAGTTAGCAGACCATCTGCAGGCGAGCGGGCGCGGTTCCGCCGTAGGCGGAGAGCGAGCCGAAGCCGAGCAGGATTTCTCGCAGGGAAATCCTGCGTGTCTGAGAACTGATTTGTTTTCAAATATAATATGCCCGAATTTAGTCTTACGATAACAATCTCTGCTTTTATTGCCGGAGTGCTGACATTCTTTGCGCCATGTACCTTGCCGTTAATCCCGGCCTTCTTAGGTATCATCTCCGGTTCTAGTACAGATGAACTTCGTGATCCGAATAAATTAAAAATGATACGTGGCAGGATTTTTAGGAATGCAATCTTTTATGTTCTTGGCTTCTCTTTAATTTTTATATTATTCGGAGTCTCGTTTACTTTTGTCAGCCAAGTTCTTGGGCTAAGAGAATGGATTCAAGGAATCGGAGGAGTTCTAATAATTATTTTCGGGTTAGTTATTATGGGTTGGTTAAGACTTCCTTTTTTAAATCAAGAGAAGCAGGTCAGAGTCCCTCAATTATTTCAAAAAGCATCTTTTTTAAATTCCTTTTTGTTGGGCGCCTTATTTGCCATCGGCTGGTCTCCCTGTGTTGGGCCACTTCTTGGTTCGGTACTTCTTCTGGCTTCAACTTCAGGCACTATTTTGGAGGGCACTTTTCTACTTGTGGTTTTTGCGATCGGACTGGGAATACCATTTTTGGTAACCGCTTTATTGATAGGCAAAGCCTTTACGGCTTTTGGAAGATGGGGGAATGTCCTCTCGGTGATAAATAAAATTGCGGGGATATTTTTGATATTTCTGGGATTTTTACTGACAATCGGCTGGTTCAGCGCTTTTCACAATAAATTGATATTTTATTTCTACCAATTACCCTATTTCGAGGTGTTTATCAATAGGTTCCTATAAAATGAGAAATTATCTAAAAAAGCACAAACGTCACATTAGATTACTACTTCTTACTCTCGCTGGTTCGTGTGGGGTTTTAGTTTTGTCTGTCCTGTGGGACTTTGGAATTATAAATTTACCGCCGTCTCTAGTTTATTATATGAAGTTTGCTTCGAGCGGGGTTCATTCTCTTCCGGCGGCTGACGTTGTGCTACCTCTTAAGTTCCACCGCCAGGAGCATTCTTTAAGCTGTGAAGCGGCAACGCTAAAAATGGTTCTTGATTATCATGGTATAGATGTTTCCGAATCAGAGGTCATAAGCAAAATTCCAGTTGACGCTACTGTGCGATCTGGTGATGTTTGGGGAGATCCACATGTCGGCTTCGTCGGTAATGTAGATGGTAAAATGATGATTGACGGCTATGGTGTTTATTGGGAGCCGATTGCTGTTGTGGCCAGCGAATGGAAAAAAACTGGCATAATAAAAAATGGCTCAGTCTCCGACTTAGTCGGCCATATCTCGGAAGGCCGGCCGATTATTATTTGGGGTTATCTCGGCAGGGGCAGGCCGGTGAGCTGGAAGACTCCGGATGGGGAGACGGTTAGAGCCGTTAACGGGGAGCATACGAGAGTGGTCTATGGGTATAAAGGATCGGCCGAAAAACCGGAGGGATTTTTTGTTATGGATCCGATATACGGCCCGGCTTTTTGGGAAACATCAGAACTTCTTCGCAACTGGGATGCATTCGAACGGATGGGGGTTGTGGTCTATCCTTAGAACTTTTGCGTTCTAAAAATAAGAATTTGATTTTTACGCAAAATACAGTATAATATGCTAGTGAGAAAAATCATTATAAATATAGTCATATTTGTGGCCGTGCTCGTTGTGGGAGCATTTTTTGTTTTTTATAAAAATGAGCCAAATGTAATTAAGGAACCGATACCTTCTCCGCAGGTTTTTCAATCTGTCAGTCCTTCTGTTTCCCCATCCCCAATTCTAAATTCTAAATTTGAAATTCCAGATTCGATCAATTTGGCCGTCCCATTTACCTCTCAGGCACCGACTAAGAATTGGGGTTTGCCGTTCGCTGAATTTTGCGAAGAGGCGTCGGCTCTTATGGCCGCCAGTTATATAAACGGCTGGTCTATACCGACTTCTGAATTTGCCGAGGGAAAAATGTTGGAGATAAAAGATTTTGAAGAAAAAAGATTCGGTTACTATAAAGATACGACTGCCGAAGAAACGGCAATTATTTTAAGAGAATTTTATAAAATAGAAAAAGTTAAAGTGGTATATGATCCGACAGCTGAAGATATTAAAAAAGCTTTAGCCGACAAAAAAGTTATAGTTATTCCCGCCGCGGGTCGTCAGCTAGGCAATCCTTATTTCCAATCACCCGGCCCGATTTATCATATGTTAATTATCAAGGGTTATACCAAAGAGGGGAATTTTATAACTAATGATCCCGGTACTCGCCGAGGCGCTGACTTTATTTATTCTCCCGGTGTTCTTATGAATGCCATCCATGATTGGAATGGCGGAGATGTCGACAACGGCAAAAAGGTTATGATCGTTGTCGGGTAATTAGCAAATTCTACTCTCTGTTCATCATGCTCCTCGTCTTCGTCTCCAGCTTTGGTATGATGGCATGATATTAACATCAAAATCACAGGTAACCCTCACTTAACTACAGCTTTCGAACCGATAAATGCTTGGATTACTGCATTTTTTGAATACGACTGACATTTCATTTCATGAAAGAGAAAGACAATTTTGATAGAGCTATTGTATTATCAGGAGATGGTGATTTCTTGCCTGTATTAAAACACCTCACAGCGAATAGTAAAACCATAGTGATATTGGGAAGGGGTAAACGGACCGCTAAAGAGATTAAGCAATTTGCTGGCAGTAATTTCAGGGATTTTGAGTATCTCGAGACAAAAATCTCTTATACAGAGTATAAATAACGAAAAGCACCCACGAAGGATGCTTTTCACGTTTAGTACCTCTAATATACACCCTGGCAGATTAAAAGTCAATGAGGGATATAAACGAGCTTTTCCAGATTCGCGGATGTTGCTTTAAAACAAATTACTCAGCTTCTGGAAATAATTAAATAAATATAAAGGGTTGGCATTTAGCCAACCCTCGCAGAAACTTCCGCCTCAAATTTTTTAATTGCTTCTGTTAAATCCTGAATCATCTGACGAGCTTCATCAGCTCCGCCAATAATCCACCTGTCGCAAGAATGGGGCAGAACGATTACTGGGAGACGCTCCTCGTAGTCTCCACGAGCATCTGCTGGAGCATAATCTAGTGGGCTCTCATCGGAATCAAGGTCATTTTCGCTACGAACACTTTCCTCGGTAATTACCTGAACATCGCCTTTCGTATAAGCCAAAACACACCTCCTTAAAACCCGAAATCCCCATCTGAATCAGACCATTTGATAAATCTGATTGAGGCTGGGCTGTAGGAACCACTGTACTGAATGATAATACTATATTTTATAAACTATGTCAATCTCTCCGTTTTGAGTTAGGTGTTTTGAAAATCTAAGCGAGGAGACTATACCCAGAGAGGAAATTCGCAGGCAAGCCGGCTTGGTTCTGCGGCTTGCCGAGTACTTAAGATTCGGTTTTCGCTGGAGAAACCGAATGTGGTCCGAGTCTGGGTATAATCTCCGAGCGACTAAGCTTGATGAGGATCTAGCTCTCCATCAACTTGCGGAGCCGAAGGTAGTCTTTTGAGACGATAGGGAAGGAGGAGCATGAGAAAAATAAGTTCGATTAAGCTGGCCGTAGAAAAAGCAACGGGGATGGCTAAGATGTCGAGTGATGGAGCCAGAAGATAGCCTCCGCCGACGGCGATGCAAAGCCCAATGATACTTAATACGACCGGAACGGTCGTATTTTTTGTTGCATAAAAAGCCCTGGCAAGAAGGTGTCTGAGAGATTCAGTTGGCATGGCCAAGGTAAAAACCCCAAGCATTGTCGCTGTTCTTTGTATGGCTTCCTCAGTAAAATTCCCTCCGCCCAGAACTATTCTGATAAGAGGTTCACGGATGAGAAAAGTAACAAGAGCGGCAAGAACACTTCCGCCCAGTATCAGCCAGAAAGAATTTTTTAAAGTTTTTTTGAATTCTTCCTGTGAATGATCAGAAATAGCCTTAGCCATAACCGGAAAGGCGGTGGTTGAAAATGTTATTCCTATTAAGCTTACAGGCACACTCTGAAAATTACGGGCAAAACTCATTATTGCCACCGAACCGACGGAAAGCCCCGAGGCAATAACTGTGAAACCCCAGAACATAGCCAACTCTACCGGATGGCCGAACATTTTAGGGATCATTAGCTGAATTGTTTTTTTGAATTCCGGTGTTTTGAATTGGAAGTTCAGTTTAAATCTGAAACCCGATAAGACAGCATCAATACACCTCATTAACATATGAAGAAAGGCGCCGACGACAGTTCCGATAGCTATTCCGATCACACCGAAGTTAGGCGACAGGAATATCACTCCGCCGATGATCCCGAGGTTATACATAATAGGCGAGAGGCCATAGAATAAAAATCTTTTCTTGGCTACGAGCATTGCTCCAAAAGTATTTGAGATTCCGAATAGGATAGGCGAGATAGCAAGTATTCTTAATATTTTTGCAACTAAAGCCAGATCTTCTTTAATGAAGCCGGGAGCGGCAAGAAAAGCGATAGAATCGGCGAATAAAAAAATAACTACTGCTGAGAAAAGCATCAGGCCGGTTGCTCCGCTAATAACCGAGCTGGTATATTCGTAAGCTTTTTGTCTGTTGGAATGAAAAATCTCCAGAAATATCGGGACAAAGGCGGCGGCAATACCAGAAGCAATCAAAATATTAAAAAGAAGATCCGGGATTAAAAAAGCCGCGTTATAGGCATCAAGGGCCCGGGAAGCGCCGAATGTCTGGGCAAATGTTCGGTCGCGCAAAAGACCCAGGGCATACGAAGCAAGAGTAGTTAATCCGAGAGTAATACTTCCGGCGGGGATTAGTTTGCTTATTTTAAGCATGGTAGTATTCTACCACTACTTCAATTTATGTAATAATATGGTCAGAATAACGTCTTCATATATGATAAACAAGCCTGATATTATGGATCCCGTACAAAGTCACCCTAACGGGTTTCCCATTCTAATTTATAAGCAAATTCATAGCTGGTTATATATCTATCCAACATTTGTTGGTAGTATGTTATACATATGACTTTGTACGGGATGGAGCAATTTACGAAAGCCTATGATGATCTATCAGATGCGATTTTCAGGCATTGCTGGTTTAGAATTGGAGATAGGGAGCGGGCCAAAGACCTTATGCAGGATACGTTCATAAAATCATGGCAATATATAAAAGAAGGAACGGAGGTTAATAATCTGAAAGCATTTTTATATCGGGTTGCCAATAATCTGATAATTGATGAATACAGGAAGAAGAAAGAAGTATCATTGGATAATCTGATGGCTGAAGGATTTGAGCCGGGGTTAGATGAAAGGAGTAAAAATGAAGCCGGTATTGATGCCAAATTAGCCATGAGCGTCATCAATAAATTAGACGACAAATACCGTAAACCGATTTTGATGAGGTACATCGATGAATTATCGCCTAGAGAAATAGCAAGTATTCTTGGTGAAAGCGAGAATAATATTTCAGTAAAAATACACAGGGGACTCAAGCAACTCAAGGAGTTGCTAAATAACAAATAACAAATTACAAATGACAAATAAGATAGAACAATTCATTAAATCGGCCAAACAATTTAAGCTTTTGAATAGAGAAAGAGCCGATATTAAAGATCAGGTTTTTAATTTTATAAAAAATAATCCTGTAAGAAGTGAAGTTAAACCTCATCTTAACTACGGGTCGAATGTGTTTTTTATCCCGATTTTGTCCAAGTATATGACTTGGCTATCCCGATCAATAGATCGCGGATTCGCGATACTGAAAGTATCGGAACAAAATCGAGGATCCTCGATTGGCTTGAAACCAATCGGGACAAAATTTAGTTTCTCATCTGTTATGGCAGTACTACTAATTATTTCAGTCTTGGTCGGTGGCGGGGTGGCTGTCGGTGCCGAAAGGGCATTGCCGGGCGACATTCTTTATCCGATTAAGGTTGATGTCACTGAAGAAGTAAGGGGCTGGATGTCAGTTTCTGAAGAGGCGAAAGCCGATTGGGAATTGAGACGTGTTCAAAGAAGGCTTGAAGAGGCTGAAGAAATGGCCTCCGAAGGTTCTCTTGATGCTGATGCTGGGGCAAGAATAGAAGCGAACTTCGACGATCATGCCCAGAGAGTAATGGCTCGTGTGGAAAAATTCAAAAATAAGGAGAATTTTAACGCAGCCGCAAGCGTAAGCCTGAACTTCGAAACAGCACTTAAGGCTCATGAGAAAATACTATCAAGATTGGCTGAAACTAGAGGTGATGTTGAAGTCCAGGTTAAGCCTATACGGGCAAGGATAAAATCTGAAGTTCGCAGGTCGGTCGAAGAACGGAGACAGCTTAAACTAAAGATTGAAAGTGGGGACAACTTATCGGATATTAAATAATTAAGGATACCTTCCTTCGTGGGCATTTTGATTGTTGGATAAACAACGCTTACCTGATATAATTGATATCATGACTGGTAAACCCGATGACAAACTAAAAATACTTTTTGTCGCTTCAGAAGCGGCTCCTTTCGTAAAAGTCGGTGGTTTGGGCGAAGTAATGAACTCTTTACCGAGGGCATTGCGTAAGATTGGCCATGATGCCAGAGTCCTTGTTCCTAAATATGCTACCATTGATGTCGAAAGATATCCCCTAGAGACGGAGTTAAACAATATAAGGGTGGAAAGCGGAGATAAAGATCCTTTCGGAATCTTAGTCTCAAATGTCCTCAGATATAAGAGTGCTGACGGTGGCGTTAACTATTTTTTGGAGAATATGGAATATTATGAGAAGAGGGCTAATGTCTATGGATATTCCGATGATACGGTAAGGTGGGTTCTTCTTTCTAAAGCTTCTCTCGAATTTGTTAAAAAGTCATCTTGGAAGCCGGATGTCATAGTTGCCTCTGATTGGCAAACCGGTTTTATTCCCAATCTGGTTCATACCGATTATAAAGACGACCCTATTTTATCCAAGATTCCGGTTGTTTTCTCTATTCACAATCTTAAATACCAGGGCATGTTCGATCCGCGCTTTGTCTCTGAGATGGATCATGATTCCGGTCAGGCTCCTATCTCCGATTTTTTTGATCCAAGAACTTTGAAGCTTAGCGGCATGAGGAGGGGGATAATGTATGCCGATGTGATTAATACTGTTTCTCCGACCTATGCCCGGGAGATATTAACTGAAGAATTCGGTGAAGGTCTGAATGCTCTGCTTAGTGAACGCAAAAGCCGTCTTTTCGGTATTCTTAATGGTATAAATACTGAATCGTTGAATCCTGAGACCGATAAGGACTTGGTAGCTAACTATTCAATAAAGTCTCTTAATAAAAAGCTTGAAAATCAGAAAGCTTTACAAAAACAATTTGGATTGCCAGCTACCGAGGGAGATATTTTTGTCGTTGGTATGGTTGGTCGGATGGATGGCCAGAAAGGATTTGATATTGTAACTCAGATGCTGGGCCCATTAATGGATAATATAAACTTTCAGTTTGTTATTGTCGGTGAAGGGGATGCGGGATACAGAATGTACTTTGAACAATTGAAAGAAAAATATCCGAACAGGGTTGGAACCCATTTTGCTTTTGATGCTCGTTTGCCCAGAATGATATTCGGTGGAGCGGACGCGGTTTTAATACCGTCAAAATATGAGCCGTCAGGATTAGTACAGATGGAGGCAATGCGCTATGGCTGTGTTCCGATTGTCCGCAAAGTAGGCGGACTTGCCGATTCAGTCGAAGATTTTACTCCGGAAAAAGAGGAGGGGACTGGTTTTGTTTTTGAAAAATACGATCCGTTTTCCCTCACTATCGCCGTTATTAGGGCTAGTGAGCTCTATCGCCAGAAAAAAGAATGGGAAAAGCTCATGAAGCGGGCAATGGCCAAAGATTTTTCATGGGAAAAGTCAGCTAGAGAGTATATTAAATTATTTGAGATGGCTCTGAGGTTTCATAGGGAATCTCAATAATTTTCAATTTTCAATCAATGTTTTAGAGACTTAATTTTAAAAATTCATTGAAAATTTTAAATTTTAAATTGTTAAATTCCTCATTTGTATTGGGCTAATTTCCTCCATATTTATCAGCCTCCGACCCAAAAGGAGATTTGGGTTAGACGAATAACAAAAGAATCATACCGGAAAATTTTTTCCGGCTTTTTAAATATTTCTCAATGCCGACTGACGCTCAATATAAATAGCGTTCTGTGCGAGCTTCTTGAAAAATGGGGAGGCGAAGATGTGATTAAAGATATTCGGGAACTGCTTAAGCAGGGGAAGCTTGAGCTTACGGGTAGTGCAAAATATCATGCATTTCTTCCTTTCATGCCCGAAGAAGAGATAAAGCGTCAGATAAAACTTGATGAGGAGGGTTTAGATAAATACTTTGGAAAATATTGGAATAAAAAAGGTTTTTTCAGCCCTGAAATGGCTTATTCCGATAAAGTTGCTAAAGTCGCAAAAGAACTTGGCTATGAATGGATTCTTGTCGATGAAATGGGTTTTCCTCCAGACCGTAAATACAGGCAGGATATGATTTATCAGATACCAAGCGCAGGTAATATAGACGTGTTTTTTCGGGAGCGAAGTCTTTCATTCATTGTGCTTTCAGCTCAGATAGGAACGATGCCGGCTATTGTTCGTTACCTGGGAGATCGGCTTAATAAAAACGAATATGCTGTTACGGCTATGGATGGAGAAACCTTCGGCCATCACAGGCCGGGCATGGAGCAATTTTTATTCGATCTTTTATCTGATGAGAAAATAAAAACAGTTGCGATTAGCGATCTGGCCGAGTTATTTAAGAACAGAGAAGATATTCAACCCCGGCCGTCCACCTGGGCGGTTACGGAAGATGATATGAAGCGCAATGAGCCTTATGCCCGTTGGAATCGCAAGGATAATGAAATACAGAGATATCAGTGGGAGTTAACGGATTTGGCGGTAAACGTAGCTGAGAGAACTCCCGATAATGAAGTTTTGCGCTCGGCTCTTGATAGGGCTATTCATTCCGATCAGTACTGGTGGGCATCGGCCAGGCCGTGGTGGAGTCTGGAGATGATAGAGCGCGGCGCCTATGAGCTTAGGCAGATAATTCTGAGCTCTCCAAAATCAACGGATGAAGAAAAAACAAGGGCGGGTGAATATTACAAAAATATTTTGTATAAAGGTTTTGATTGGCAGCGAGAGGGTAAGGTTGATGAAATTGCCCGACAGGAAGACGAAGATGTTCTGGGCAGGTTGCATGGAAAGGGTAAATTATTTATTACCAAAGCCGAGTATGGCCAGATGGTAGAAACATTAAAAGAGCAAGTTCAGTCCGCATCAAAAGATGGAGATTATCATAGGGCGGCAATGCTGAAGGATAGGATACAAGAGCTAACTGAAGAGATGGACGAGACTAGTCTCTAGCTCCTAATTAAAAAATTCCCCATTAGGGAATTTTTTTCTTTTCTATTAATTCAAACACAGTTCCTGGGCTATCAGTAAATATGCCGTCAACACCTAGGTCAACGAAATAGTTCATATCTTCGGGGTCATTGAAAATTCCGGCCCAGATTTTGGTACCTCTTCTTTGAATTTCTGATATCTGTTTTTTAAAATTAAGAGTTCTTACCTTTGCTTTAAACAACGACTTTGTTATCAGTCTTACAGGAAGCGGTTCCAGAAGCCAGCCGATAGACATGGCATCCGGATTATATTTATCGGCTACCTCCAACAGATTCCATGAAGTCGTGGTTATTATCTGAATTTTAGTCTTGGGATATATTTTTTTTGCCAGCAACAGGAGTCCGGCGTGGGATTCTATGGTTATCCAGCGTGCTTTTTTTTCGAAAGCGGTAAAATATATCCTATTTTGCAAACCCTTATCAAGAACCATCTCAACAGCTTTTTTAACAAGTTCTTCAGAGTTTTGTTTTATGTCTAAACAGCAAAAAGTGTCGGAGAATGATTTAAGAAGGCTAAGAAAATCATTAAGTTGCATAACTTTAAAAACAGATTTATCAATATCCCGCCATTTCATATCTGCTAAGTTCGGCTTAGTGCTGTCGGGATGATAAATTATGATCCTTTTATCCGCGGTAAATGAGATATCCGTCTCAATGCCGGTTACTCCAAGGTTGTATGCCGATATGAAGCTTCTTAGGCTATTGCCTAGTTCATGAGGTGAGGTTCTGCCCCTATGGGATATGACTTCCATGGCCGCTCGTTATAAAGGAACTTTTATTATGGTATAATTGTTTTTGATGAATAAATCAACTTTTTAAAAACTCTGCTTATAAAATACTTTATGCTATAATTAAGCATTATGCCCCATCGAGACATTGACCTAATTTATCAGAACACCTCTCAAGTAGAAGCGATAGATCTAGAGGCGGGAGAGAAAGCACTCAAGGAGTATATTGATTTTATTTGGAAAATTGTTCAAAACGGAAAATATGACCATCCCGAATCAGTGGTCAACCTTCCGGCCGATGTTAATTTCAGGAACTCTTTACTCCAGAAGGTTCAGGACAGAAAGAACAGTGAGCTGAAGCATATAATCATAATTGGTATCGGTGGTTCTAATTTAGGAACGATGGCTCTTTATAGGGCTTTACGGGGAAGGCTCGGTGCTTTTTTGGAGAGCAAAGACCCCAAAATAGCTTTCGTTGATACCGTTTCACCTCCGCTGGTATCCCAAGTTATAGAACTTTTAAATAACCATATTAACAGTCCCGAAGAATTGTTAGTCAATGTTATCAGTAAATCCGGAGAAACGACTGAAACAATTGCTAATTTTGAGGTTATCTATCAAGTTTTAAAGAACCGTTTCGGGGATAAAGTAAATGAACGCATAGTTTTTACGACCGACAAAGGGTCAAAGCTTTGGAATGAGGCTCAAGCCAAGGGCTTAGATCTCTTGGAAATTCCGAGAAATATAGGGGGGCGATATTCTGTCTTATCTGGTGTCGGCCTTTTTCCTCTCGGCCTAGCTAATTTTGATATTATTGGTTTTTGGGAGGGTGCAGGGGAGATGGTGACTCGCTGTGTTAATCGGGAAGTTTATCAGAATCCTGCACTTCTTTCAGCAATTCTAACCTATGTTAATTACACCAGAGGCTTCAATATTTATAACAGTTTTTATTTTAATCCGGAGCTTAAGTCATTGGGAAAGTGGCATACTCAGTTGATGGCTGAGAGTATCGCCAAGGAGTTTAATTTAAACGGCGAGAAAGTAAATATCGGCATTACGCCGATTGTCTCCATCGGTTCTATTGACCTGCACTCTATGGCCACGTTATTTTTAGGAGAGCCGAAAAACAAGTTAACCCAATTTATTCATGCCGCTCAGAAAGAAAATTCTCCACAAGTCCCGGCTGATTTATTTATGCCCGGCCTAGTTCCGGACATAGCCAATAAGAGTCTGGCTGATATAATGGGTGCTATATATTATGGAGTCAAGATCGCTTATTTAAAAAACGCTTTGCCATATTCAGAAATAGTTATGCATGAGATTTCCGAAAATTCTCTCGGTCAGTATGTTCAGTTTAAGATATGTGAGACTATGTATTTGGCCAGATTGCTTGGCCTAAACGCATTTGATCAGCCGAAGGTCGAGGATTATAAGAGAGAAACAAGAGAGATTCTTAAAAAATTATAAATTTGTTTAATTTTCAATTATCAATTCTCAATTTTCATTGAATTTTCAATGCATCAATGATCCATTAGGAAATTTATTGTAAATTGCAAATTGAAAATTGATAGTAATATGTACGGAGGACTATTTTTACTTCGTCTGGCAGTCGGTTCGATATTTATTGTTCATGCCATACCGAAATTAAAGGAACCTAAAACTATGGCTACGGGCATGGGATGGACCCTTAATCAGGTTCTAGGGCTTGGCATAATTGAATTTATTTCCGGTCTTGCTCTTATCGGCGGTGTTGGCATTAAAACGGTGTCATTCGTCTTGGCGATTGTTATGTTTGGAGCAATTTACCACAAGATTAAAAAATGGCATGTGCCGTTTATGTCTCATAATGGTACCGGTTGGGAATTTGACATGCTTCTTCTGGCGGCGAACCTGACTCTATATTTTAAATTCTAAACAGCCTTTTAACTTTAGGATTTTTTTGATACCATATTTATCTATGATTCGTATCTATACGACACCTGTTTGCGCTTATTGCAAGATGGCTAAGGAATATTTTAAGTCGAAGGATCTTCAGTATGAGGAGATTGCCTTAGTCGGCAATCCTGATGCCCAGCAGCTGGTGATGTCTAAGGCCGGTATGGTGGCCGCACCAATCATTGAAATTAATGGTCGTTTCGTGGTAGGGTTTAACCGTGAAGAGATCAATAAGGCATTGGGATGATTACTATTTACCATTTACCAGTTGCCATTTCCCAATAATTTACCATTTAATCATTAAATCATTTTCTAAAAACGTACAAATGAATTAATGATAAATCAATGGAAATTGGAAAATGATAAGTGGAAATTTATTTTTTATGGACAACAACTTGGAAACAAAAAACGAATACTTTATGAAGAAGCAAGAGAGGGATGAGATGGTTCGGGTAGAGAAGAAGAAAAAAATGACAAAAAAGACGATTCAGTTATTTGTCATCCTAGCGATAATCGGCGCTTTAGCCTGGCCAATCTACAGTTACTTTAATAAAGCAGTCGAACAGGCTAACAAGCCATTACCTGGTGAATATTTTGTAGCGCAATCCCGTGATCATATTACCGTAGGCCAGAAGCATGAGATATATAATTCTAACCCTCCAACCGGAGGCTGGCACTATGCTCAACCGGCTCAAAGCGGTATTTATGACAAAGAATTTCCGGATGAACAATTGATCCACAACTTGGAGCATAGCCATGTCTGGATTGCTTATCGTCCCGATTTATCACCGGATCAGGTTGAAAAGTTAGCCGATATCGCCAAAGAGTACGGTTCTAAAATTATTATGACTCCTCGCGTCGCTAATGATTCACCGATCGCTTTGGTGGCCTGGGAACGTTTATTAAAGATGGATAGTGTTGACGAGGTTTTGGCGAGAGAGTTTGTAGATGCTTATCGCGGTACGGCTGGACCAGAGAAAATAGCCGATTTTGGTTTTAAAGATTTCCGAATCGGCAAGTAGAGTGAAAATTATTTAGTAAGATAAGGAGCCCCGGGGGCTCCTTTAATTTACTTTGTTATTCTGCGGCGGCATTAATGTACAGCCGTTTACTGATATACTTTTGGTCTGGCTTAGCCATAAAATGCGCTGATCTTGAGGTATGCTCTCATCATTTATGTAAATCTCAAGAAATAAGCCAACTATTATCTGGCCGGATGCTATCATCGAAGTCCATTGGTTTGCCTTACTGCCCTCGATAAAAACTTCGGTACGGGCGGTAATATGGCGACCATTGCTTGTAGCTTCGGCCAGTCTTTCCGCCGGATTCTTGATTAAGAAAGTATATACAGTATTTAAGGTCCGAACCTTAACCACATCTCCGACTGCCAGTTGATCAACGGAGATACCCCCTGTTTTATTTACTGCCTCTATGAGTGAATCAAGGCTAAAAGCTTTTTTCTTATCTTCTGGCATAAGTCACCTCCAACCAAAATACTGATATAATTATACATCCCATATCCAGACAAGTCAATGTTTACCGGAAGAGCGTAAATATTCAAGTCTGCAAGGAGCTGAAAAAGTTTTTTAGGTAAGAAAAAACCGCCATTATCGGCGGCGGCATTGCAACCCCTGTTTTTCATACGTGCCGGAGTAAAAAACTAGAGGCCTAGAGTATCTTAAAGACTTCATCCAGTTCTGCGATTAATTTGTTCATGTCCCCTAAACTTACCGAGAGCCGAACCAGCTCCTGGGGTATGTTAACTTGGAGTAGCTCCTGAGGGGATAGCTTGCTGTGAGTAGTTGAGGCGGGATGAATGATTAGATTTTCGTTCTCATCTCCAAGATGCGGTGCCATGCGTGCAAGGCACAAAGATTCTACCAGCTTGCAGGCGGCTTCAAAGCTCTGCATTTCAAAGGACAATAAACCGCCGCCTCCCGTCATTTGCTGACGGGCCAGAGTATACTGCGGATTTCCGGAAAGGAATGGATAGTGAACCTTCTTAACTTTGGGATGTCGCTCAAGGAACTCGGCTACCTCTAAAGCGTTTTTTGAGAATAAATCCATATCCCTAGATAGGGTAGTGCGATTCAAAAAAGTAAGATAGGCAGAAAGCGGGTGCATAATCGCGCCGGTTGAAACATGATAATCGTTTAGAATTTTTTCTGTTTCTTCCAAGAAACGAGGAGAACCGATCAGTGCACCGCCCATCCCGGTGGATTGTCGGTTAAGAGCCTTGGTAACGGAATAGAGTACGGCATCAGCTCCCAGTTTCAATGGTTTTTGTAAAATTGGCGCTACCGTGTTGTCCACCACTAGAAATGTATTGTAACGGTGTGCAATTTTAGCAATAGCTTCTATGTCAAAAATATCTATTGTAGGATTAGCTGGCGTTTCCATGAAGACAAAGGCTGCGCCCGGGCTTATGGCTTTTTCCCAGGACGACAGATCAAAAGGATTATCTACGAAAACAATTTCATAACCGTGATCATTGTGCCACAGTTGTAATTGGTGAAAACTCCCCCCGTAAATATAAGAAGAGACCACCACTCGCTTTCCTCTGCCTAACGACTTGGCAGTTAAACCCAAGAATAAAAGAACTAGAGCCGATAGCCCTGTGCTTGTTGCCCATACAGAGCCTTCTTTGACCTCCTCTACGCTTGCTAGCCAATGTTCGAAGGCAGTAACTGTGGGGTTGCCCATTCGCCCATAGGCGTAACCGCAGGCAGGATCGTCAAAAATTTTAGCTCCCTGATGCACGGTGTCAAACCCATAGGATACCCCCAAATAAAGCGGCGGAACGATACTATGAAAAGGATCACGAATTTTATTTGGCACGAGTTGCTCCTTATTTTTAAAAAACATAGTCGCCCCCAATCATATCTCAAAAAGTTAAATCTGTCAACATTCGCGACTCGTTTTACGTTGGGGAAGCTAGGGAAGGTGGACAGATTTTAGGTTACTAGTTGATTAGTCCTTATCCTTCGAGGCATTTTTATTTTATCCGAGATTGCTATAATTGGTTAATGACTTACTGGTGGAAGAATACCGTTATCTATGAAGTCTATGTAGATAAATTTGCCAAAAATTTCCGTGGTATGACGGAAAAATTAGATTACCTAAAAGAGCTTGGCATTGATTGCATCTGGTTATTACCTCATTATCCTTCGCCGATGGTTGATGGCGGATATGATATTTCAGATTATATGAATATCAGACCGGAGCTGGGGACGCTTGACGATTTTTCTAATTTTATAAACAAGGTACACAAAATGGGTATTCGGGTGATTATAGATTTTGTATTGAACCACGTTTCCATCGAGCATCCCTGGTTTAAGGAAGCATCATCGTCAAAACGAAACTCCAAGAGAGATTATTTTCTTTGGTCAGAAACCGGAAAAGAGTTTAGCTTGGCCTATAACCCATTTTCCCACATGACTGAGGGCAATTGGAAGTTCAATAAAAAAACAGGCGATTATTATTATGCTACTTTTTTTGACGAGCAGGCAGATTTAAACTGGGACAATCCTGAAGTTTTCAGCGAGTGCATTAAAATCATAGACTTTTGGGCCAAGTTAGGTGTAGACGGTTTTCGGCTTGACGCAGTCGGCCATCTTTTAAAAAGAGAGGGAACGGATTGCCGACATTTGCCGGAAGTCCATCAGATATTAAAAAAATTAAGATCATATTTAGATAAAAACTGGCCTGGAGTTGTTTTTCTGGCTGAAGCCGGCGGACGTTACCGGGAAACTATGGCATATTTTGGAAATGGCGATGAGTGCCACCTAGTTTTTCATTTTGGCTTGATGTCTTATATCCACCTCGCTTTTAAAAGAAATGATTTCTCAATTCTTAAAAAAATAGTAAATGAATCTTCTAATATTCCAGAAAACTGCCAATGGGCTACATTTATAAGTAATCACGACGAGATAACGTTTACACCTCTGGACAAGCCGGAGAGGGAAGAGATGGTTTCTTGGCTTGACCCCGAAAACAAATACTCCTTTAGGGGTGGAAGAGGAGTATCAATGAGAATCGCCACTATTTTTAGGGGGGATAAAAATAAGATAGTGGATATTTTTAAAACTTTATTCAGTTTGTCCGGTTCGCCGGTGATTTATTATGGTTCGGAGATAGGCATGGAAAATATAAAATTAGATAAAAAACCAATTGATAGCCGTAAATATGTTCGTGGAGATTTTGATTGGGATGAGGCCGATAAACAGATAAAAGATCCCAGCTCTCTTTATAATAAAATAAAAGGTATTATCTTCGGTAGAACATTAAACAGCAGATAACTTTTACTAAATTTCCCAGCCCTCACCCGTCTTTGACTTAATCCTATTTGTATAGTATAATAATAGCTAGCATTATTCGGCTATATATATTATAATCATACCCTTGGGCTAACCTCTATAAATGGGCAATCCTTATAAAAAACAAGTAGAGACTGAAATAGAAAAAGGCAAGAGTCTATCCATAATTAGTTTGGTCAGTTCTTTAATTAACTATGCCAACAGCATCGGTGCTTCGGATATCCATATAGATAAAAAAGAAGAATCCGTATCGATAAGATTTCGTATAGACGGCGTATTAAAAGAGATGTTCAATCTGCCCAAGGAGATGCACTCTGAAGTCATCAGCCGAATAAAAATCTTATCGGGCTTAAGAACCGATGAACATCAGACTACTCAGGATGGAAGATTTCGCATGAACAGCGAAGATTCTGGCGTAGTCGATGTCAGGGTGGCTACCAGTCCGGCTTATCGTGGCGAGAGTGCCGTTCTTCGTCTTTTGACCGATAAGGCGGCGATGTTCAGTCTTGATAATCTAGGTTTCAGCAAAGAAAACCAGGTCAAAATACTAGATGCGATAAAAAAACCCTATGGCATGATACTTGCTACCGGTCCGACCGGTTCAGGCAAAACGACCTCTCTGTATACTATTTTAAAGCTTCTTAATACTGATGATGTGTCTATTATCACTATTGAAGATCCTATTGAGTATGCAATGGAAAATATCAGGCAGATCCCGGTTAACGTCAGAACCGGCCTTACATTCAGTACCGGGTTACGTTCGATATTAAGACAGGACCCCGATATTATAATGGTCGGAGAAATAAGAGATGAAGATACTGCCGGTCTTGCCGTTAATACTGCTCTTACCGGCCACTTGCTCTTATCGACTCTGCATACCAACGATGCGGCTACGACTTTGCCAAGACTTTTTGACATGAAGATAGAACCATACTTAGTAGCCTCAACGGTAAATGTTGCCATGGGACAAAGGTTAGTCAGAAAGATATGCGAGAAATGCAAGAAGCCGCATATTTTGACCGAAGCCGAGGTAAAAAGCCTTGCCTTAAGCGGAATAAACATCCCGGCCAGTAGAAAGTTTTTTAAAGGTTTAGGTTGCGAAGATTGTAATGGAACCGGATACGAAGGTAGAATAGGGATTCATGAAGTAATGCTGATGGACAATGATTTAAGACAGGCAATTTTAAATAAAGAATCAGCCGATACGATCAAAAAGATTGCTGTTAAGAACGGAATGACAACGATGATTGAGGACGGGTTTAATAAGGCCGGGCAGGGGATTACTACGGCAGAAGAAGTTTTACGGGTAATTCACGAATAAAGTGTTTAAAAACCTTTTCACAAAGCTATCGCTGAAAGATCAGGTCTTATTTACTAAGAGATTAGCTTTTTTAATACGGGCCGATGTCCCGATATTAGAAAGCCTCAAGATGATGCAGAGGCAGACCAGGTCTAGGGCTCGGGCTAAAATACTTGATAAAGTTGTCGAGGATGTTTCAAACGGTCAGTATTTGTCAGCAAGTCTGTCTCGCTATAACAATACATTCGGTGAATTTGCTATCAATATTATTAAAGTCGGCGAAGAGGGCGGTATTTTGGATAAAAATCTTGAGTATTTGGCCGAAGAGTTAAAAAAACGACACGAGCTCAAAAAGAAAGTAATTGGCGCCATGATCTATCCTATTTTTATAACCGTAGCCACTTTAGGCATAACCGGCATCATAACAACTTATGTTTTTCCCAAGATAATGCCGATTTTTAACAGTCTGGGCGCTAATCTTCCCCCGACCACCAGATTACTTATAGCCATGAGCAACTTTCTAGTACACTATGGAATCTTTGTAATTTTTGGCGTTATTGCGGCGGGCATTCTTCTGATTCTGGCTTATAAAAAGATTAAACCTTTCAATTATGCGGTGAGCCGTATTTTTCTTGCCGTGCCTATATTCGGCCACTTGGCCTTAAGCTATCAGATGGCTAATTTCTGCCGTACTTTCGGCTTGCTTTTGAATTGTAATTTAGGCATTGTTACCGCCGCCAATATTACCGCTAACTCAACCACTAATCTGGTGTACAAAAGAGAGATTTACAAATTAGCCGAAGAAATATCCAAGGGTAGGAAAATTTCCCAACATTTAGATACTAGTCCGACCTTATTCCCCGAAATGGTCCCGCAGTTAGTCGCTATCGGTGAGACAACCGGAAATCTCGGCAAGACACTTCTTTATTTAAGCGATCATTATGAAGCGGAAGTCAATGATCTTACTAAAAACCTTTCAAGCGCCATAGAGCCGGTATTATTAGTGTTCATGGGAGTAATTGTCGGATTCGTGGCGGTTTCCGTCATCACTCCTATTTACGAATTAACTCAAAATCTTCACCCGTAATTTATACTAAATGATTCATAATTCATCTGAACGAGGTTTTACTTTTGTTGAAATTCTTGTCGTTATGGCCATTGTGGCTTTTTTTGCTGTTATAGGTATTTTTATGAGCGGAGATATGTATCACTCAACTTCTTTTCAATCCGATATAAATGCCTTGGCTACTTCTTTACAGAGAGCTCGCAGTCAGGCAATAAATAATATTAATGAGAAGGCTCATGGAGTTAAGATTTTAGGAGGGGACTATATAATTTTTGAGGGCAATACATATTCCGGCAGCGGAGAAGTAATTAAAGGTAATTCTAATTTTATATTTATCGGACCTGATGAGGTAGTTTTTGAGCAGTTATCCGGTGATTGTCCGCTTTGCGCAGATATAACAGTTTCCTACGAAAATAAAATAGCCATTATTCCAATGAACATAAAAGGAAGAATCGACTGGTAATTTAATTCATGTATCAAAAATCAAAAATCAAAAATCAAAAATTGTTACAGAAAGGTTTTTCCACCCTTGAGCTTCTAATCGCCACGGCCATACTTCTAACCGCAATATCGGGGATGATTTTAGTTGTTTTCGGAAACCAAACCGTATCCTTAGATAGTCAGGTCAATAACGAAGCCATTATAAAAGCCAATGATTTGGTTGAGCAGGCTCGTGCTTCGGCCAGTGTTGATTTTAATTCTCTTGCAGACTCTTCAGACTATGATTTCTTTCGGCAGGAACTTCTGGTAAATAATGTTAATAACTGTAAAAAAACAGGCATTGCCAGCGTTTCGTGGTCAACTGATGCCAATCGTCCGCAACTTATAAATATCAAAACAACTTTCACTAACTTTTCCGAAGCCATTGCTCTGGGTGGAGATTGCGGACCGGATAATCCGCCTCCGACCGGCTGGGAAAATATTATATGCGAGAATCCGGGTGCGCCGTCTTGGGATTTTTCGCCATCCGGTATTCCGGCCACCGGAATTGAAATTAAAAAGAGCGGTACGAGTACCTATGCAATCATAACCGGGGACGGTTCTTCTGCGGGGCAAAATGATTTTTGGGTGGTTAATGTAACCAGTCGGGCTTTACTGGGAGTATCTCCCGTTTCGATTAATACAAGCTCGGGACTAAACGACGTTGATGTTGTTGGAAACTACGCTTTTGTTACAAATAACGATACGACTAAACAGCTTCGAGTAGTTGATATATCGACTCTTACGGCTCCAGTAGAAATTCTTTCTGCTTCCAGGTCATTTAACGCCGTCGGTGCAGGATCGGAGGGAGGAAAAATATTTTATCACAACAATAAGGTATATGTTGGTTCTAAGGGTTACATGGTTAGCTATAATGAACTTCAGATTTTTGATGTAACCGATCCGACGAATCCCAGTCTAAATCCGATAGGAAGTCATAATGTTAATCATATAATTTATGATATTGAAGTTAGAAATGAGGTCGTGGGCGGTACCGCCAAAACATTAGCCTATCTTGCCGTTTCTGATTCCGTCGGGAACAAGCCCAAGCTGATAGTTCTTGATGTGACTATTCCTGCTTCAATAACCCCACTAGGTTCAGGTTACAATCCCGTTCCCAATGCCGCTCTATACGGAACTGTCTTGGATGTTCTGGGTAATAAAGTTTATCTGGGGAGGCAGAGAGGTACGGGTAGCAATCATGATCTATTCTCGTTAAATATAAATGATCCAAGCGCGGTTTCTCTTTCGGACTCAGCTCTTTTAGCAATGGGTCCCGGTACTGAAGCAAGGGGATTAATAGCTTCCGGACCGATTCTATTTTTAATAACTACGGATAATAACGATGGATTTCAGGCATGGAATATAAGTGATCCGGCTGATATTAGCGTGATAGATACATGTAAATATCCTCAGGAAGCTTTAGATATGGAATATGACGGCAACTTTATCTACGTAGTTAATAAAAGTCAGGATGCTTTGCGTATTATCTATGATAACGCAAATCCATTCCCATAATTCATGACCCATAATTCAAGATTCAAAATTCTAGATTCTAAATTCAATATTCTAAATTCTTCCGAGAAAGGCACCACCCTAATCGAGGTTCTAATATACATAACCTTGCTTGGTTTTATCATGTCTGCCTCGCTAGTCTCGGTTTACCAGATTTTAAATTACAGTGATACCGCATCAGCCAAGACTTCGGTTGAACAGGAGGCCGCTTTTATTATTTCTAAAATCAAATGGGTGTTGAATGATGTCGATAGCATAACCTCCCCGGCTGCCAATAGCTCAGGCTCCTCGCTGGTAATTATAAAGGGCGGAGTTCAGACAACTCTAACCTTCTCCGGCAACAATATAACTATTCAGGAGGGTATGGTGGGTACGGTCTTACTTCTAAATTCAGGCAGAATTGCTATTTCAGGCTTAAACTTTCAGCATATCCAACAAACAGGTGCTATGACCGTCGACACTATCAAGGCTTCCTTCTCCGCCAACGGTAAATATTTTGAAGTTCAACGATTTGTAAGATGAAATATTCAATAAAAATTATAAATTATAAATTTAAAATTCAACGCAATAAATCCGAGGACGGATTTATTGCGTTGATGTCCGCAATAATAATCGCCGCCGTTTTAATGGTAGTTGTTTTTTCTGTGAGTTTTTCAGGCTTCATGACCCGCTTTAATATTCTAGATGATGAATATAAAACAAGAAGTTTCAGTCTCGCCGAAGCCTATGCTGACGAAGCTATTCTTGAGTTGGCTAAGCTTTGGGTAGTAGATCCTGCTTTTTCCGGAACCAGTACTATAACAGTAAGTGCTACCGATTATTATTCATATGAAACGGTTGGTACGGAATATGTAATCAAAGCTCACTCGGTTGTTCAAAAAGCCACGACTAATATCAGGGTAACTATTGATAAGACGACGTTTACAACAACTGACCGGGAAGAAGTCCCCAGTCTGTAGGAATTTGTGGATACGATATTGTATTGCCTGAGCCTTAGATGTATAATAACAAAGAACTTCGTGCCCAAAGGACAAAGCTCTTCAAAGTTTGACATTTAGGCACAGTTAATGTATAATTAACAAGTCATGTTTAACACCTGAATTTACTCTAAATTTCTAACTTTTGTTTGTAATTTAGGGTTTGCAGTTCAGGATTTGCCTAGACAATGTATCTCAATTTCCACTGGTCTACAAAGTATAAGGTCGAAAAATTCTTAGTCGGCTTTTTTGCATTATCTTTCATGCTCTCAATGACCATCCAGCCGTTGGTATTTAGTGTGTCAGCCGGTCACGATCCTTTTAACGGAGTTGAGCAGACAAGTGTATTGTTCTGCCACAAACTGGGCAATGGTTCTTATAATCAACCGAACTCAAGTGTTACAGCCACAGGTGGACAGGTTAATGTTCCTCAAGGTCATGCCAGCCATTTAGGTGATATTATACCTCCGTTTCATTTTGAGGGCGGATCTTATGCTGGTCAAAACTGGACCGAAGAGAACGAAGACATTTGGAATAGTGGTCTTTGTAACGGTCCCGTAGCAACACCAGAACCTACTCCAACACCAACACCTGACCCAACACCTGACCCAACACCTGACCCAACACCTGACCCAACACCTGACCCAACACCTGACCCAACTTGTGATAATGAGTTAAATGATTGTACACCTCCCGAATCAAGTTTTGATGGCAATCCATACAGAAACCACGAGACTATTATAGATGTTGAACTTCTTCCCCTTACTTTAAGCGGAACTTCTACCGATGATACATCTGATAATCCATCCGGAGTTCAATCGGCTGAGTTAAGGATTTTCAAAATGGCAGACGATACCCTGGTTGATAGTGATCAGTACGGTTCATTTTTTGAAACATTGAATTGTACTCAGCGTGGAGAAGTCATAGAAACAGAAATAGTTGCCCTCTCTCTTCAAAGTATTGATCTAATTCCTGCATTAAATACGACCTGGTCCTATTCTTGGATGCCACAAGCTCGAGGTATCTACTGCATGGAAGCTCATGCCACAGATGCCGCCGGAAATGTTGAAAATACCGCTTTTGGCGGACCGATATCGATACTTGTTTTACCAACTCCGACCCCAACACCGATCCCAACCTCGACTCCGACTCCAACACCAACACCAACACCTCCCCCGATCTGTACCTCTAACTGCGGTGGCGGTGGTGGAGGAACCTTAACTCCATATGTTCCGAATCCAACACCTGCCCCGGCACCTGAAGTTCTCGGTGCTACAGATGAATCGTTGCCTGAAGTACTGGGTATTACCTCTCTTCCTGAAACATCAATATCTATCTCTGACTCGATTGTTGTATCGCTCTTCAGTGCCATGATGATGACAGGAATGATGATGCTGATGATAGGATATGGTTTAGTACCTAAGAGGCTTGAAGATTATTTGAACTAATATCGTAAGAAACAAAAGAGGGGCTACCGAAGCTCCTCTTTTGGTATAATAGTAAACATGATACCCGGTAAAAAAATTAATAAAACCTATATCTACCTTGGGGCAGTGCTGATTAGCCTCGGTTTTATCGGCATTTTTTTGCCGAATATTTATGAACTATTTGTAGATGATACTTTCGAATCCGCCGAGGCCAAACTTCCAACATTTGAAGAACAGTTTATTGGCGACGGTGAAGATGTTTTAACCACGCCAGTACTGATTGGAGGAGATATTCCTGCGTCGAAAGGAAGCGGGGACAGGCTTTTAATCGTCGATGTAAACATAAATATGCCGGTGTTCTTGGGGGAGACCGAGAAAACCTTAAATAAGGGCGGTTGGCTTTTTCCGACGACATCTCGTCCGGAGCTTGGTGGAAATTCTGTCATCTTCGGTCATCGCTATATGTATCGTCCGCCTAAATCAAATACTTTTTGGAATTTGGATAAAGTCGAGATTGGTGATGAGATGATTTTGACTTGGCGAAGCAAGGAATATAAGTATAAAGTTTTTGAAATAAAAATTGTTGAGCCGACAGATCTCTCTGTTATTAGACAAACGTCCGATGCAAGACTTACGGTCATAACTTGCACTCCGTTATTTTCGACAAAACAGAGACTGGTCGTGATAGGAAAGCTTATTAAATAAAAACGCTAAATAACCTTGGTCTCCTTATAAAGTTTGGGTGAATTATGGTATAATTGTAGTAACGAATTCTTAACCAACAAAAACCCAATAAATACAGATAACAACTTATTTGCCTCGGTATTTACCGTCCTAAGCTCTATCAGCTTTTGGTGGCTGGTTTCTATGGCCGCAGTGATTGTTATGGTGATGGTTATCAACAGACGAAAATCTAATTAAAAATCGCCTTCAGGGGCGATTTTAAAAAATTTTAACTCCAATAAGCTCAGCCACCTTCAGTGCCACATAAATTGATGTATTTGCTAGTATATGGGCAACGATTGACGGCCATGGCCAGGCAGGTTGGATTTTAAGGGTCAGCCAGATCCAGGTCAGGCCCGAAAAAAAGACCGGCGGAAATAAGAAGTAATAGTATTTGACAATGTGTGTTCCGTTTTGCTCAAATCCGGCAAGAATCGGAATGTGGCCGGATGCCCACCAGACATTCAGGCCGATTGCTATTCCAACCGTCAGTATTCTGGATAGATTAGAATTTTTCAAGGAGTAACCAAGCCAGGACAATACGGAGATAGCTATTATAATTGGAAATCTAAATAAAAACTCTTCATATAAAGCTGGATCTATGGCAAAATTGGTAAAGAAAAATCCGAATTGATTCCAAGGTACTAGAAAACCCCAGAGAAAACTACTGTAAGTCTGAAGATCTTGCGGCTTTCCGCTTAGTAAACGAAAGCTGAGGTAGAAAATTACAGGAGTTGTTACCATATTCACCAGCCAGACCCACAATATCAATTTCCACGCTTGCTGATTATTGGGCGGATCCATCCCTGACCTTTTAAAAGAACCAGATAAGGCATGGTACGATAATTGAATGATTTAATCAATTTTGGTTAAATAATGATAAGGATGGAACTCCTACTTGGAATTGATTTGGTTGCTTTAATTAAGGCCGTCGGTTATATAGGCCTGTTTTTGATTGTTTTTGCCGAATCAGGGTTATTCGTAGGCTTCTTTCTGCCGGGTGATTCTCTCTTATTTACGGCCGGGTTTTTGGCTTCGCAGGGCTATCTTCATATAGTTCCGCTTATAATACTAACCTTTACCGGAGCTGTCTTGGGTGATAATTTTGGCTATGCCTTCGGTAAAAAAGTAGGGGTAAGGATCTTTACTAAAGACGACTCGTTGGTATTTCATAAAGACCATTTGAAAAGAGCCCAGGCTTATTATGAGAAATATGGCGGGAAGACTATCGTCTTAGCCCGTTTTATACCCGTCGTCAGAACATTTGCTCCGATTGTGGCTGGAGTCGGAAATATGAATTACAAGGATTTTTTCCTCTATAATCTTATCGGCGGTCTGGCTTGGGGCTTGGGCATGCCCTTGCTTGGTTACTTCTTGGGTAGTATGGTACCGAATATTGACCATTATTTAATACCGATTATCTTGCTTATAATCTTTGGTTCTTTTGTCCCTCCTGTTGCACATTTTCTTAAAGAAAAACACCATCGTCAGCAAGTAAGAAGTTTGGTGGGGAGGTTGTCTAAATTGGTGATGGGGAAAAAATAGTTTTGTTCGTTAATTAGTTGTGATATAATAAAAAACATGATGATATTTGGTATAGCAATTTTAGTCTTCGGTCTGGCATTTCTTCTCAGAAATCTGGGCCTTTTACATTTCCCCGGAAGTTTCTGGTCTCTTTTTTATCCGTTGGTGATAGTGGTCGTCGGCCTCGTTGTGATATTTGTTACTCACGAGGGACGCAAGCTCCTCAAGCGTCTCAAAAAGTTTTTCTCTGGGGAAGATGATAGGGTCTAGTAATAAAAATACCTCCCAGCTAAACTGAGAGGTATTTTTATTAAAGCGATTAAAACTCAATTTTATCCCCGGTCTGAATACTATTATCTTTTGACCAGCCGGCGTTGACTTCAAGGACGTATTTGACCGGAAAGGCAGGAAAAAATGTCTGCGGAAAAGTATCCGGCGATACATTCGGGGTAATTTCAGTTATAGTTCCATTTTCGTCTATCCAGATAAGATCTAGAGAAAATCTCATATCTTTCATCCAAAATCCCGGCTTACTGGGTTGAGAAAAAACAAACAGCATCCCGTGATCTCGATCTAATGAGTCTCTATCTGACAATCCTTGCACTTGTTCATGCGGTTCATCGACAACTTCAACGGTCAGGGGCGCATTATTTATAGAAATTACTTTTTCGCTAAGTTCTGACGATTGATATTCTGCCGTTTTCGGAGCTTCGTCCATAAAGAAAAAATAAGATGTGACAGAGAGAAGAATTAGGCCGAATATTACGATTAATAGGGCACCTTTGAACATAGCCTTATTATAACCTACATCTATTGTATTTCATATTGAAGTATGCTATCATGTAGCCATCGTAGGTTTTCTCATGGCCCACTCTAGTAGTCGAGTTCTCGAGTATTTAGTAGGAGCCCAGAGAGGTCGTTCCTACTAAATATACAATTGTGTGTGAGATACGAATAACTACATAAGGCTGTCCGCCCTTGCGTAAAGCTTCGGCCGTCGGCTCGACATAGTCGACCTTTGGCCAGACGACGTCGGCGGATGCTGATAATTGTAGTTGCTCGTTGTTCTCGCAAACAATTATCGCATGAGTAAAAAATTATATGTAGGCAACATGGCTTACAACACTACCGAGGATTCTTTGAAGGATGCTTTCTCAAAGGCCGGTACTGTAGAATCCGTTTCCGTCATTACTGACAAGATGTCAGGAAGACCGAGAGGATTTGCTTTCGTTGAAATGGCCGATGATGATGGTGCCGCAAAGGCCGTCGAGATGTGGAATGGCCAGGATTTAGACGGAAGAAAGTTGATAGTCAATGAAGCTAGACCGTTGACCGAAAGACCTCCTCGAAGGAGCTTCGGCGGTGGTACCGGTGGTGGACGAGGCGGATTCGGTGGTGGCCGAGGCGGATTCGGCGGTGGACGAAGAGAGGAATACTAATTTCTGTCTGAGTTACACTCAAACCAAAAACTCCCTTTCGGGAGTTTTTGGTTTTTCGTCAGACAAATTTATTTTGATTTCTCGACCTGCTTTCTTTCTCTCGCCTCACCGAAGCCTTGCGCCACCGCTGAAGCCTCTGGCGACACGCGGTCGGCGGAGCGCGGGTCGGACAAATAGTTAAATTAGCCTCAATTTAGTTAACAAATTTGAGCCTCGTCGCTCGATAACCCTTTTTATTAATGAGAAGGGTTATCGGACTCCCCACTCAAATTTGTGGAATAACATAAATTATCGGTTAATTTAACTACTATGTGTTCCTCGAAAAAAGACGGTCTCAAATCAAAATAAATTTGTCTGAGTTATTGAAATGAAAAATAAGTTGTAATTAACGGCAGTCTCTTTTCTATACTCCTCTGAATCCATTTGAGCTTCATCAGTACAAATTCATAATATTTATGATATTTTCCTGGGAGTCCAATCGGGGTGGTTCGGAACGGCCGCGTTCTAATTCTTATTAGGACGGGCGTATGGCCGAACCGAGGTCCCTAATTGGTCAGAGAAAATGAAATAAATATTATAGAATTTGTTGATGAAGCGAAGGCGATGAAGAGGAGTATAGAAAAGAGACAAAGTTATGGTATAATCTACTTATGTCACAAACATCTGCTTATGTATTAATAATATTTCTTGCTTTTGGGGGGTTTTTGATCGCTCGCTATATTCGTCATCATAAGAAGAACGTGGAAGAGGCTTTGGTTTGTCCGTTAAGGGCGAACTGCGATATGGTTATTCATAGTGATTATTCAAAGTTTTTGGGGATTCCCATTGAGGCTCTGGGCATGGTTTATTACAGTCTTCTGGCCGTGAGCTACGGATTGTTAGTTATTTTTCCGGTCCTCAATCAGCCGTTAGTTGCCTCGAGTCTGCTTTTTGCTACTGTATGCGCCTTTGTTTTCTCTATCTATCTGACGTTGATACAAGCTTTTGTTATTAAAAATTGGTGCACTTGGTGTCTTATCTCAGCTACCATCTGTGGAGCCGTATTTGCCATAGATGCTTCGACTTCACCCCTCTTTTCGGCTCTATTTTCTAGTATATTTCTCAGTCTATAAAACTTGGCTAAATACGAAAGTCCTGTTAGTTTATAAGGATGAATCCCGTATGAAGTCTCGCTCGCGACAAAGTCGCGAGTCCATAGGACCTCGGCGGGGCTACTTCGTACGGGATGAATTTTAAAGTCCCCAAGAACGATTCTAAGTATCATTGGACCAACCATGTTATTGGAAAGATGGGATTTTATGGTCTTTCGCCGGACAGAGTTAAGAGGGTTATTCGCAGTCCGAAAAGAGTCGAGGAGGGAATTGCCGAAAATACTATCGCTGTTATGCAGCCCTCAACGAATTTAAAAAAGCCGTCAGAAGTCTGGGTAATGTACCAGCAGAAAAATCAAAATGCAAAAATTAAAAATCAAAATTTTGGAAGGAAGATAATTATAAGCGCCTGGCGGTATCCGGGAATAAGTCCGGTCGGTAAGGCCATCCCAATCCCGGCAGACATACTGGAAGAACTTAAAAATGAGGGAATAATAAATTAATTTTTAACGTATGAAGATAGGTTGTCATGTTTCCATTGCGGGTGGGATCTGGAATGCGCCGAAGAATGCAGCTGATTTAGGGTGCGAGGTTTTTCAGATGTTTACGCGGTCGCCTCAGGGTGGGCCGGCACCGAAGATAGACAAAGAAGTCGTCAGGCAATTTAAAGAGGAGATGAAAAAATGGAACCAAGGAGATTGTTATATTCATGCTCCGTATTATATTAATTTTGCTTCAGCAAAAAAGACAATCAGGGAAGCGTCGGTCAGGATAGTCATAGAGGAGCTTGAGAGGGGAAGTTTGATCGGAGCTAAATACGTAATAACTCACTTGGGCAGTTCCAAAGACTTATCTTGCGAGGAAGCCCTTGATTCAACAAAATATGCTATCGCACAAATCGTTGAAAAGTATAAGGGGAGCACTCAGCTTTTGCTTGAGATATCTGCCGGAGCAGGAAATGTAATGGGGGATACTTTTGAGGAGCTACATCAAATTCTAGAATATGTAAAAGAGCAAAATGTTATGATGTATCATAACATCGGTATATGCCTTGACTCGGCTCACATGTTTGCTTCGGGGTATGATATTAAGACGAAAGATGGGTTTAACTCAACTCTGAAGATAATAAAAGAAACAGTCGGCTTGAAAAAGATAAGAGTTATTCATGCCAACGATTCTAAGGTTGATCTTGGCGAGCGTAAAGATAGACATGACCATATCGGAGATGGTAAAATAGGGGTTGAGGGTTTTAAAAACTTAATTAAAGCATTTCCTGAAGTTGACTTTATTCTCGAGACTAAACCCGATAAAGTGACAGAAGATATTAAAAAACTAAAATTATTAAGACGAAAAACTTGAGTTTGCTAGACTAGGTTACCATACTCAGACTCGGACCACATTCAATTTTTCCAGCGAAAATTGAATCTTAAGTTCTCGGCTCGCCGCAGAACCAAGCCGGCTCGCCTGCCCGCGCTACGCCGAAGGCTTTGGCGAGGCGAGCGAATCCCCCCTAGAGTATAGTAGCCTAGTTTAGTCTAATTTATTTTTTTCGATATATGTATGTTGGGAAATTTTATGGGCAGTAACGACAATTGGAACCCGTTGGGTATGGGTTGGGGAGGCGGACTAATATTCGGTCCGGTAATGATATTACTGGTTTTGTGGACTTTGTATTGGAAGTATAGATCTTTGTGGCATGCGGCTAAGAATGATGAGAAGTGGTGGTTTGTCGCTTTACTGGTGATTAACACGCTCGGAATTTTAGAGATACTCTATCTCTACTTTTTCTCAAAGAAGGCTCTAAAACATAATGAGATGAATGTTCCGATAGTGCCACAGGGATAATGGTGCTTATCATTTTTTAGTTTTAGTTATATAAAAAACCCCTGCCTCAACAGGAGTTTTTCTTTTTTGGTTGGCTTTTAGCAACCACCATTTTGTGTATCAATTGCTACCCCACTGTTCGTCCCATTCTTATAATATATAACTTTACGGGTTACAGTATCGCATGTAGCTTCTAGGCCATGACCATCGTAACCTAAATATCTGAGCCTAGATGATCGGGCTTCAACTGTGGCCGTTCTTGTAGTAGAGGCCAATAGTCCGACTATGATAATGCCAACAACAAAAATCGCAACATATATGAGCAATTGCTTCATTTCTGTCTCCCTGCGCATTTTTACGCGCGAGTATACAGTAATCTAATTTATAAACTTTGTCAAGAACTTCTTTTTAAACTCTTTAAACTTACTTTCTTGAATAGAGTCTCTAATATCCTCAAGCAGGTTATTGAAAAACCACATATTGTGCATTAGGCACCAGCGCTGGCCTTCGGCGTAGAACTTTTTATTGGGATTCTTGATTAGCTGTTTAATTCTAGACCGGGTAATTTTACTTGAACACGTAGGGCATTTACAGCCTTTTTCGATTAGACGCTTATCGATTAGATATCTGCCTCTGCGGATGTCGATATGCCCCGTTTTGGTATAGAGCCGGCCATGGCGGGCTTCGCGGGTAGGAATAACGCAATCAAATAAATCTACCCCGTTTTCAATAGCTTCGAATATGTCTTCTATCTTGCCGACACCTAAAAGGTGACGGGGTTTCTCTTCCGGAAGATGGGAGATCATCCATTTTAGTGTTTTGGATATTTGTTTTTTAGTATAAGAACCGCCAATGCCAAATCCGTCAAACGGCATTGAGCCGATTGATTTTGCGCTTTTAATTCGCAGATCCTTAAATAGTCCGCCCTGAACGATGCCAAAGAGCAATTGCTTGTGTTTCGTATCTTGTATCTTGTATTTTGTGTCAAGACAGATCTTAGCCCAGCGGTCAGTATTCCTTACCGCTTTTTGATTATATGAATAGCTGTCGAGGGGCGATGTTATATGGTCAAAAGCAAAGATTATGTCGGCTCCTATTTTGGCCTGAATCTTCATTGACAGCTCAGGACCGAGGAATTTCCACTTGCCGTCATATTTAAAAATAACTCCCTTTTTAGTTATTTTTATCCTTCTTCGCTTATAGCTTGTATCTAGTTTTGCCTTGTCTCCTATAAATTTACCGACCTTGCGTTCACCGTCAAAAGCCAGTGATAATACCTGAAAACCGCCGCTATCGGTCATTAGGGGAATTTTCCCCAATTTTTCATTTAGCGAATTACGTATTCCGTATTTAGAACTTTCAGCTCTGTCCCGAAGATGAAAGGTGTTGGAAATAATAATTTGAGTTTTTGTACTTTTTATGTCCCTTGGCGAAAGGTGTCGTATTCTGCCATAAGTTCCGACAAACACGTAAGACGGGGTTTTAACAACTCCATGAGGCGTAGTTAAAACGCCCAGTCGGGCTTTTGTTTGGCTGTCTTTCTTTAAGATTTTAAACATAAAATAGGAAGGAGTTAGCTCAATTTAAGAATTGTACAATAAAAAATGCTCGTTGCAACGAGCATTTATGGCTTAGCGGGTGGATGGTTTAAGCTTCGATTATTGTAAGAGTATTCGAGTCTCTCATGCGTTTCCCCCAGAATAACTCTGTACCTGTAAGTTAACTCTAGATGTTTAGGAACTATAATTTTTTCAAATTCTTCTTGCTCAAATTTAATCGAAAAATCTTTCATTTCAAATATATTCATAATTCTTGTAAAGCTGTTAGTCAGCCTCCCCTCCAGACGTTTGAGGTAAAATTTTTCCATATCAATATAAAGTGAGCCAGTCATCCTGTTTATTCCCTCATCCATCCTGTCGTCAAAGGGCAGACTGTTTATCGGTTCTTTCGGTTTGAAGCTTATAATATAATAGCCTCTGCCATCCATTAGTTCTTCTCCCTTGAGGTCAAAATCAAATCTTTTGAGTAGTATGTCGTTGAAGTTTAATTTGCTTGTTTCTGACCGGGCATTTCTTATCTGCTGGCCGTTTCGCTCTTTAAGCTTCTCAAAGGAATTTCCGTTTAATCCATATATTTCGTAAACGGATGTTTCTATGACTCGGGGCGGATTTCTTTCTAAACTAGATTTGGTTATGGTTTTGTCGTATTTTATAAGGTCTCTTTTAAGTTTTTCATTCTCGTGTCCTTTTTCCAGTACAAGTTTCATGATCCAGTCGGCCAGTTCTTTTGATCCGGTTTGAACCTGCTGGGGCTGTGCTTCTCCTGGCGTTACCGATCCGGGGAGGATCAGGAGAATAGCGGCAAGAAAAATCCCGATTCTCATAGAAACCTTTATTTAAATGAGCTTGGGGGCAATAGTAGCATAAAACATATTAACCTACAACAAATTTGGCATTTATTTATTTTCAATGGTATAATTAATGGCATATGAATAACATAAAAATATATTCAACTCCAACTTGCCCGTGGTGCAAAAAGGCCAAGGCATATTTAGACGAAAAGGGCATTGTTTATACAAGTGTTGACGTTTCAAATGACGAAGTAGCCCAAAAAGAAATGATCAAAAAAAGCGATCAGATGGGCGTACCGGTTTTGGATATTGACGGAAAGATTGTGATCGGGTTTGATAAGGAAAAAATAAACGAACTTTTGAAGATTAATTAACATTTATCAATTTACAATTTCCATTGATTTAACATTTTTTATTTACCAATTTAAGAAATGACTCCATGGCCGAATGGTAAATTATTGGCAAATGATAACTGGTAACTGGTAAGTTTAAGCATGCCTAAAAAAGAATTTAAACAACTAAATTACGACGCCGACTCGTTAAAAGGAATTTCACAGAAAACTGTGGAGATTCATCACGGCAAACTTTATAAAGACTATGTAGATAAATCAAATGAGATAAAAGATAAACTGGGCCCGATTGCTAAGAGCGGTAAGGCCGAGGGTAATCAAACATATAGCGAACTCAGGTCTCTCAAGAATGGCGAGTCTTTTGCCAATAACGGCGTTTATCTTCATGAGAATTATTTTGCTGTTCTTGGTGGGGACGGCGTGCCAAGGGGAGAGATAGTAACTAAATTAGCAGAAAAATACGGCTCTTTCGATAATTTTAAAAACTATTTTTCAGCTTGTGGGATGGCGGCTCGCGGTTGGGCAGTGTTGGCTTGGGATATGCACGAGAAGGAATTAAGGATTTTTACTTGTGATGCCCAAAATCATGGCGGCATTTGGGGAACTATTCCTGTTTTATGTATGGACGTTTACGAACATTCATATTTCATAGACACTGGTTCTGACCGGGGGGCTTATATCAAGTTGTTTTTTGATAATCTTAGCTGGGATAAAGTAGAGGAATTTTATCAGCGTGCCAAAAAGTTTGGACTAGAGTAATGAAAAGTCCCCGGAAGGGGACTTATTTTTACTTCCAGCTTTCAAGCCAAACCCTTGCTTCATAGGCTTTTGGCGGGAGTTCAAGCCCATAGCTTAAGGGGGCAAAATATATAAAAGCAACCACAGAGGCAATTAATAGTCCGGCAAAGACCCTATTTTTGTATTTAGTATTATCCAGTAGATAGGTCAGGATCATCACGGCAAAAATATAAGCGGTGAAATAGTGATACAAGAACATGACTCTCTTTACTCCGATAAACGGCAGGATGTTAATGACATAACCTGCTAAGAGGAAATGCAGTATAAATTTATCTCTTAATATTTTTTCACTTTTCACTTTTAACTTTTCACTTAGCAGCAATATTATCGAAAATAATATTGCTGCACTTGATGCCCACCATATCACGTGATTACCAATAAGGTAGATGCGGGAATCACCGTCCACCCAATAGTATATCGGTCTGGTCATTAACGGCCAGGAGTACCATTCACTTGAATAAGGGTGGGTGGCGGTAAGATTCTGGTTGGCCTTATACATTTCCATGTTCAGCTCTGTGAATTTCTGTAACAAATTAGGACTATCGGCCAGATCGTTTTCATACTTGCTTCCAGCTAATGTTTTTTGAAATCCGATACTCATAAAAGCATCGCCCGGGCCACTTTTATTGAGAATTATTAAGTGCCCCGTAAAAAATATAAAATATATTCCAACCGCTACGACTATTGGCAGGAGAAAGTGCTTGGCAATATTCTTGAAAGATCTGTTTTTTAATATTCTCCACGCTTCAAAAGCCAACGGCAGAGCCAAAAAACTTAGCCCCGTCCATTTAACGGAGATGGCAAGGCCGGAGAAGAGACCAAAGAGAAGCAGGTTGTGGGCTTTAGGCATTAGGTTTTTAGACCTAAAGTAGAATAAGAGGGCTAAAAAACCGAAGATAAGAAGGAAGGAATCAAGTAAAATATAGTGAGACTGGGTAAGCAGGGCGTTCTCAAGGATTATAAAAAGACCGCCGAAGAAAGACGCCCTTAGGCTAAGGCTCATCTCAAGAAGAAGCAGAAATATTACAATAGGTAGCAGAGAGCCGGCCAAATTAGGCAAAAATCGCAGTATAAGATATTGCTTGTCAGGATATTCATTTCCTATTTCGGCAAAGGCAAATCCCGGTTTGAAATCAAACAGCTTGGCGAATCCGGCGATGGCCATTTTCCCCAGCGGGGGATGAATGTCGAAAAAATACTCTCTGGTATAATAGCCGGATATAAACTTTCCGAAATGAACTTCGTCAAAGACAGTTTGGTTGGGATGGCTGAAAAAAATAAAGTGAGTTGCCAGACCAAGACCGAGCAGTATTAACAAGTAATACTTTTTATCCATAATTAGTATGATATAATAAAAAGGCTTGAAAATGAAATCACAAATCACAAGCACCAAATACCAAATAATAACCAAATCCTAAATCCCAACAACCAAAACGCTGAGAATTCATAATTTGAGGATTGGAATTTATTTGTAATTTGTAATTTGTAATTTGGAGCTTATAGGATGTTGGATCTATTAATTATCGGTGGTTCAGCGGCGGCTACGACTGCCGGCATTTATGGCATTCGGCGTGGTTTGAATTTAAAAATAATAACCAAAGAATTTGGAGGGGAAGTTGCGACTTCTGGAGAAATAGGCAACTGGCCGGGGGATGGCATGACTGACGGCATCACTCTTTCAGACAAATTTAAAAATCATCTCAAGTATTATAAAGTCAACATTGAAGAGGGTATAGAGGTTGAAAAGATAACCAAGCAAGAAGATGGCACTTTTTGCGTCTCTACTAAAAAGGGGAGTAATGTCGGAATGGCAGGAGAGAAGATGGCTGATGGGAAAGAGGGAGTCCTGAAATGCGATTATGTCGCTAAAGCCGTAATTGTTGCAACAGGAGTTCATCCTCGCGAGCTTGGAGCTATGGGTGAAAAAGAATTCAGAAACAAGGGTGTTAGCTATTGTTCAACATGCGACATGCCCCTATTCACGAGCAAGACGGTGGCTGTTATTGGCGGTGGCAACTCGGCCCTCGAGTCGGCTCTTATGGGCGTGGATATCGCTAAAAAAGTTTATGTTATAAATAAAAACCCCGGTTTTAAAGGAGACGAAGTGCTTATCAGTAAATTAACTTCCCAGCCAAAAGATAAAGTCGAGATAATATATGAAGTCGATACCAAAGAATTTGTCGGCGATAAATTCTTAACCGGAGTGAAGTATTCATCCAAAGACGGTCAGGTTCGGGAAATAAAAGTGGAAGGCGCTTTTGTCCATATCGGAATGGTTCCTAATTCTCAAATTGTTCCGGAAAATGTTGAGAAGAATCCTTTTGGAGAAATAAAGGTTAACGTAAGGTGCGAAACAAACATTCCCGGCTTATATGCCGCCGGTGATGTTTCTGATATTCCTTTTAAACAAATAGTTATAGCCACCGGCCAAGGGTGCCTGGCTACTTTAAGTGCGGTGCAATATCTTAATTCACGCAAATAAAATGAAAATCTATCTAGGATCTGATCATCGGGGCTTTGCCCTGAAGGAAAAATTAAAGAAAAAATTGACCGAATGGAATTACGAATACGAGGATCTCGGCCCTTTTAGCTACAATAAAGACGATGATTATCCTGATTTTGCCAAGGCGGTAGGTGAAAAGGTTGCCTCTGGTCCTAGCGGTAGGGGAATCCTTATATGTGGCTCCGGTGTGGGCGTATCCATAACTGCAAATAAGATAAATGGTGTACGGGCCGGAACGATGACGGATGTTGAGCAGGTAAAGGCATCGGTGGCCGACGAGGATACAAATGTTATCGGACTTTCAAACGACTATACAAGCGATGATAAGAATATAGAAATAGCCAAAGCCTTTCTTGAATCAAAATTTTCCGGAGCAGAGAGACATGTCAGGAGAGTTAATAAAATTAAAGAATCAGAAAAATAATAAAAGAGCCTGCCTACGCAGGCAGGCATGGGGCTTTAATACCCCTGCATGGCATTAACATATAAATTAAATAAAAAGGATGCGAAACAATATGTTAAGAATGCTATCAAAAGGCCGATCATGGATCCAATAAATAATAACCATAATCTAGGCCTGTAACCGCTTGAATCTCTTGTAAAAAATCTAAACATGAGCAAGTTCTCGCTTGAATATTGCAGAATGTTCTAGCCGGATACTACTTTTTATAATTAATTATGTCCAGAGTATTTGTCACGAGACTCCCGATTTTGTATAAATTTTGATAGAATTTATATACAAAATCGAGGATCCTCGATTTCTTAGTTAAAATTATTTATTAAAAAAAAAATTAATAATTTTAAAAGAAATCGGGACAATACCAATGAAAGTATTTATTTCAAGACCTATACCAAAAGTCGGAATCGATATGTTAAAGGCTAAGGGCTGGGATGTGGTTGTAAACGAAAAAGCCGAAGGCAGGGCGGCAACAAAAGCTGAGCTGATCGAAGGAGCAAAAAGCTCCGATGCTATCCTTGCCGTATTAACCGACAAAATTGACGGTGAAGTTATGGATGTTGGAACACCAGCATTAAAGATTATAGCCAATTACGCCGTCGGTTTTGACAATATAGATCTTGAAGCGGCTAAACAGCGAAAAATAATGGTTACGAATACTCCCGGAGTTCTTACTAATACCGTAGCTGAACATACTTTTACCCTGATGCTCTCAATAGCTCATCGGATAAGCGAAGCTGACAGGTTTTCCAGAGCCGGCAGATATCATGCTTGGGGTCCTAACCTTCTTTTAGGCACTGATCTTTCCGGCAAGACACTTGGAGTTGTTGGTCTGGGGCGGATCGGCTCTCGAGTCGCTTTTCATGCAGTTAAAGGATTTGAAATGAAAGTCTTGTATAATGATCCGAAGCCGAATAGTGATTTTGAAAAAGAGTTTGGCGCCCAATACGTCGAGAGAATAGATGATATGCTGCCTCACTGCGATTTCGTATCTATCCATGTACCTTTACTTGATTCCACTCATCACCTCATAAACGAGGCTCGCCTGAAAATAATGAAACGATCTGCGTATTTAATAAATACATCCCGTGGCCCTATTATAGATGAAAAAGCTCTTGCCCTAAGTTTATCAAAGGGCTGGATTCGCGGTGCGGCAATTGATGTATTTGAATTTGAACCGGAAATTGTACCCGAGCTAAAAGAACTCGATAATGTGATACTTACTCCGCACATTGCTTCGGCAACCGGGGAAACAAGAAATAAAATGGCTGAAATGGCGGCCCAGAACATAATAGAGGCTTTAGGAGGAAGAACCCCGCCTAATTTAGTTAAATAGAATCTAGAATTTAGAATCTGGAATTTAGAAAAATTCAAAATTCAAAATTCAAAATTCAAAATTCGTCTTGGTTGAGATCATTCCTGCTATTCTTACCGATTCATCGGCAAGGTTCAAAGAGCTGGTTCGGAGGCTGGAGCCTTATGTCAATAGGATTCATGTTGATGTTGCTGATGCGGAGCTTGTGCCAAGCAGAACGGTTACCGGCTATAAGGAAATTAAAGATACTGCGGTGGCGGTTAAATTTGATGTCCACTTAATGGTAAAAAGACCGCAAGAATATCTCAAAGAATGGTTTTATACTCATGCCGATAGGTTTATTATCCACGTTGAATCAGATGCGAATCTGGGAGAAATAATAAAAAACATCAAAGAACACGGACGCAGGGTCGGCGTAGCTTTTAATCCGGAGACAGAACCGGAAAAATCCGAACGATATTTCAAAGATATCGATTTTGTACAATTTATGACCGTCCATCCCGGGTTTCAGGGCGGAAAATTCGTCAACGATGTTGTTGATAATATCTCAAAGTTCCATAAGAAATATCCTGGTATAATTATTATGTGCGACGGGGGGGTTAATCCCGAGATAGCGCCCGGATTGATTAGGGCCGGAGCATCGGCTCTGGTCTCCGGAAGCTACGTAGTTAAAAGCGGGGATATGGAGAAGGCGATTCAGCAGTTACAGGAAGCTACTGAAAAATGAAAATGCAAAAATCAAAGTTCAAAATGACAATGCAAAGTTAAAAGATCCTGAGATTTTATTTTTAATTTTGATATTTTAATTTTAAATTTAGCGAAGCGTATGTACGATATTATCTCAATTGGTTCAGCTACTCGTGATGTTTTTTTCAGCACCAATGATCTGAGGCGTTTTAAGATGGATGAGTTTCCGACCGGAGAGGCAATCTGTCTTGGCTATGGTTCAAAGATTGAAATGAAGAAAATAGTTTTAACTTCAGGCGGCGGAGGTACTAATGCGGCCGTTACTTTTGCCAGACAAGGATTGAAGACGGCTAACGTTGGGGTTATCGGGCAGGATTTTAATGGAACAGAGATTCTCCGGGAGCTCGAAAGCGAGGGGGTAGATACTCGGTATTTTCAGAAGCATGACGATGATTTTACTGCTTACTCTGTAATTTTGGTCCATGCCGATGGAGAAAGAACCATAATGTCTTACAAGGGCGAGGGCCAGCACTTTGATCCAAAGAGGATACCTTTTAGTGAACTTGAGTCAAAATGGTTTTTCCTTGATAGTTTGGGCGGTAATTTTGATGTTCTTGAAGGTCTGGTAAGTCATGCCGTTAAAAATAATATAAAACTGGCTACTAATCCGGGCGGTAAAGAATTGGCTCACGGTTTAGAAAAATTAAGGCCCCTGCTAAAATATTTTTCAATAATAATAATGAATCAAGAGGAGGCGGCCGGACTGACCGGGATAGATTATAAAAAAGAAGAGGAGATATTTAAATTCATGGACGAAGCCATAGGCGGTATTTTTGTCATGACTAAAGGCCCTGATGGGGTGGCTGTCTCTGATGGCAAGAATATTTATACTGCCGGTGTGCCGGATTCTCCAGTTGTAGAGCGAACGGGGGCTGGGGATTCGTTCAGCTCTGGTTTCGTGGTAGAATATCTAAAAGGGCAAAAAGCAAAGGGTAAAGAGCAAAAAGAAGAGGATATAATAAAAAAAGCGATACAGTTTGCGACGGCCAATGCTTCATCAGTTGTGACTCAGTATGGAGCTAAGGCGGGGATATTAAAAAATGGCGATTGGGGGCCATGGCCATTAATAGAGGTTAAAGTTCGTAAAGCCTAAGTATTTAAGATGGATCCCGAACGAAGTAGTAATAACTTCGGACGGGGTAATGACGAAACTCATACTTGGATGTGAACGGCAAACGTTTGACCTTCACACCCTGTAAGGGCTACTTTGTACGGGATGGATCAAGGTTTTCAAAAAATAGCAAAGATTCTAAGGATATCTCCGGGAGACCTTTTGAATTTGGATCAAAAAATGTCTTCAATTACAGGCCAGAAAGGGGTTATAGAATCAATTTCGGTAGAGAATGACATGCTGGTTAAAAAGAGTCTGGCGGAACTGAGCTTGCCCGAAGATGCAACTGCCGATGAGATTTACGCTTCCTTGATAGGTAAGCTAACTCACGTGGATAAGCACCTTTTTGAACTTCTTGATAAGCCCGACTTGGCTAATATGTCTAATGTATGCGGAAAAATGTGTGAAGTGGCATTTCAGACTTTTACTCCGCCCAAGGGTTTGTTCATGAAAAAAGAAAAAGCAATAGAACTTCTTAATAAATACAAGCCGGACAATCTACTGAGTCATTTTAAATGTTCTTCGGTGGATGAATTAGTTAAGAAAGAGGGCTTTGCTTCTGTGGTAAGTGCCCTTCGTTTTGCCCAGAGCCAGGAATGGATGCACAAATTCTTTGATGAAGCATACAACGATTTAAAACCTGGTGATTTTGAGGAAAGAGATGTCGAGTTGATTGTCCTCGATCATAAATGGCTTGCGGTAGCGGAGAAGTTTCTTGAGAAAAAGTATCATAACGTCAGCCATCTCAAAGAATTCGGGGTTATCTTCGTCACGCCGATTGTGATTGATTCTCCCGGCGAAACATCGAGAATGTTTACCCTTATACTTCACTATCTGCACGAAGTTCCTTTTTATGCCGGTCTATTCAGGCATTTTATGGACGATCCTGATTTTAATATCAAATTTAGATCATTATTACGGGGCGATGTGCCGTCGGGTTCTATCATGGACGGCGGCAAAGTTGTCTGGAGGATTGTTCAGCGGTATTTAGCCAAGGACAATGAGAATGATCCTCGGCTGTTTGAACCCCATGTTAATCCTGAAGCGGAACATTGGTACAGGGCGGAAGGTGATTTTAGCCGTTTGGGCAGAATGATGAAAAGAGATGACGGCGAGCTTAGCTTGAATTGCTGGACAGGTCTTGATTTTGTGGGAGGCGAGTTCAAGGACAGGAACGGAGAAGACCATATCGTTAGTTTTAATTTTATTGATTTAGCCATGTCTTTAGTCAAAAAGGGACATATAAAATACTTGTACCATCATCAGGAGGCTTTATGGAACAAGATATTTTCTGAATATATGGGTAGAGAAATAATGAACAGGTTAATCGAGGAGAATATAATCGGAGGTTTTATAAAATTAGGTAAATGAACGAGTCTGCTTTAAATGATTATCTCAAGGAGGCTAGAAAAAATGGCTATGCAATTGGCCATTTTAATTTTTCGACCGAAGATGTTCTGCGGGGGATTGTTGAAGCGGCCCATGATGCCGGCGCGCCGGCGGTGATGGTGGGGACCTCGGAAGGTGAAGTTGAGTACTTCGGCATGGATGAGGCCGTGGCCCTGGTTCAGGCCGTCAGGAAGCATTATAATTTTCCGGTCTTTTTAAATGCCGATCATTTCAAAAGTTTTGATAAGTGCCGTGAGGCGATAGATGTCGGATACGACTCGGTTATTATTGATGAATCGAAAATGCCTTTTGCTGATAATATGGATATTACGAAAAAAGTTGTTGAATATGTCAAATCTAACGGAAAGCACACTCTTGTTGAAGGAGAAATAGGTTATCTTCGGGGGTCTTCGGAAGTTCAGAAAAAAGTAGAAGTAACTCCCGACGATTATACAAAGCCGGAACAGGCCAGAGAGTTTGTTGATAAAACCGGTGTAAATCAATTAGCCGTTGTTTTTGGCAATATTCATGGGATTGTGACCGATCAGGAGGAAAAGCTCGATATAGGGCATTTTAAGAGGATTGTAGAGGCTGTTCCTGAGGTATATTATGTCCTTCACGGAGCATCCGGGCTTAAAGATGCCGATGTTCAGGCGGCGATTAAGGCGGGTGTAACTAATGTTCATTTTAATACCGAACTTCGGGTGGCCTACACCGAAGGACTTCATAAAGCTCTCCATGATAAACCCGGCGAAACTACTCCCTACAAATATCTCAAGGTCGGAGTAGATGAAATGAAAAAGGTGGTCTCAGCGAAGATTAAGCTATTTATGGGGCGATAGTTCTAATAAATAGTTTCTCGGAAACAGAAAAATCGGCTCCAGCGGCCGATTTTTCTTCGTCCTTGACATTTTGAAGAACCAAGCCAAAATGTCTGTGGATGTTCCTTAAAACTATTTATTAGAGCTATCTCGTTGCTTTGCTTAAATAGCCGTGCTTTAATATAGGGCAGTACTTGATATCGAGGAGACTATGATGGTTTCTGTATCGACTTTGACTATTCCGTGTCGAGAGGTGTATCGTCTAGATGCTTTGGTTCAAGCCATTCGTTTGAACTTCAAAAATGGGGGTGAGGAATTAGTAGTTGTATTGAGTCTTTTTGAATCAGAGCCGAGACTACAAACCACTTCTGGAGATACTTGGGTTGGGGAGAAAAAATTACGAAGCATATTTCTTAGCTGAGTCGGCAAACGCCGGCTTTTTGTTTGCAAACTTTTACAGTTGTGGTTTAATGTGGGGTAGTACATTCAATCGGGAGGTAATAGATGAAACTTAGTAAAGAGGCATTGGTAGCGCTTCAACAGATGATGGGCGAAGAGGGTTCGATATTTAATAGAAATCTTTTTCTCAGACACTGGACAGGCTATCCTGGACCGGAGAAGTGTAGTATTTTTCCAGATAAAATTGTGGATATAGCAACTTTTGAGGAGCTAAAAAAGACAGGCTCTATAACGTCCCATATAGCCGATGAATACTGGAGGTTGAGCGGTATAGGCCTAAAAGCCTTAAAAGACGCTGGAATGGAGACAAAGCCGGGCAAGCTCACCCGCGATGACATAGAGTGGCTGACCGGTACTGGTCGCTATGCCCAGTAAACACAGACCGATTTCTCGGTCTTTTTATTTACAAATAAGCGAACCTGCTGCATAAGGACTTGATTTACGGAATTATTTCTGCTAATATAACAGGGCATTTATTTATGGCTCATGCACAACATAAAATTGAATTAGAAGCCCAGACAAGGACGGTTTTGGGGGCAAAAGTCAGGGCATTAAGGAGCTCCGGTTATATACCGGCAGTTTTGTATGGAAAAGGACAGGAAGCCTTAAATTTGCAGGTACCCATAAAGAATTTTCATAAGGCCTTAAAGGAAGCGGGAGAGTCAACGTTGGTTTACGTTAATGTTGATGGAAAGTCTTATCCTACCATTATTCACGACGTTGCCAGAGATCCAGTTAAAGATGACGTCATTCATGCAGATTTTTATAAGGTAAGCTTGACTGAGAAGATCAAAACAAAAGTTCCGGTTGTTTTTGAGGGCGAGTCTCTGGCGGTTAAAGACTTGGCCGGTATTTTCGTTAGAAATGTGAACGAACTTGAAGTCGAGGCTTTGCCTCAGAATTTACCCCATGAGATATCGATCAGCATCTCCTCTCTTAAGAATTTCGGCGACCAAATATTAGTTAAAGATATTAAGTTTGGTTCCGATATTAAATTGGTTGCTGATGAGGACACGATTCTAGCCACTATTCAGGAGCCTAAGTCGCAGGAAGAGCTTGATGCAGAGCTTGCGGCTCCGACAGCCGGCGTTGAAGATGTTGAAATAGTCGAGAAGAAGAAAGAAGAAGTTCCGGCTGAGGAAGGCGAAGCACCGGCTGCACCAGCTGAAACTAAATAAAATAGTAAATAATTAGAACGTAGTGTGTTTGGTCAAGATTGAGGCAAAAGCGAGGACCTAATCGAGCCATAGTTAAGCTATGGCGAGGGAGGACTGGAGCTTTTAACGAAAATATTGACCAAATCCTTTAGGGCCCGTACCGCTTAACAAAAGTTAGCGGAGGGCGAACAAGTTATAATATGAAAGAAGATACACACCCACAATATCATTCCAAAGCCGAGTTTAAATGCGCCTGTGGCAAGACTTGGACAATCGGTTCAACTGCGCCAAAAACCAGCGTCAGCATTTGTGCTAACTGCCATCCATTTTATACCGGCACCGAAAAAATAGTTGATACTCGGGGGAGGGTAGAGAAGTTCAAAAAGAGGATGGAAAAAGCACAAGGTAAAGCTAGGGGCAAAAAATAAATTTTGTTTGCTAACGAAGTGAGCAGTAACAAAAGTTACCCCGCCCTCTAAGCTTGTGATTCATGGTATAAACTAAAGAATAACGGGCATAGAGGGCGGGGTGCTCATAATTATAGCTACTCGTTACACTCGAAGATAATTATGGCAGAAGCTATTATTGAGATACGAGCTGGGGCGGGTGGCGATGAAGCCGCTCTTTTTGCATCGGACTTATTTAATATGTATAAACGTTATGCTATCGGTAAGGGGTGGGGGGTTGATGTCATAGACTTTAATCAAAATAATCTGGGTGGTTTTAAATCGCTCGTCTTCGAGCTTAAAGGGTCTGATGTTTTTAATAAAATGAAATATGAATCGGGCGTGCATCGTGTTCAGCGCATCCCTAAAACCGAAAAATCTGGTCGGGTTCATACCTCTACGGCTACTGTTGCCGTGTTGGTTAAGGCAACTGAAAAAGACTTGCATATACGGCCGGATGAACTAGAAGTTTCTTTTTCCCGAGCCGGTGGTCCGGGCGGTCAGAACGTTAATAAGGTGGAAACAGCCGTCAGAATATTACACAAACCAACTGGTATTGTTGTTTCCTGTCGTCAAGAAAGAAGTCAGCACGGTAATAGGGAAAAAGCCCTCGATCTTCTGCGGACAAAACTTCTTGAGATAAAACGAGTCGAAGAAACGGGGAATATTACCGAAGAACGCCGAAGGCAGATAGGAACCGGTGACCGGTCTGAGAAGATTCGAACATACAATTTCCCCCAAGACCGCATTACCGATCATCGGATTAAGAAAAGTTGGGGCAATATCGATAAGATTATGAACGGCGATTTAGACAAGATAGTCCAAAAACTGGTAATAGAATTAAAATGAGAGAATCATTTGATATAAAATCACCAATTTTTACTCCTCGGCCGGGCTGGGGCGGAAAACTGAAAAAATGGTTTTCCGACAACTTTGAATCTAAGATCTTGCCCGTTATCTCAACAGCTGTGTTTGCTACGGGACTTTACCTTGTATTTTTAGGATAAATTTGGTATTATTTCCTCTTACATATGTCAGATCTGAATACACAACTGAATTATGAGGAGATGCTTAAGTCGGGTATGCATTTTGGGCGCAAAAAGACCGTCTTTAATCCTAAAATGAAGAAATATGTTTTCACCGTCAAGGAAGGCATTTGTATCATCGATTTAATAAAAACTCAAGCAGAGTTAAGCTCAGCCACAGAGCATCTTAAAAGAATCATTGCCCAGAATGGCATAATTTTATTTGTCGCTCTCACCAAGCAATCAGTCGATTCGGTTAAAGATCTGGCTGTATCATTGGGTATGCCCTACGTTGTTGACAGGTGGCTGGGTGGTACCCTTACTAATTTTAAAGTTATATCAAATAGGGTCAAAAAGCTTGAAGAGATGGAAAATGCTAGAAAATCAGGTGGCCTTGAAAAGTACACCAAGAAGGAGCGCTTAATGTTCGAGAGAGAGATTCTAAAAATGGAAAAAAGCTTCAGCGGGCTTAGAAAGCTCACCAGATTACCGGATGTAGTTTTCATATCATCATTGAAAGATGGCGCCCTACCCGCTCATGAGGCTAAAATCGTAAAAATACCCATTATTGCCATAGCTAATACTGATTCAGATCCAGCCGAGGTTGCATATATAATCCCGGCGAATGATCGATCCAAAAAGTCAGTTGATCTGATAATCGAAGCATTAAAGAAAGAGTTAACGGCAAAGTAAATCCCAATCTCTAAATCCTAAATCCCAAACAAATCCAGAAAATTCTAAATTCAAAATCAGAAACGTTTTGAAATTAGAGTTTCGATATTAGATATTGTTTAGAGTTTAGAAATTAGAATTTCGAATTTAATTCAGGTGGATATAAACAAGATTAAATCTCTACGTGATAGCACGGGGCTGTCTTTCAATGAAATTAAAGAAGCTCTAACTAAGGCCGGCGGAGATGAAATAAAAGCTAAAGAAATGTTACATAACCTTGGCGTGAAAATGGCCGCTAAAAAGTCATCTCGAGAAGTCAAAGAGGGCGTAGTCGAATCGTATATACATAACACCCGTAAAGTAGGTTCAATGGTTGAAGTTATGTGCGAGACCGATTTTGTAGCCAGAAATGTTGAATTTCAAAAACTGGCCAAAGAATTATCAATGCATATCGCCGCCATGAAGCCCGGGAACCTTGAAGAATTGTTAGCCCAGTCTTTTATAAAGGATCAGGATATAACCATTCAAGATCTTCTCAACCAGAATATAGCCAAACTGGGAGAGAACATACAAATCGGCCGATTTGAAGTCTTCTCACTCTAAATTTATATCATTACTACTTTGTTTATTCTCATACCCTCACTGTTAATTTTATGCTCTGTTCTGGGTATCGCTATAATTATTTGGCGTAAAAAGTCGTATATAAAAAAACTCTACTCACTAGATATCGCGGGAGGCAGTTTTGAAATGTCCGTTGTCAATGGTTCGAGTATTTCTGCTCCCGCTGGTTTTAGCTGGAAAGCTTATGGGGCCGACTTCTTTCCTGAGATAAAAGTTCTGATTGATAAACTGGGGTTGCATAAGTATAAGACAATATGGCTTAGGGAGGCGGAAAAAATATTAAGAAAGACAAGATTGGTATCGCTTCGGGTTGATAACTTCTCGGACTCCTTAATTAAAAAAATAAGACGGGTTCATATCAACGGACAGTTAAACGGTAAAACATCGTCGGAGGAGTTAGTTGAAGATAAAAATCAAATGATCGAAAGCGAAGCTAAGCCCATTAGTCCCAACTTTCTTAAAAATGAAGAGCAGAGATTGGTAATGGAGATAGCCAAAAATCCTAAAAATCCCGATCTCTATGAATCCCTCGGTGATTTATATATAGAAATGGACAATTTTGTCGATGCCAAGGAATCATATGAGGCCGCTATTGAGCTAAGCCCTCAAAAAGAATCACTCAAAATAAAACTCTCTGGAGCGTTGGAGAGACTTGTTCAAACCCCGTAGTAGAAGTTCGAGCTGGCTTCGCTATTTTAAATCTCGAACTTCCACTACGGGGCAAAAGTAGCAAATTCTCTGTTTTTGTGGTAAAATAGATAGAAATTAAGCCCGAGTAGCTTAGTGGCAAAGCGACGGTTTTGTAAACCGCTGACGGGTGTCCGATTCACCCCTCGGGCTCCCCGATTCTTTAACAGTATTACATGGTAAAGTAGTCAATTAAAAATTTGCTATGTTGTTCAGGATATGATAGAATTATTTATGCCTCGGAGATGGAATAAAACTGAAGAGCGGAAGAGTAAACAGGAATTAATCAGACTATACGTTAAAGAGAATAAGACCATAGGTGATATTGCTTCCATTCTCGGCTTAGCAGAATCTAGTATATATCAAAGGTTATTGAGATTAGGTATTAAATCAACACCATTTAAAAAAATAACCTATAAAAACATAAACCATAACATAACTATTCCTAAAACATATTCTGAACAGCTTGCTGAAATGGTAGGAATTTTACTGGGGGATGGGCACCTTTCACCCACTCAGGTTACGGTAACATTGGGCAAAAAAGATGAGTATGTAGATTATGTTTGTGGCCTAATGGGAAAACTTTTTAATGTAAAACCTAAGGTTATTACAACGAAAGATGGGCACTATGTTATTTACTTAGGGTCAGCAAGACTGGTAAGATGGTTTTTAAATATGGGGTTGGCATTTAATAAAGTAGATTCGCAGGTTGATATACCTAGCTGGTGTGTTAAAAAGAGAAATTTCCTAGTAAATACTGTTAGGGGTTTAATTGATACTGATGGCTCGGTGTATAAATTAAGATCTGGTAATGTTCAAATATCATTTTGTAATAGGTCAATCCCCCTGTTAAAATCTACAAGGTTAGCGCTGGTATCTTTAGGGTTTTTCCCATCAAAAATAAGCGGATTTAATATTTATCTAACAAGGAAAAATGATCTTCGCTTGTATTTTAATAAAATCGGTTTTAATAATAAAAAGAATGAAAAAAGATTTTTAGAATTTAATAATGGGCGGTTGGTGGAGCAGCAAACACACTAGACTGTAAATCTAGCGGCCATTGGCCTTCGGGGGTGCAAGTCCCTCACCGCCCACTAGTATTGGTTTTATACATCAAAAACATCAAGAAATCCTTGGTGTTTTTGATTGTTTGAGGTTTGCCAAAATTGAGGTTTTAGGGAGAGATGACAGGACTGGAAAACTCTGGAGCCGTGTGTTATATTGTAGTTAATAAACTAATCCTAATAAACACATGTCTACAGATCTTGATAAAGAACGCCAAGAAAAGGAAAAAGAAAGAGCTGAGAAAGAAAAAGAAATTGCCAGATTGAAGCAGGAGCTTCACCCTCATGAGCAGGAGGCTCATAGAATTCAGGCTGAGATAGATAGGATTCAACAGGAACTTGATAGGAAAAAATCTGAGCTTGGTCGAGCCCAAGCGGAGATAGGTCGATTACAGCAAGAAATTGGTCGGGTAAATACGGGTTATTAAATTTAAATAATAATATGAGTTTTGAAAATCCAACGATAGAATCAGGCGAGGAGAAGCGTGATTTGGAGTTAGCCAAAGAACACTTGTCGGAGATGGGACCAGAAAAATATAAAGAAGTAGCAGAATTAATACGTAAGATAAAACAATCTGCAGAGCTTGGGGATATGATGGATGGAGACAGACAGGGTCGGGATATAAAACGTCATATCCAAGAGATTAAAGATTATATTGAGAATCTAGAAGTCGCAGTAAAAGATTTAACGCATATGGCAAATAACGACGCAGACATTAGGGAAAAGGTGTCTGGAATGGAGTAGGTTGTGTAATAATTATACGATTTCAAATTCTAATGAATTCTTCTTTAGCCATATGTAAATATTTTTGACAATGGTTTTCCAGTTGTCCTGGTATACTCCACTACTTCGCTAAAGCTACGCAGTGCGCGCACTTAATAGCCAATAAAGGCGACGAAGTGCACAGCACTGAAAAGATTTAGAATATAAAATTCCGCATATGCGGAATTTTATATCTGCGTAGAAGTGGCCCTTCATAGCTCCTCCGTGCTGCGTAGCGTAGTTCGTATAAGACCAAGAAAGAGGCCAAGAAAAGATTACAGCAGATTGAGTTTTTTAAGCATTTACGGGCCAGAGGGATGAAAGGTGTGAAATTGAGAAAGAAGTCGCTTTTGAAGAACTAGTAGAGCTTATATATCCACAGAATTTGGTTTACCATAAGCGAGTTTTTTGGTATAGTTTACTTATGGAACCATTTAGGGATATACTAAACGAGCTTTATATAGAGAAGAAGCGCTCTGTTCCAGAAATTGCCAAAGTTTTTAAATGTTCTGAAAACAGGATAAATTACTGGATAAGGAAATTTAAGATCAAGAAAAGATCTTTATCAGATGCAATGTACGCTAAGTATAATCCTCACGGGGATCCATTTTCAGTAAAAGAGCCGAAAACACTAGAAGAGGCAAAACTATTGGGTTTGGGACTGGGTCTTTACTGGGGTGAGGGTAATAAAAAGAATCGTAACTCTATAAGATTAGGCAATACTGACCCAAGAATGATTAGAATGTTTTTACGGTTTATGGTAGATATATTTGGGATTAATAGAGAAAAATTACGATTCGGCTTACAGGTATTTGACGATATGCAGCCCAGGAAAACATTGAACTTTTGGTTAAATGAGTTAAAAGATTTTCAGATAAGAAAAGATCAGTTTTTCAAGATTACCGTAACTCCAAGCAGGTCGATAGGGAATTACAGAGAAAAATCAAAGTTTGGTGTTATGACAGTCCATTTTTCGAATACGAAGCTTAAAAATATAATAGATAATATGTTGCCGTTGTAGCTCAGCTGGTAGAGCAACTCCATGGTAAATCAAATTGCCCACCGCTGAAGCAATTCAACGGTGAATCCCGAATAACGGTTAAAGCCCAGCCGTAGTTTTCTGGAAAACTACGGCTGGGTAAGACCGTGGCGTTTTAAACGCCCGAACGACTGACAAGGGGTCGCCAAAGGCGACAAGATACAGTCTAATCCCCATATAAGTATTAACGAAGTTGGGGTGCATTATGAAGGAGTAGGTCGTCGGTTCAAATCCGACCAACGGCTCAATAAAAACTAAAAACCGCCTAGGCGGTTTTTAGTTTTTATTGAGTGTCTTTACGACTTCACTCGAACTTACTTTATCAAAAATTCGTAA
>MGKQ01000020.1:119220-120529 GCA_001795735.1 Candidatus Yanofskybacteria bacterium RIFCSPLOWO2_02_FULL_41_13
CTAAATTAAGCCGTACGCTCCACGAAAGCCCCGCCACTGCCTCGCTCCGCTCGGCAACCCCAAAGAAAAATGTTCCTTGCATTTTGGTTTTGCGCGCGACAAATTTCTTCTAAAATGGAAAGGGTGTTTTTCTTTCGGGGTTCTACCCTCCAAAAAAAGCCCCATAAATGGGGCTAGGTCTAAAGATCGCTTATATAATATTCTGATAAGTATATTCTCGGTATGCTCAGTCTCTCGGCTTGTTGATGTTCCCATGTTGCGCCTATAGAATCTGTCCATCCTGGCAGAAAGCACAGTAGTTCTATAAATCTCGTTTCGAATATTGGCAGATAAAATTCTTCCAAAAGTCTTAATCCCTGAAGGCTCGGGTCTGATTTGTATATTCTCTCCATGTCATCTTCAAACGGCATTTGGCTGAAGACAAACAATCCGCCGGCAGATAAGCGATCAATGGCCCTGTTAAATACTTCTAGGTTTCTACTTCTTGATCCCGCACCGCCGGTTGATATTGGTCCGCAGACCATAGTAATAGGCGTGAGCGGGTATTGGCACAACATTACATTCAGAACAGTGATGGCAATAGTAAGTAATTCCTTATAGTCCTTTGCTTTTTTAATGTGTTTTAAATTATCATCCGAGTAATATTTCAGCATGACAACCTCTCTATGTTAATGTACCCGCTTATTCTACAGGAATTTTTTCAAAAATCAACGGCTATTGTAAAATGTAGTTTTTTAGTGTAGTATATCTAGGTTAAATAAAATATAAAGAGAGAACGATTGGTGCCATCCGCCTTCGCTAAAGCTTCCGCCTATGTTAAAACTTCGGCGGGACAAGTCGGCGAGATCGGTATATTTGTAGCTAATCGCTTCACTCTTAGACAAATATGCCACAAGACAATCTATTAAGAATGAAGTGTGTGGTCTGCAAGAGACCCAATTACTACACCTCAAAGAACAAGAAAAAAGTTGAGAGGAAGTTGGAGTTCAAGAAATTTTGTAAATGGTGCAGGAAAACTACGCCCCACAAAGAGGCTAAAATGACCGGGTAAAGAATCTAGGATAAAACTAAGTTGTATGATAAAATCAGCTAGAAGCTGATTTTATCATATGGGGGCATAAGCTAACGGTAAACTGTCGGTCTCCAAAACCGATTTTCGAGGTTCGAGTCCTCGTGCCCCCGCAAAACTTGCAAATACTACAGAAGTGTGGTATAATTAAAATACGTCTAAGTTCCTACAGCCCAGTCTCAATCAGACCACCTCAATAATTGTAATTTTCTCAAGCACGTGAGTGCTTTTTGTGTTTTC
>MGKQ01000021.1 GCA_001795735.1 Candidatus Yanofskybacteria bacterium RIFCSPLOWO2_02_FULL_41_13
GTTTACTCTTCATGAGAAAACTGGGAATCGAGAAGGCTGCCTACGTCTCCCTACATTTCTCGTATACCGAGTGTTTTATTCGTTTAAACTACCGACTCCCACCGGAAACTTCTCGCAAAATTATGATATATCATAATTTTTTAAAATCTCCGGTGGGAAGCCGAGTCTTCGACTCGGCTGGATCACCTCGTCCCATTTAGGGGCGGGTGGGCTACTTTAGAAGTAGCGCTTGAAGGCTTGGCGGGCGGTCTGCTGACGCTCGACCCGGCGGTTCTCCATCTCCACTACCGTCTGCTGGTAGCGATAGAACCGGAGACCGGCTTTGCGACCAAGGGCCGCACAACGACCACAGTGGATGTGATCGGCCAGGTCCTTGACCGAGGGCCAACGCCCGACAACTTTACGAACAGTCGCCAGAGCCGGCACCCAAGCCTCGGACTGCGCCAACTTCGCCGTGCACGGTTTCCCTGGGCGGGGCTCACCATGACACACGAAGGGCTTGACCGCTGCTACCGCTACTGCCACATTCTGCTCGCTCATATACACCTCCAAATAATCTAACGGTTGATTTACTTGCCCCGGTTCATCTTCTAGTTCATCCTCGAGTGGTTCATCATCAGACCACTCAGAACCTTCGGGGTACTCAGAAGGAAACTCGTCCGGAAATTCTCCATACATATCTCACCTCCCTGATCGGATCGACGCATATGCTCTTTGAAAAATCAGAAATTATTTCAGAAAAGAACCTCCAGTAGAAGCCAGGTAGCTTATCTCCGGGTAAGCACTTGCAGCATTACCGTGTATAAGTCAACCTGACTCCTAACCGCCGATATTCTGACGGGCAAGGTGCTGGATACCCACCCTGCTACCCTCGAGGGATTTTACGGGACAAATTCCTCCCACCAAAAACTTCCATTCGTATGGGCGTATTTGTAGTACGCTATTCGCATGCAAGACTTTGGTGGGAGTCCCGACGTAAAGTCGGGACAGATCACTGAGCTGGGCTCAGTGAGTTTTTACACTCAGGATGAGTAACTTGTCTTAGCGGGACAAGAGCCGCAATCGGCAGGATGAGCAGTAAGTTGGAAGGTCTTACCACTCTTCTGTTGCCAGGCCGTCGTTCGGCCCCGTCCCTCGCCTTTCGGCGATTTTAAATTAGCTTTCGCTAATCTGGAGACCAATCAGACCGCTAAGGTAGTCGCCTACCGTCGCTGGCATCTGCTTGGGCTCGACCGCAAGATACACGCCTCCGTTGAGATTGACGAATCTCCACGAAGTACCGTTACCCTGAAGTCGGGATTCGAGTGTCCGTATCCTGTTGGAACAGGTCGGACAATGGCTGCACGCCATACGTGCCACCTCCATGAACAGGGTGTTAGCCTGAATCATGGCGTGACGCGAGTAGCGCCAACCTTCCACCCGAAGGCGGAATTCTCGATTTGCCATATGTCACCTCCTCAATTTTGAAATTCCCTAGAACAACTAATCAAAATGTGCCCTCACACAAAATAATTAGTAAATTCAAGGTACGTTTTTTGAAAAAGAACTCTTCGACTCACTCTGTTCGCTCAGAGCAAGCAATCTCGAGGAAGTGTGACTCGCCCTGGACCTAGTCTTGTTTAGCTCTCTGCTTCTCGCCCTTGAAAGGCGCGAAGCAGAGACAAGACTTCAGGTTTATGGTCCATTTTGGTTCACCCGACTGCTATACTCCTAGCCCGCCCCGCCTACCCGCTGGGCGTCGAAAGGCCGTATAGACTTATGTCTTGGGTTCCGCACAACGCTCGCTTGCTAAAGGCGAGGGTCCCGTATGCGGTATTTCAAACCGGACTATCACACTCCACAGCTTCAGCGGGCTAACCTAGGATTAGTCCGCTTAAGTCGTGAAGTGTGACTCCCCTTTCTAGGCCGACATGGGTACAGTTCCCTCCTTATAAAATCGTTATCATAGGCCCAATACCGAGGATTTGTCGATTTTATAATTTACTTTAACCGTCTACCCATATCGGTCTGGAAAGAGGCCCCCCACCCAGGGTTTACGCCTCTTCTTAAGTCAGGGCCAAGATTGATTGGATGGGAGCCGCGATAATTATCTAGACGGCTTAAACCCGATACCTGAATCAATCCCTGCCCAAACTTCACTTTCCGCTGTATTATACACAAATGAATTAATTTGTCAATACCCCTTGACAGATTTGAGACCTGAAATTACCAACTAACGGCTTAAATACAGGGCTTTTTGACAGTTCTAGTGTCATCAAAAAATGACTAAAAATACACATTTTTTTTCAATCTGAAAAATTTACGAAAAGTTAAGATTATTTTTTCTGTCATCATGTTTTAGGTACACACATATGGCGGTTTTAATGTTTTAGGTACACACATATGGCGGTTTTAATTAATTGATTTCTCTTAGAAATTCATTTGGGCTTTTGCCTTTTAAACCACAGTGTTCAAGGTCATTGTAATACATATTCCATCTTTTTAGCTTTCGTTTCAAGTCTTTAAAATCTTTAAAGATATTCTGCTCATAGAACTTCTCTTGGTCTTCTCGATGGCTTCTTTCTACTGTCCCATTCTGGGCAGGCTTCCCCGGATCAATCAGATAGTGGACAAGATTGTTTTCATTACAGAACTGATCAAAAGAATGTATTCCTTTAGGCATTAGATCTAATCTTTTGTAAGTGCCCGTATATCGATTAGTGAAGATAGCTCCATTATCGGTTTTAACAGCTTGGATTTTGTGTGGAAATCGAATCATTACCTCTTTCAAGAATAATCGGGAACTCCATCCGCTCTGTTCCCCATATACTTCCATGTGCCTCCACCTGGAAGCGGTATCAATAGCTGTATACTGAAAATATCGCTTACCAGCTATCTTTCCGGGCACAAACTTAACATCAATCTCAATTAGCTCACCGGCCTTACGCTCTGCCCTGATATATTTGTACTTTATCTTTTTAACACGATATTTTCTTACCAGGTTCTCTTTCTTCAATATTTTTCCGACCGTTCTCTCGTGCAGATTAATACCTTCTTTTTCTAGCTGCCAGTGTATCTTTAAGGCACATTTCTTAGTATCCTTTCTTATCTCGATAACCCGCTCTTTAATCCGGATTTCAGTTTCAATACGATATCGCTTGGGTTCGGTGGATAATGGTTCAAGCCCAACTTCCCCCGATATCTTGTAGACTGCTGCCCAGCGCTCAAGACTACGTTTACCGTAGGGGCAGACCTTTGCCACATTAACCAGTTTAATTGTTCCGTCTATGATAGGGAGTACCCATCTTAGCCGCTCTTCCTTAATTGTTTTTGCCATACATATTGCCATATTCCGAGCTTACTCGGAAACCGCCATATGTGTGTACACATTACCATCAGCACTTGACAGATTTAGTGTAATATAATATAATGCTGGCAGCAGTCGAAAGACTGCCCCCTGCGGCGATCCCGCCCAGGGATAGCAGGAGAAGCATGATAAATATAACTATTGCACGATTAACCGCTAGCCAAAGCATAGCTAGGCGGTTAGAAAGAAAGGCTTCCTCCTGCAAAAAACAAATGAAGGAGGAAAGTATGCGTAGCGGCGGCGGGTGGTAAAGAATTAAGAAGTTTTTTAATAAAAACTGAGACTAGAAGAGAAAAACAATCCGACTTAAATCTTCTGTCTTGCGTGAAGGGACCCCTTGAAAGTGGGGTCTTTTAATTACCACCCAGAGAGTTCCAAACCAATTCGAATAAGGCTCGAAAAGAATCGGCCAATTCTCTATGTGAAATTATAATCCCGACTGTTTTACCTTCAAGAGCGCTGATAGCCACATTGTTATCATAAATTACTATATCCGACTTAAACGGAAATTCCTCAGGCGAAACAAATTTTGCCTCACGAAGCATTTTCTCGTCATGTTCTTTCAAAATTGGCCCCCCGCTATTGGTATATATCAGTCGCGATCTGATACCTTTCTGAACACGTCGAGGAGAGTAATCCTTAGGGTGAGTCGGAAAATGTTTAAGTATTCCGTCAGCTGATGAAAAACTGACAATCTCTTTACTCTTGGATCTGAGCATCTCGTCTTGCATTTTTATTAGGCCCTCCTTCCCTTCAAAAAACCTGACCTGAGGTTTATCACCTGAAACATTAAATAGCCCCGATAATTCGGGCATCATTCTAGCCAATTCGGCCTTTTTGTCCTCAATTGTTTTTATCTCACGCTCAATAACGAACTCAAGCTGGTCAGGAGATTCGGCAATAAAAAGCTGTTTTTTGCCCTTTACCTGCGAGCTGACAAGCCCCATTTTTTTAAGAGATTCTATCTGAACATATGTCGTAGGCCTGTTTACTCCGGCTTTAGCAGAAATCTCAAGCACTGTCGCTGAGCCAAGCTCAAGCATGGCCATATAAACTTTGGCCTCATTATCGGATAAACCCAGAGATGTGAGCTGTTTCAACATGCTATTATTATATCATAGTTTATATGAACTGTACAGTGCTTGCAAAAAGACACCGAGTAGAACTCGGTGTCTTTAGAACTCAGAGTGTTAAAGGCTGTTTAAATCTTTATCTATGTCCTCAAATTCGGCATTCAAATCTCCTAAATCTACATCCTGTACCTCATTACTGATAAGAGCATCTTCCCTGGCCTCTTGATTCAATACCGGCTGCCGCACTACCATTTCTACAACCATCTGATCAATATAAAATTGAATAACAAAAAAAGTTGCAACAGCCGCAATAGCAACCGCCACTAAAATCCAATGGCCCTTTTTCTTGGTAATATGATCCATCGGTGATTGAACAGGCATATTCTCAAGAACATTAGGATTTTGCATCTGGGGAGGTACTTGATCCATTGTCATTAGATATTAAGTTCTAGAGATTTAGATTACTAGACGGAAATCTAGAAACCTAACATCTAAAAACCTAACTTATCTTTAGGGACTAACAGTGGGACTAACGGTTGCGGTTGGACTTGGAGTCGGAGTGAGCAAATCTCTGCCGTGAGCTTTAGCATAAGCACGAGCCGCATTATGGACAGCATCGCGAGTGGCTTTTACTTTTTCACGAACAGCTGCAAGATCATCATGCAACGCTCGTCTTGCTTTTCTAACAGCCTCCTTGAGGCCTGTCTCTGTGGTCACGTCTATGGTGTATATTTTTGCGGCTTGAGCAACTACTGCCGCTCGAGCATCATCAATAGCCTTATCGGCTTTTTCAATAGCAGTTCGAACAGAAGAAACATCAATACTCTTTGATGCAGCCCTGTCTGTTCTTTCATCAATTCTGACTAAAACATCCTCCAACTTATCAAGAACATCGATAAAATGGTTGGTCATTCTTTCGTTCATAGCATCTAGACTTTTGTCAATTTTTTCAGTAGTTTTCTTTTTACGCTCATCTTTTATACTACGTAAATCGTTTTTTAGTTCGGTTCTTTTTACTTCTATTCTATTTTTTAGATCCTCTCTGGCATCTCTTATCTTGTCCTGAAATTCACGCCTCATATTCCCCATTTCTTCCTTGGTTAAATGTCTCATTTCTTTGATGTCCTCCATCCCCACTTTTCTTATTTCTTGTATATTACGCACTTGCTCACGAATTGGAGTTTTTGTCGGTGATGGTGTTGGCGTTGCAGTTGGGGTCGGTGTTGCAGTCTGGGCAAAAACCGACAAAGCCAAACCTAGACTGGCCAAAGAAGCGACCGATATTTTTACTAATCGATATCTATACATCCCGTACGAAGTAGCCGTTGCAGGGTATAAGAGCCAAACGTTTGCCATTCATATCCCCACAAGAACTTAATTAATATCCCGTCTGAAGTTTTCACTACTTCGTTCGGGATACATATGTCTATACATTATACTTTAAGAACCTGCCTAGCGACAATGATAATTGTGGACAACAATATATGTTGCCACGATCGCCGCTGTTTCCGCCCTTAAGGTAAGTTTTCCTAAGTTTATTATTTTAAAATTTGACCCTCGAGCCAACTCGATTTCCTGATCAGTCCATCCTCCTTCGGGACCAATCCAAGCACCAATATGACCCTCATTACCAAGACGTTCCATATTCCCAAAACTTACACCAGATAAGTCGAAAATCAGGTTTAGGTCATTATTCTTAGAACCAACTACCGCCTTATCAAAGCTGACCGGGTCGCCCAGAATGGGAACAATACCCCGGCCTGACTGTTCAGAAGCCTCTTTTACTATCTTTTCGAGACGGTCTTTGCGAAGATTGAGCTTAACCGTTCTTTCAGTAATAATAGGCACAATTTCTTTAACTCCGACCTCAGTCGATTTTTGAACAACTAGCTCAAAGTTTTCTTTTTTTAGCACTGCACAATATAAAATTATATGATTTAATGGTTCATTTTGATTTTGATACCTTTCTGTAACTTCAATTTCCATACCATTTTTACCAAAATTAATAATCCTGGCTTTCACTTCGTTAAAGTTACCATCTGCTAAAATAATAAGATCGCCTACTTTAAGACGAAAAACATTTTTTATCTGGTTAATTACCCCCTGATCAGATAAGTTTATTTTATCAGTGCTTAGCTTAAAATCTCTTATAAATCTGCGCAGCTTCATATATAGATTTACATTATTAAATAATAAAAAATACCGAGCTAAGCTCGGCAGTTATTATCAGTTCGTTCTGATAATACCCTTCTCATCTATAAAGTAAGTTTCAACTTCCAGGTTAGGAAATTTATCCTTAATTACCTCTTCTGCTATTATATGCTCAGCACGATGGAAATCTAATTCCTTCTCTGGATCATTCTTAAATTTGGCAAATCCCCCATAAGCGCCACAATCGTGGTGGGAAAATAGCATTACTTTTTTTGTGTGATGAAGTTTTATAGATTTCGCTATCTGGCCGAGATAATGCTCAGTTTCGTATTCATCAAAGGGTGAGGCAAAAACCTTAGCTCCACCGGCTGGAAAAGCCGGATCAGGATGCTTAATCCCCAAACTTTTAATAAAGTGTTTTGCAACTCTCCAAAAACGGCTATCGAGACAACGAACAATAAAAGCACCCGCCCTATAATGCTCCAGAGGTGACTTTTCTTTATAGACGTATGCCCTTTTTGTTTTTGTCTTCTTTGCCATTCGCCTCCATATCCATAATATAAAGTACCGGTAAATATTATACTATGAAACGTCTTAGTTAACAAGCATTGTTGCCTGATTATTAGCCCCCACCTCAAGAAAACCCGAAGTAATTTTAAACTCTTCTTTCTCGCCATTTTCCTTTGTAATAACTGCGCGGCCAGAGATTATTTCCGTAACTAAAGGCCTGTGCTTACTCAAAACAGTAATTTCTCCCGAGGTCGTCTTTAAATTAAGCGATACTATCTCGCCATCAAATTGAATACCTTTTAGTGAGATAACGTGTAATAGCATAATTATCATTTAACATTTACCAATTTCCATTAAATTGTCATTATCCCATTGATTCATTTCAGAAAATGACGCAATGGTTAAATGGTAAATTATTGGCAAAATGGTAACTGGAAAATGGTAAATTACTCTAGACTTCCCTTTAGGTAGAAAAACTCCTCTGGTTTGTCATCGTACTTACCATCAATGATCGCTTTAAAATCTTTGACAGTTTGTTCGCGAGAAACAAATTTCCCTTCTCTCCCAGTAAATTGAGCCGCTACCGAGAATGGCTGGGATAAGAACTTTTGTATTCTTCTTGCTCGGTTTACCAACAACTTATCTTCATCCGAAAGTTCCTCCAATCCCAATATCGCAATAATGTCCTGTAATTCTTTGTAGCGCTGGAGTATCTGTTGAACTTGTCTGGCAACCTGGTAGTGCTCCTCGCCTACTATTTTAGGATCCAAAGCGCTTGAGGTTGAAGATAAAGGATCAACGGCCGGATAAATACCTATTTCAGTCAACGCACGTGATAATACGATTGTAGAATCAAGGTGAGCAAAGGTTGCCGCTGGAGCCGGATCGGTAATATCGTCGGCCGGAACATAAATCGCCTGAACAGAAGTAATTGAACCGTCTTGAGTTGAAGTTATTCTTTCCTGCAGATTACCCATTTCACTAGCCAATGTCGGCTGATAACCAACGGCTGATGGTACACGGCCAAGCAAAGTTGAAACCTCAGAACCGGCCTGAGAGAATCGGAAAATATTATCTATAAAAAGCAGAGTATCCTTGTGCTCCTCATCACGGAAATATTCAGCCATAGTTAATCCGGTTAAAGCAACACGCAACCTTGAACCCGGGACCTCATTCATCTGACCGAATACAAGAGCGGTCTTATCAATAACACCTGATTCTTTCATCTCATGATACAAATCATTTCCCTCTCTAGTTCTTTCTCCCACTCCAGCAAAAACAGAAACACCGCCGGAAACTTCGGCAACATTATGAATAAGCTCCATCAGCAAAACAGTTTTACCGACTCCGGCGCCACCAAATAATCCAATCTTACCGCCTTTAATAAATGGGGCGAGCAAATCAATAACTTTAATTCCCGTTGCAAAAATTTCTGTCTTAGTTGACTGCTCATCGAGTTTTGGCGCAGATCGGTGAATTGGCCAGTACTTATCAAATTTATCAGTTTCTTTAGTATCTAATCTTTCACCCAAAACATTAAATAATTTTCCCAAAACCTGCGGTCCAACTGGTACGCTAATTGGAGCTCCGGTATCTGTTACTTCCTGTCCGCGGTACAATCCGTCAGTTGAGGCTAGAGAAATAGCCCTGACCCGGCCCGGCTCCAAATGCTTAGCCACCTCTAATACGATGGTGCCCATCGTAGTGTTGATTTTAAGCGCATTCAAAAGAGCCGGCATATTCTGCTCTGAGAATTCCACATCCACCACCGGACCAGTTATTTGGACAATGTGACCCTTGTTCATAAATGTTAAATAATTTTACATTTACCAATTTCCATTGAATTGTCATTGTCCCATTGATTCATTTTAGAAAATGACGCAATGGTTAAATGGTAAATTATTGGCAAAATGGTAACTGGTAAATAATAAATCTGAATTTACTGCAGTGTATTCACTGCAGACGTTATCTCTATCAACTCTTTCGTGATTCCAGCCTGACGCGCCTTATTATACTCTAAATTAAGTTTTTCTGAAAGTTCTTTGGCATTATCAGATGCTGTCTTCATGGCAACCATACGCGCTGAATGTTCAGAAGCATTTGCCTCTAAGACCAGATGATAAATCTGCATTCTGACCAAATGGTCGATTAGACTCTCGACTAGTTCTTTTGGGGTAGGCTCGAAGAGGTAATCTGTGGATGCGTCTTGTATCGTGTATCTTGTATCGTGTATCCCAGAAAATTTTCCGTGCTCGGGGATAATTTCAGAAATTGTTTTCTGGATTTTTTCCAGATCAACCGGCAATACTTGTCTCAGAAGAACTTCCTGCTTAAGCGTCGAACGGAAGTGGGTAGAGATAGTCATTACCCTACCCCACTGACCGGACAAAAACCAGGAAATTATTTTATCGGACAAATGAAATGTTTCTGATGGCTCTATAAAATCACCAAATCCATAAAAACTCTCAACTGAATCAAGCTTCTTTTTACCAACATAGGAAATAGCTTTTTTACCGACAGGAACAACTTGTAACTTGTAACTTGTAACGTCATAAGATTTTAGAAAAGAGTCCGCTACCCTTAGGACCTGTGAGTTAAAGGAACCAGCTAATCCTCTGTCCGAAGTAACAATTACTAAAAGCGTTTTTTTAATATCCCTTTTTGTCATCAGATCAGTCTTGATTTCTGCATGCTTAGCCAAAACCGAAAGTAGCTCAAGCGCCTTAAAAGCGTAGGGACGTGAGCGCAAAGCCACTTCCTGGCTTTTTCTCATCTTTGTCGCCGCTACAACTTCCATCGCCTTCGTGATTTGTCCGATATTCTTAACGGCCCTTATTCTTGATTTTGTTTTTTGTAGAGATTCCATGTTTACTTCGATTACTTGTCCCGTTAGAAGTCCAGCCCACCACCCAGCCCAACTCAATAGAGAAGGGCTTTTTTATTTTAACGTCCAACTCTTGTGTAGTGATAATTTATATTTTATGAATCCATTTGAGCTTTTTTATTACAAATTCAAGATATTTATGAAATTTTACAGAAGACAAAGAATTGGGCGGAGTCTTCGATGGGGCCCCAATTTTGTGTCTGCAAAATGAATAAATATTGCTGAATTTGTTAAAAAAGCGAAGGCGATGAATAAAATATAAATTATCGCTACACCCCCCTAACTTCTTCCAAAGAACTCTTTAACTTCCCCTCCGTCTCCTCATCCATCACTCCTGTCTCTCTTATTTTTTTCAAAATATCTCCGTGCAGTTTTTCCAGATTATCAAGCATTTTTTTTTCAAAATCTCTTATATTCTTAACTTCCACTGCATCCAGATAACCATTCGTTGCCATATAAATCGCAATGACCTGTTTTTCAAATGAAATCGGCTCGCCATCCACCTGTTTCAGAATTTCCGTCAGTCTCTGACCGCGGGCAATCTGTTTTTTAGTATTTTCATCCAAGTCAGAAGCGAACTGAACGAAAGCCTGAAGTTCTCTGAATTGAGCAAGCTCTAATCTCAACTTGCCGGCAACTTTTTTCATAGCTTTAGTCTGGGCCGAAGAACCAACACGGGAGACGGATAATCCGGCATTTACTGCAGGACGAAGACCTTTGTAGAAAAGGTCCGATTCCAAATATATCTGACCGTCAGTGATAGAAATAACATTGGTCGGAATATAAGCCGAGACGTCGCCTAATTGAGTTTCAATAATCGGCAAAGCCGTCAGCGATCCCCCGCCAAGTTCTTTGTTTAATTTTGCCGCTCTTTCGAGTAAACGAGCATGAAGATAAAAAATATCTCCCGGGTAAGCCTCTCGCCCCGGCGGTCTTCTTAATAGCAGCGAGAGCTGACGATAAGCATCGGCGTGTTTTGATAAGTCGTCATAGATAACCAATGCATCTTGCCCCTTATCCATGAAATACTCCCCTATCGCACATCCGGCAAAAGGAGCTAAATACTGAACTGAAGCCGGAGAAGATGCCGGCGCAGAAACTATGACCGTATATTCAAGTGCGCCTTTCTCCTCAAGAGTTTTAACTATTTTTGCGACTTTAGAATTTTTCTGGCCAACAGCAACATAGACACAGAAAACCTGTCTCTTATTTCTTGTATCTTGTAACTGATTGAGAATCGTATCCATGACTATAGCTGTTTTTCCGGTCTGTCTATCACCGATAATAAGTTCTCTCTGACCTCGGCCGATAGGAATCATAGCATCAATGGCTTTAATACCGGTATGAAGAGGCGTGTTGACCGATTCTCTGGTAACCACCGAAGGAGCTGAACGTTCAAGGGGATAATCTTTGCCTTTTGATTTATCAATAAAAACCACTCCCTTGTTATCCAGCTGATTCCCAAGAGGATCGACAACTCTCCCCAAAAGTTCTTCACCAACCTTAATTGAAACAACTTTACCGGTCTGGTGAACTCTGTCGCCAACTCTCACTTTTTGAGCATCACCCAATATAATCGCTCCGATGAAACTTTCCTCAAGGTTAAAAGCAATTGACGCAACCATTTCACCCGATGATTCTATATTCAAAATTTCTTGGCTCAATGCCTTTGATAATCCGGAAATCTTTGCAATTCCGTCGCCAACTTCGGTTACAACCCCAACATGCTCGAAAGCAGTATCATCCTTATACTGTGAAATCTCCTTCTTCAGTTTTTCAATAATTTCAAAACTCATTTAAACATTTTATTTAGTTTACTACTTAGCGTATTATTTAACTCCTCTTCTCCGTTTATTGTAACTCTTGTTCCGGCAACTAATTCAGGATTTACTTTAAACTCAACGTGATCTTTATTTGAAAATTTATTTCTGATTTTATCAGCCGAAGCTGACTCTCTGGCCGTTTCTACAACAACCCATTTCCCGCCATTTTTATTTACCAGTTTTTTGTCAATCGCTTCGACTATTTTATTTAAACGTTTAATATCACCAGTTTTCTTAAGTAGTTTTATAAAATTTTCAACAACACTTTTTTTGGGTGTTTTTTTAATTACCTCCGTAAAAGCATCGACATAATTGTTGACAAGATATTTCATTTATGATATAATGATAAAGTGCAGAGGCGGCACCCGAACCCATCAATTAGAACGACCACTTTTTCTCTTCAAACACGCTTTT
>MGKQ01000022.1 GCA_001795735.1 Candidatus Yanofskybacteria bacterium RIFCSPLOWO2_02_FULL_41_13
GAAGCTTACGAACATGAGATAAAACAAAAACAACGCCGAAAAGCGTGTTTGAAGAGAAAAAGTGGTCGTTCTAATTGATGGGTTCGGGTGCCAAACATCTTGTTCCGATAAGATACCGCGGATTCTAGCATTCGTCAACCTCAAAAAATATATGAATAATCCCTCTGCCTTCCTCACCCTGTCGGATTATATGGGATTTCGAAGACAAATAAGTTTTCAACGGTGCGGCCGTGCTCACCGCAAGCTGCGGTTAGACTATAAATATGGAATCACCTTGTCCGATATCAAAAAAGTAAATCTTTAAAAGGCCGTCTTTCTGGCTTGCAATACTGTGCGTTGAAAAAGAGAATACTAATAAGCAGAGTAAGATTACTAAATGAATTATGGATAATTTTCTGTGTTGCATTAAGGTTACTTATCATAAATTTAAACAAAAAGAAAAGACCTCTTAATGAGGCCTTGCGCGATATGAACGGACAAATGGAACATCTATTTCTTCCGCCGACTGTATATATTTTATTTCATAACCGATTGGATCTTTCATTCTTTTTCCGCCACGTGCCTCGGCATAAACTTCTGTGCCAACTTTGTAGTCACACCATGAGACAGGCACACAATGGTATAGTTTCAAAAAATCTAGCTTTCTCTCTGTCTCACCCAGTGAGTAGCCGAATGCTTCAATTTTTGTAAAACGAACAACAAAAAAATCCTTACCAGATGCCTCAACCTTAGCATAGGCTCTGGTTCCGAAACTCCAATCTTCAACGTGTACTCTCTTCGAAGCACAACCCATTGTTAAGGCAGCAATAGCAACTACTCCGACAAGGTTTCTAACTGTCATCTCCGCCTTCATCTAATCTGATAATCTGGCAAGATGTTATTATAAGCATAGGAAATAGTCAATATAGCGTAATGAGGGTTTGGGAAATTAAAAGGCCCCGCCGTTGCGAGACTTTTTACGAAAATATTTATATACTATTTCTGAAGTTGACTAGCCAATGACCTCACGGCTTTTTCTAGAATTTGAACTCGCTTTTGTAGATTAAGAATATCACTTTCTTCGAAGCGTTTTAGAATGTCATAAGCTTCGCTCACTTGATAATCTAATTTATCTACTTTTTTATCTAAATTATCTATTCTTAAATTAACATCCGAAACATCCCGCTTCGTAGCAGTATTCTCAAACCCTCGTGCCACCATACTAGCTAATTCATCGAGAGTCACTCCATTATTCTTATTTTTTATCATAATATTAATTATACCAATCCAAAACATTCAGTCAAATTATATCACCTCTCCCTAATCGCAACACCCAAAAGATAATACAGAACAACAAAATGGATGCTTTCATCTGTTTGAATTTCGAGCAAAAATATATGAATAATCCCTCTGCCTTCCTCACCCTGTCGGATTATATGGAATCTCGAGAATAAAAAGGTGTTCAACTGCGGTTAGACTATAAAAATGGCGTCACCCTGTCCGACATCCAAGAAATAGATTTTAAGAAGGCCATCTTTTTGACTTGCTATCGAGTTCGTCGAAAAGGCAAAAACAGAGAGACAAAGAATAATAACGAGGTGGGTTAAAGATAATTTTCGCATGGATTGTATTTAACATAAATTTAGACAAAAAGAAAAGCCGTAATAATTACGGCTTAACGCTAGATAAGAATTCGTCTGCCAATCTATTTAACTGTTCTTTTTCGGCTAGAGAAAATGACTTATCCAGTTCTCTTGCATATTCGAAAGCCGATGACTTAACAAGCATTTGTTCGGGATGTTGAATGTCTGGATAACCAGTCAGTCCAGAAAGAATTAAATGATTTAAAGAATCGTCGAGAATGGGACTAAAAGGTTCAGGGCCAGAATCAGAAAATATTACGTCTTTCGATAATGTATTTACAGAATTCTTAAATATTCTTTGAAAATCAATATGTCTAACTGTAAATGTTAGAATTCCTGATTTTTGACTTGCACTAACAAGAATTGAACACAATATATCACTGACCCTCGATACACTTGATGCCATTATTTTCTCCCCCATTCTTTCAAACATCTCGTTCCCATAAGATATCACGGACTCTAACATTCGTCAATCTCTCGTCAATTTTATCTCAAATACAAAATAAAATGGCCTTCCGTCTGTGGCTTGCCCTGAGCTTGTCGAAGGGTTAGTCTATAGATATTGAGTCCCCCTGACCAATGTCGAAGAAATAAACCTTCAATAACCCGTCCTTTTAATTCGCTATTGAGTCAACTCGGTCTAGAGAATCAAACCATGTTATGATGTATCATAGCATGGTTTGATAGATAGTATATTTTAATTTCTATTTTTTGTCTTTATTTAATTCGTCTAGTAGATCAGAAAACCAGTAATAACTTTTATACCTTCTTCTGATCTCGGCGAAACCACCAGTCGGATAATAATCTTTAAATCCAGATTTCCGTTTTACCGAAGATCTAACTGCTTTTTTAATCTTTTCAACTACTTTTTCATAACCCTTATGCCTACCACCCAGCCATTTTTTAACTCTATATACCGTATCCAAACCAACCTCCATCTCTGCGACTATCTTCCTGTAGGGCTGTCCGATTAAGAGTCTCTTGGCAATTAAAATCCTCCTACCAACCATAATTTTCTCGCCTTCGGTTAAAATATCGTTTATAAAAGATTTTATTTCGTTCCTCTCTTTTGCAAGGTCTAGCGCCGCATAAAGAGCATCAAGACATTTTGATCTGATATTGCTTTTTACTTTTATATTTACAAATTTCATGATGTTAGGATCCGACTCCTGTTATGATGAACCATAACAAGGATTGGGTTTAAAGACAAGTATTGATTAGAAATGATTCTCGTATTCGATTTTAATATCATGGATTGTAACAAAAAGAAAAGCGCCTAGTTGTGGCGCATTCTCTCTGTAAGTTCTATACGAAACATGGCGACTCTTTCTCGGGCAGATACGGAATTTGATTTAGAATATATCTCTTCCTGAAATTCATTAATTAGTTGACCATCTGTTAAAGATCGTAACCATTGAGAAAAAGATAGACCTATACTAGATTGCCGTCTGGTTCCTTTAGGTTTTCTTATGCCATCACTATAATCGAGCCTTAGCTCTTGCTCTTGAGTCAATTCTGCCTTGATCCTGCTAGTCATTTATGAACCCTTCATTAATAATAAGAACCTTTTGTATAGTTACATAACTAATCCTCAAAGACAACATCCCTCTGTGCCTACGCTATAAATACCGCATCCCCCGCCAGATATCAGAAGTCTTGTCGGATTGTTTGCTATTGTTGCTTTAACAACAAATTAGTGTGCCAGCCATATCTACGCGCCATGTTATGATGAACCATAACATCACTTGGGGGATAATACTTTATTTCTGTTTTATTTCTTTGTTTTAATTTTAATTTTTATTGGAGATTATTTACATAAATTGAGCAAGAAGAAAGAGGCTCAATTTTTTTAAAAACCGCTATATATGGCGGTTTAATTTATCTTGTGGAACCGAATCCGACTTGCTCATCTGCCTCACAAGCCTTGTGCTGTTCCTGAAGACCCTCAGCGACAGACAGTAATATCTCTTCGGTAACAACTGGCATTTGACCACTTTTAGCCCGGCTTATTGCGGCCAATGTTGACCCCTCAGCAATACCTTTATTAATAAAGGCAGGAGTAAAATGAGCGGCGGCGTTGCCGACTTTTCCCCAGTTAATATTTGGATCCAAGAAGTGATCAGGTATTACTAGTTTAAGCAACTTGGCAATATCGTTAGGCTCAAAAGTGTTAAAATTAATCGACTTGTCTATTCTGCCCGGTCTTTTCAGTCCGCCGACTATTTTATCTTTATAGTTGGTAGTCATGACGATAATAATGTCGTTGTTCTTCGAAAGCGCTCCATCAATAGCGGCCATGAGTCTGCCAACTGAAAAGTGGTTGCCCGCTCTCTGTTCTCTGTCAAAATCTTCAATCCCGACAATTGCTGGCGAGTATAATCTGGCAAAATTAAGTATTCCCGGTATAGCTTCGGATACGGCGGCAGTAGTCGGTTCAAGGTATAAAAATGTGAAGCCGTTATCGATTCCTTTTTTTGCCGTTAACAGTAAACTCAATGTTTTTCCGGTACCGAATTTTCCTTCAAACAAGACCTTTCTCTGAAGACGAAAACCAGCATTCCGACAATCTTTGCTCTTCTCTATCATGACCCATAAATTATCGTTGAGCTCACTCAATATTCGGTCATTGTATATCAACTGCCTCTGATTAATACCGCTTAAATCCATAAATCCGCCAGATGAAGTTACTGCTTTTCCCTTATAAATACTGTTTAGTTTTACGTCTTTCTCCACTTCAGCAAGAAACTTTTCAACCTTGTCTGTTTCCTCTTTAGGAGCAAAAGTTTCTATTATTGATCCGGCCTGATTGAATTTGGCCTTCATCCCTCTTATTTCCAAGTGGCCGGTAGCAACTTTAACTTCTTTGTCCGGTCCGATTCTAACCTGCATCAAGCTCAATGGATCACGCCACCAACCGTCTTTAATACCCAGAAATGGATCTTTACCGAACATTTTTTCAGCTACATTGTTAAATGAGACCGTAACATCTCTGTGGTCGTATTCCAATGCCCGAACAATAGTTACAGTATTTTTTGCCATTGCTTCTCTTTGTTAAAAATCAATCGTGACTAGATAATACCATAAATTTTATAGAAGAAAAGGCCCGTCTTGGACGGGTCTTTAGATTGCATAGTTTAGCCACCAAACATATTCTGTAGAATAATTTTTCTAATCATTTCGGCCCGGCGAAGCCCATAGGGCCTCCAGACATCATGACACCATTCGGCAACAAATGGCAGATAAATTCTGACCATATATCCCCGACGGACAAGATTTCTTGCCAGCCTCCGGCCAAGTGGACCATAAAGCATTTGAAATTCAAAACGATATTCGCCATCGCAAGTAACTTTAATTACTGATTCGGCCAACTTCTTGTCTCTTATCGTGGCAGTATATGGAATCCGCCGATTAACTATATTTCTTCTTAAAATTTCAAAGTATTTCGCCCTAACTAGAGCTTCGTCTTTTTCAATCAGGTTATTGGCTTCGGCGTAAACTCCCGATCCTTTAACAATACGGAGGTTCTTATCCCATAATTCATATTGGTCCATAAGACTAAAAATATCTTTCAAGTGAGCTTGAACAGCCTGCCTGACCGAATCTCTTAAAACAGGGACTGAGGCAAAAGAACTAAATACTTCAAAGGTGTCCCGAATATATTGAGAGCTCTCGGCGTCAAATTCCACTCCTACGCCAACTCTGTGAGCATACTCGATTATCGGTCCTACTTTCTGCCGAAACAGATCCTTGGACACGGCCAGGCCAAAAAGAGTCGGTTTGCAAGATATGTTTCCTGAATTATCAAAGTTCATTTTACTGATCAGTGCGTTTGTCGTCCAAACAGCCATGCCAATACTACGGTCGTCTGTCGCATGTTCGCCAAGAAGATTGTAGGTTACAAGAAATCCTTGCTTAATTAATGATTCCCCGACTAATAAAACATCGTCTATATTCTCTGCCCCGATAAAACGCCTTCCTAGCACATGGCATCCAATGACATCAATCGGCCGCCACAGCTTATCCAGCTTCATTTGAAAACCTTTTAAAGAACAATGATGGCATTATAAACAAAACGGCCAGAATGTACAGAAAAGAAAAAATCTCACGACTTTAGCGTGAGATTTTTTGATTCAACAATTGTCGAAGGTAATGAAGGCTAAGCCGCTTTTTTATATTGCCATTCCTTCTTTGTTTTTGCCAATCTCAATTCAGCCTCCAAGCTTTTTAGATGCTCCTCTAATACGCCGGCCGGCCTATCCAAATCATTTTCAATTCTATGTTTAGTTCGGTTTATGGCAAACTCAAGACCCGCGATTTCATCATCAAGATTATTTTTGTCGTAAAAACGATTTTTACCTTCATTAGGACCCTCCGGCGGGTTTTCGTATGATTTAGTCATAATAACTGCATTATAATAATTTATTGATAAATTAAAAGTGCATAATTTACAGCCTTACTAGGTAAAAAGCTTAACAACCTGAATCTGATAGCTTGTAATCGCCCAAGCAACATGGCCAAGTAACTGTCCCAACGGCAAATATATCATTCCGGCTAAGCCGGTTATAAAACCGACTGACATTGATACCGGAACAAACGGCAAAATTAAAATATTCGCCGGCAAAGAAACTATCGAAAAATTTTTGAAGTAATAAACCAGAAGAGGCGCAACGGCAATTTGGGCAGATAAAGTCATCAAAAAAAGTTCTTTAAAATCACCTAATCTCGGCACTTTATACAATTTGGAATCGACATAAGGATACAGATAAATCAGTCCTAAAACGGCAGCAAAAGACAGCTGAAAACCTATATCAAAAACCAAAACAAAAGGATTATGATATACCATAACTCCACCGGCTAGAATAATAGAATTTTTCTGGTCATACAGCCGGCCATAGCCGTTAGCAAAAGATAATAATAATCCCATCATCGCCGCCCTGACCACAGAAGCTGAAGCTCCGGTTAGAATTACAAACAGAACTATTATCCCCACAGAAATCCAAAAAGCCGTTCGCCTTTTGAAAAACCATATTAAACCGGATAAAACAGCCCACGATATTATCATAATGTTATAGCCGGATATGGCAAGAATATGAGTTGTACCAGTTCTATTAAACGCTTCCCTGAGATCATCCGGAATATTCTGGCGGGATCCCAGTAAAATTCCATTTATGAATGCTGCATTTGGTTCTGAGACTGACCCATTAACTGCATTTTGAAACGCATCCTTAAGTAAAAATATTCTCTTATACAATGTCGTCCTTAAACCTTCCCGAAAGCCTAAACTTAAATCATCGTCAAATTTTGTAATTTCAGGGAAGAACAAAGTGGTCCTAATACCGTCTTTTTTGAGATAAGCAACATAATCAAAGTCTGTAAAATTCTTAGGTAGCTCAAGCTCTCCGATTACCTTAATATTGTCTCCGAATTTATACCTCGGATAAGCACTGGTTGTTACGAGAATTTTGGTTCCGTCGGAATTAAAAGCAAATCTTTGAATATTGCCGTCTATCTTGGGCTCGTCATCTACATAACCGGTTAAAACCACTTCCTGACCGGTAAACTTATCGAGGTTGTTCTCGGCTTTACTAAAAATACTAAACCTCCATCCTCCGATAGCAAAAGTGACTAGTAAGAAAGAAATTAAAATGGCTGGCCTATTCTTTAAACCTGAGAGGAGGATAACGCTGATGGCAATAATAAGAATTACCGGAACTAAAGACTTGGAAAAATCAAAAAATGAAGCCATAAAAACTCCCAGAAGAAAGGCTGATAAAAGATAGAAGAAGACTTGGGACTTATGCATATTCACTAAGGAGCCTAGCAAAATTTTAATCAGTTTAAAAGAAAGGCGGGTGGTGGACCACCCGCCTTTCTTTTTACCTTGTTCATATTCGTTTTAGAAGCCCTAGAAGCGTACAGCTAGTTGCAGACGCCTGTGGTAGCAAAACAATTCGGACATGAGTAGCAGGAACCAGCCTTTATCATCAACGACCCGCAATTAACACAGGCCGGGGCATCAGCATTTGTTGCTACGGTCTGAACCATCTGGGGTTGACTTACTAAAGATGAAGCTAAAATAGGCTCTTGGGTATTGCCCCCATCAGGTATAGCATTTGAGCCGGCCTGTATAGATGGACCGAATATCTCTTCTCTATCTTCCGGCTTAAGATATTTCATACCCAGATATCGGAAAATATAATCGATAATGGACTTTGCTACCGGCACATCGGGATTGTTAGTAAAACCTGCCGGTTCAAAACGCACATCCTTAAATTTTCTAACCAAAGTCTTTAAAGGCACTCCCGACTGCAAGGATATGGATATAAGAGTTGCAATAGTGTTCAGTAAGCCCGAAATAGTGCTACCCTCTTTCGCAGTCGTAAGAAATGTCTCTCCGGGTTGGTTTGTGTCGGGATAAAATCCGATGGTTAAGTAGCTCTCATAACCACCGACGATAAACTTGTGGGTCACAGATGGACGCTCATCCGGAAGTTTTACTCTTGTATAGCCGTTAATTTTTTCAACTAAGTCGCTTTTGCCGTCTTTTGAAATATTCAAAGGTTGAATTGATTTACAGCCATCTCTATAAACAGCGATCGCTTTCAAGCCTAATTTCCAACCCTGAAAGAAAACGTCTTTTATGTCCTCTCTTGTTGCATCGCTAGGAAGATTAACTGTTTTTGATATGGCTCCGGATATAAAAGGCTGGGCCGCCGCCATCATTCTAACGTGGCCCATATAATGTATACTTCTTGAACCGTTCATGGCCTTGAACGAGCAGTCAAATACAGGCAAATGATCCTCCGAAAGATGTGGTGCACCCTCGATAGTTTCTTTTTCTAAAATATAATTTAAAATATTATCTATTTGTTCCTCTGAATAGTCTAATTTCCTTAGAGCACTCGGTACTTGGCCGTTAACCAATTTCAAGGTTCCGCCGCCGACAAGTTTTTTATACTTAACTAAAGCCAGCTCCGGCTCGATGCCAGTCGTATCACAATCCATCAAAAAGGCTATTGTCCCCGTCGGAGCAAGAACCGTAACCTGAGAATTTCTTATGCCGTATTTTTTACCCAACGTAAGAGCATCGTTCCAAACAATTCTGGAGTAATTTAGTAAATTATCATCTTCAGTCCCGAGCTTTACAGACTTGCGATAAAGATCCTCCGACTCGTCAAGATGCTTTTCTATTACACCAAGCATCGGTTGTTTATTCAAATCATAACCGTTAAAAGGGCCTTTAACATCAGATATCAGAGCCGACATCCGATATGCCTCTCCGCACATAAGAGATGTAACCTGCCCAGCGATAGATCTTCCCTTTTCTGAATCGTATGGCAATCCCATATTCATTAATAGAGAGCCTAGATTCGCATAACCAAGACCTAACTGACGGTAATCTTTAGCGTTTTGGGTGATCTTTTCAGTTGGATACGATGAATTACCAACTACGATATCCTGAGCCAGAATCATCGTATCAACCGCTCTTCTGAATAAATCTACATTAAATCGGCCATCTTCATTAAAAAACTTAAGCAGATTAAGAGATGCCAGGTTGCAGGCGCTGTTATCAATTGACATATATTCTGAGCAGGGATTTGATGCATTAATTCGGCCGGTATTGGTTAAGGTATGCCAATCATTAATTGTCGTGTCGTATTGAATACCAGGATCAGCGCTTGCCCAAGCAGCATCAGCCATCCAGTCAATTACCTCACGGGCCCTTATTTTTTCAATACTTTCTCCAGTTGTTACGGCTTTTAAATGCCAGAGGGAATCGTTCTCAATGGCATTCATAAAATCATCAGTAACTCTGACTGAATTATTGGCATTTTGGTATGGAAGAAGAGTATACGGATCAAAAATATCTGCTGTAATTGAATCTTTTATTCCTGACTGAGCAAGAGCCTTCGTCATATCCTCTATGATTTTTTTACAATAAATAAAATCTTTAACGTCCGGGTGGTCAACATTGAGAACAACCATTTTTGCCGCCCGCCTGGTTGTACCGCCAGACCGTATAGAATTAGCAACGCCATCGGCACCTTTCATAAACGAAACCGGTCCGGAAGAATGTCCACCTTTGGAAAGATTTTCTTTTGATGATCTCAACTTTGAGAGATTTAAACCGGCACCGGAGCCGTATTTAAAAATCCAACCTTCATCCCTGTACCAATCAAGGATTGACTGCATGTTATCCTCAACTTCAAGAATAAAACATGCCGAGCATTGAGGATGCTCATGAACTCCGACATTAAACCAAACAGGGCTGTTAAATGCCGCATATTGGTTAATTAAGATCCATTTAAGATCCAGCGAAAAGTTCTCGGCATCTTCAGAAGAGGCAAAATATCCGTCCTTCAACCCCCACTTGGCCATTGTATCGGCTACACGATCGATCATCTGCTTAGCGCTGTATTCACGATCGGAGCCATTAAGACGTCCGCGAAAATATTTCGATGCCACGATATCGGTTGCGGTTTGAGTCCAGAAAGAAGGAACTTCTACATTAGTCTGCTCAAAAACTACCTCTCCTCCGCCTTTGGAAATTTTTGCGGTTCTTCTTTCCCATTCAATCTCATCGTACGGATGAGTGGAGCTGAACAGACGGGGCCAAATAAAACCAGTTTTATGAAGCCCGTTTCCGGGAACAGCATCAGTAATCGTATTGTCGTAATCGAGTGGCTCGGAGGCGATTCCCATCGAAGTTCCTCGATGTGAACCTTCGCCTTGATATTCTACTGTTTGAAGTTGTTTGCGTTGATATGGATCCATTTTGTTTTACAAAATATCGCCTCCAAGGCGATATTTTGGCCTATTAGAGATGTCTGAACCCGCCCTCTAGGCGAGGCTCGCTCCCCTAGAGAAGGAGCGGCCCGCTTAAAAGCGGGATTTATTCAACTCGAGTGTCTTATTGTTAATCTTACACTCATTACTTTCATTCTAACGCCACTACAAAATTTTTCAAGTCAAAAAAATGTTGATAACCCACTCAGAGACTATACCCAGACTCGGACCACATTCGGTTTCTGAGGCGATTCCAGAAGCGGCTAAAGCATGCTTCTAAAACCTTCGCCTTTATCCAGCGAGAAACCGAATCTTAAGTACTCGGCAAAATTGCAGAACCAAGCCAATTTTGCCTGCGTGTTTCCTCTCTGGGTATAGTCTCTGAGCTCTCAGTTATTTCGACGGTTATCAAAAGTGATACGGAGAGGGTTTGCTTAGTTACTTTGAGGAATTATTGAACATCTGGGATTTACTATAAGATTGCCAATTAAATCTCTATCAAAGTTACCATCTGAATCTTTATTGTAATAGTTACAAGAATAATAATTCCTAAAATACATTGAGGTTAAATATTTATTTTGTCCATTATAGTAACTGAGGACTACTTTTATTTTGTAGGATTCTTCTGGCATTAAGTCTGCAAATGCAAGACGGTAGAGTATACCCTCTTTATCCCTTAAGACAAGATAGAATGTAGGCCCGTGTCCTTCTATGGCTTCGAGACCATGTTTCCATGCAGCAATAATTTTTTCGATAGTAAGGTATTCTCCTTTATGGAATACCTCTCCCGATCTTCCATAAATCATTTGGTGAGGTTCGCCCCAAAGCTCATTGTCTAGTGGCCCTAGATTCGACATACATTTAACATCTTTAAAAGGAGGATAGATTCCTTTTACAAGAATGGCGTCCTTCTCAAGATATAGCTGAATATTTTTTAATTCTGGTGATATTTCAAGAATTTCTTCTGTATATGTACATTCTGGAAAATTACTCTTATACCAAGATGAGTTTATAAAAATTAAAGTTAAAACGATAAATATACTTACCGTAATAGAAACTTTTTTAAGACGATGCCTCATATATTATCAGTATACGTAAAGCGAGCTTTCCTATCAATTTATTCTCCTCCGCAGGCAAGGAGATATCCGAGAACTAAAAAGGATTTACTCAATAATCATAGGTCGAGCGCCCAGCCCTTCTTTTTCTTCGAAAAAGAAGGGCTGGGAGGCAAGTCCCGATTGCTTTGCAATCGAGGATCCTCGATTCATTTTATCTATAAAAGGAATCGGGACGAGGGTTACCTGTGATTATTGATATGTAAATCCTTATTTAGTTAGAGGATATTGACGCAGACGAGGACTGGAGAGAGATTGATGGGAGAAGCGAGCGACTACTTCATTTTTCGGCGAATGAAGGCGGGAATATCAAAATCTTCTTCAGTGCTAACAGCTGAATCCACAAATTCTTTGACACCATTGCCATTACCATTGCCGTTACCAACAGAAATATAGGTGCCAGTTCTTTTATGTTCGGAGGAATTGTCAAATAAGTTCGGTCTTTGCTGGGCTATCGCCGGACGAGATTGTACAGCATGCCCGTTATTGAAACCGGTCGCAACTACAGTAATCTTAATTTCCCCTTTCTTGAGTTTATCATCCAAAACAGCTCCAAATATAACTTTAGCATCAGAATCTATATGCTCGGTAATAACCCTTGCCGCTTCATTTATCTCTGCCATAGCTAGATCAGTACCGCCAGAAACGTTAAACAACACTCCTTTTGCACCATCTATAGAAACTTCCAGTAACGGCGAGTTAATTGCCATTTTTGCCGCCTCAATTGCTCTGTCTTCTCCAGTTGATTTCCCAATACCCATTAAAGCGGACCCTGAATTTGCCATAACGGCTTTTACATCAGCAAAGTCAACGTTGATAATACCCGGAATAGTAATCAGATCTGATATGCCCTGAACGCCCTGCCTTAAGACATCATCAACAATAGCAAAAGATTCCAGCAATGGAGTTTTACGATCAATAATCGAAAGAAGCCTGTCATTCGGAATAGTAATCAGAGCATCTACTTTTTCCCGCAATGAATGCCAGCCATCCTCGGCTATTCTCATTCTCTGGGCACCCTCAAAACTAAATGGCTTGGTTACAACACCAACCGTAAGAGCTCCCATGTCTCTGGCAATCTCCGCAACAATCGGAGCGGCTCCGGTACCGGTTCCGCCTCCAAGACCGCAGGTTATAAAAACCATATCCGAGCCCTTAAGTGCTGTACTTATTTCTTCCTTAGTATCAACAGCCGCCTGCTTTCCGATGTCAGGATTCATTCCGGCTCCAAGACCCTTGGTTAAGCTTTTACCGATATGAATCTTCGTCGGAGCGTTGGTGTTGTGGAGTGCCTGAGCATCCGTATTGACGGCAATAAATTCGACACCATGAATTCTGGCCTCGATCATCCTGGCTAAAGCATTGCCACCCGAGCCACCACAGCCAATAACTTTTATTCTGGCAAATGTTTCAAATGCTGGTTTTACTTGAGCTGTCATAGGTTTAAAAAATTAGTAGTTTAGAAACTGACAATTTATGTATACTTCGTCTTATCATAAAACAAAAAGCACCGCAACTAACAATGCTGTTTCTGTGGATAAACTGTCTATAAAGTAAGGAGCTTTACTGCCTCTATGGCATGAAGTTTTTGAGCCAGTTCATAAACTTACCCCAGACATCATTATTATCAGGAGAGGCTGCCGCCTTTCCTCCATATTCCCCTAACTCGCCGCTCATTCCCCATAAAACGGCTCCCATTGCCACAGAAAATGCCGGATCGTCAACTGTCTCTGACATTCCCTCAAAATGTATAGACCTGGCCATTCTTACCGGCAGACGCAATTTTTCTTTGGCTAGCATGATAATTCCGGGAAGATTAACCCCGCCTCCGCTTAAAACAACTCCCGCCGGTAAAAGACCGGTTTTGGAAACTTTTTTAAGTTCATTACTTACTATATCAAAGAGTTCCTGAGTTCTGGCGTCAATAACCTTTATTATTTGTTTTTTAGGAATTACAAAATTTTTCTCTCCGATAACTTCCGAAAGGTCAAGCTCTCCTCTTTTTCTCAAATCTTCAGCATTAGATGTCGAGCCGTGTTCGATTTTTATTCTTTCAGCAACATCGATCGAGGTTCTCAATAAGACAGCAAGGTCGTTAGTAATGTGCCTTGAACCGATCGGCAAAATTATACTGTGCAGTAAATTAGCTTCTTCATAAACTGACAGGCTTGAAGTGCCTCCCCCGAAGTCTATATTTACAACTCCATATTCTTTCTGATTTTTATCAAGGACGGACAGAGAAGAAGCTATCGGTGCATAGACAAGGCCGGCAACTTCTATGTTATTTTGATTCACACATTTAATAAGGTTTCTCAGGTAAGGGGAAAGGCCATCAATGATAAGGACGTCAGCTTCTAACCGAACCCCTTTCATCCCTAAAGGATTTTTTACGTATTCAGCCCCGTCAACAATAAAGTTTTTGGGAATAACATGAATAATTTCTCTGTTGGGAGGCAGGCTGACAACCGACGCAGCTTTAATTACTCTATCTATATCATTTTGAGAAATTTCATTATCGGCCCTGGATACCGCTATTACTCCTCTTGAAGTCTGACTATGGACATGGAGACCGTTAACCGCTAGGTAACTGCGCTTTATCTTGGTTCCAGCCATTGCTTCAGCTCGCTGAACGGCTGATCGGACATTTTCAATTGTTTCTTCCATATCAACAATTACTCCCCTTCTCAGACCGTTTGAAACAGCACTACCGGAGCCTATAATTTCCGGCTTTAAACTATCGCTATTTACTCTGGCGATAACAACTTTAACTTGAGAGTTACCGATATCTATTCCACTAATTGTGTACGGCCTCGGCATCCAATAATCTCTAAGCTCTAATTTCTAATCTCTAAACAATGTCTAATCTCAAATGTTTTAAATTTTGAAATTAGGATTTTGAATTTGTTTAGGATTTAGAGACTAGGATTTAGAGATTTTAAAAAACTGATAATTTATTCAAAATTCTACCTTCTAAATCGAACATCTCTTTGGCATCCTTTGCTGACTTCTCATGATCATATCCCGCTAAATGCAAAAAGCCATGCACGGTCAATTGTGCCAGTTTTCTTTCTACATCTATATTTTCGCTCTTTGCCTGCTTTTTTGCAAATGGCAGACAGATGAAGATATCCCCAAAGTCACTAGCTTGTGGCGTGTAGCTCGTGGCGTGTAGCTTGCGCAGAGGCTTGTCAGACATCGGAAAAGACAAGACATCTGTGACTTTATTTTTATGCCGATACTTTCTATTCAATTCTTTTATCCGGTTCTCTCCAACAATGTTAAAACTGATGTTAAGACTTTTTTCTTTCAAGTTTAACTCCTTTACTATGGTATTTGATATCTTTTCAAAAAAATCTTTCTTAAAACCCTTATCGGCAGTTGAATTTTGATAAACAAGTTCAATCATTTGTTATGATTTTATCACGAAACTAAAAAAGCCGCTATTTGCGGCTTTTTTAGTTTATTTCATCAATTCTTCTTTTACTAACCGACTTACAAGAGTACCATCGGCTTTGCCTTTGATCTTGGCCATCACAGTACCTATTACCTTACCCATATCTTTAGGGCCAGATGCACCAGTTGAGACGATCGCCTTTTTAATTTCTGCCCTGATTGCACCTTCCGACATCTGCTCAGGCATGTACCCTATAAGGATATCTATCTCTCTCTGCTCTTTCTCGGCAAGCTCGGGACGTCCTCCCTTATTAAACTGCTCAATAGAATCTTTTCTCTTCTTTATCTCAGACGAAACGACTTCGACTACCTCCTCATCGTTGAGCTTACTCTCTTCTTCGAGTTTTACAGCATCGGTTTGGGCTTTACTTAGATTACCTCTTTTCTCAAGCTCTTTAGTCTTAACAGCGCTCAAAACCAAACCCAGCACCATGCGTTTTTCGGCATTTCCTGACTTAAGAGCATCCTTAACATCCTGCTGTAATTTATCCTTAATCACAAATCGTGTAACATGTAACGTGTAACAAAAGATGAAAAAAGAATATTAATTCTTATCTCCCGATACAAGATACATGATATAAGTTACATGGATTATAAATCCAACTCCTGCTTCATTTTTCTTTTTTCCTCCTCGAACGTATCTTCATCATATTTCCCTAGTTTCTCAAGCCTCTTTCTGAGTGCGCTTAGATGCATTCCCATAATAGCGGCGTTTTTTTCTTTTCTCTCGGTTTTCTTTTTTTCTCTAAATCTAGAGCTTTTTGCCTTAAGCAAAACTCCGCTTTGCTGAACAAAACGGTTAAAACGCCTCATCATGCTTCCAATGCTTTCATTTTGTTTTCGTTTGACTTCAACCATACAGAACCTCCTTTCGCGATAATTATCTGCAAGCCGAAGGCGAGCAGCCATAATTATCAGCGTCCGCCGAAGCTTTACGCGAAGGCGGACTAATAACTATAGCCGCTTGCCTTACTTAACCCCGCCCTCTAGGCTTGTTGTAATAAAGTACTATTTTCTAACAATAACTGTTCTACAATAAAGTTTTAGAAGTATGCGACGAGCATAGAGAGCGGGGTTAAGTATTGTAACCAATCGCTTCGCTCTTGGACACTACTTAACAATCTTCGGCCCTAGCTTCTTTCCACCCAACAGATGTATATGCAGATGCGGAACCAGCTTTCCTCCGTCTTCTCCTTCATTCAGAATTAATCGATAGCCTTTTTCAGCAATACCAGCCTTATGAGCTACCTTATGAGCTACCACAAATGCTCTGCCTAATAGTCCATCATTTTCCCCTTCCATAAAATCCTCAAGTGAGGTAAAGTGTTTAGCCGGAATAATTAAAAGATGAACGGGGGCTTGGGGATTAATATCTTTTATTACCCAAAAATCATTATCCTTATATACAATATCCGCCTTGATCTCTCCGCTTACTATTTTGCAAAAAACATCGTCTAGCATGCCGTGATTGTCTGCGAGTATAGCGAGAAGGTATAATCATGAGCACCCCGCCCTCTATGCCCGTTATTCTTTAGTTTATACTCTGAATCACAAGCTTAGAGGGTGGGGTAACTTTTGTTACCGCTCACTACGTTCGCGAACAAAACTTACTTCTTCAATCTCTTCTTCATCATATCTACTACTTTTTCAAGCAACACAGTTTCCTGAATTCCCGTATCCATCTCTCGGATTATAATTGTATCCTCAAGAGCTTCTTTCTGTCCAAATATTAAAGTATGTTTAACGCCCAGCCTATGAGCTATTCTAAGCTGTGATTTTATACTATCCCGGCCGAGAGAAGATTTAACCTCAATTCCAGACTTACGTAGATTTTCAAATAAAACTAAGCTTTTTCTTTTTGCTGCATCACCCAGCTGGACTAGGAAAACTTTGGGCTTCAGTCCTATCTCCAGAACAGAAATTTCATTCTCCTTAAGAGCTAGTATTATTCTATCGAGTCCCATGGCCCATCCGGCAGCCGGTGTTTTTGACCCGCCCAGAAGATCTATTAATCTGTCATATCTCCCGCCGGCAACAACCGTCAGCTGTGATTTCGAATTTTCGTCTGGAATAAATTCAAAAACTGTCCGTGTATAGTAGTCGAGTCCCCTAACCAAATGAGGATTCATAATATATGGGATTTTAGCTTCATCAAGAACTTCTAAAACTTTTTTGAAATGCCTTTTACAGTCTTCATCAAGAAAATCGACTATCGGTGGAGCATCTTTAGAAACTTCTTTACATGATTCTTCCTTACAATCAAGCATCCGAAGAACGTTTTTCTTGAATCTAACCCGGCACTGAGCGCAGACTTTTTTCGTCCGATTTTTATAAAAATCCTTCAGGGTACGGATATAAGCCGGCCGACAGCTTGAATCACCCATACTATTTATGTGGACGTTGTAATTATCTAAACCCAAGCTGTTTAAGAGCTTGTAGGCCAAGAAAATCAGCTCGGCATCGATTATTTCAGAGGCATCGCCGATAGTCTCAACTCCAAACTGAAAATGCTGTCTGAACCTTCCGTGCTGAGGCTGATCATGTCTGAACATCGGACCATGATAATAAAGCTTAACCGGATGAGGCCTGACGTTCATGCCATTTTCAAGATAGGCTCTCACTATAGATGCCGTGCCTTCCGGTCTTAAGGCTAGATCATCTCCGCCTTTTGTTTTAAAAGTGTAAATTTCTTTCTCTATTATATCGCTTCCGGCACCGGCTGAACGCAAAAACAGCTCCATTGATTCAACTACCGGAGTAGTTATTCTTTCAAAACTATAATCTTCCGCTAAGGATTCAGCTCTTTTAAGCACGTAACGCCAGTACTTCTGCTCTTCCGGCAGAATATCATGCATTCCCTTTGGAGCTTGTAATTGTTTACTTTTAGACAAACTGATAAATTAATCTATTTCGAATTACGCATTACAGATTTAAAGATAAATTAATTCATAATTCGCAATCCGTAATTAACTAATAACTAATAACTGGAATTTTAGTCAGTCTATTAAACGGCCATAAGCGCAAAAATGCTTTGCCGGTTATGAAACTCTTATTAAGCTCGCCCCATCTTCTTGAATCGGAACTCTGGAGCCGATTATCTCCCAGAACAAAGTACTCATCTCCATCAAGCTCAGATCTGAGATTACCGATAGTCTGTTGGTTTAAAGACAAGTAATTTTCTTCTAATTTCAATCCCTGTTTAAAGTCATCATTATAAATTGTAACTTCATCGTTTTTTATCTCCACCGTTTCACCGGGAAGACCGATTATTCTTTTGATGAAGAATTGGGATGGGTTCTCAGGATAACGGAACACTATTATATCTCCTCTTTTCGGATCATTAAAACGATAGCTTATCTCATCTATTAACAAGTAGTCGCCATCATGGAGATTATCCTCCATTGACGCTCCTTTTACAAAAAAAGGCTGTACCAGATAGTACCTTATCGGGAGTATTATAGCAAGAGAGATTATTATAACCTTGACCGTCTCCCATATGAAAGCTGATGTCTCTCTGGTTTTGCTATAATCTTCGGTTGGTTCAGGCTCTGCCGGCTTACTACTGTTTGTGGAGCCCTTAATTGAATTTAGTATCTCCTGTTCAGTTGGCATCCCAGTATACTATCACAATTTTGAGGTTATTTCAAACCTGCCATTTTTCGTATTTTGTAACTATTTCCATGTTTCAACAATCCGAGATAAGAGCTTAATGTTTCTCGGCTTCTGTTGGTTTTTAACTTGCTAATCATCCTCCTTTTCGTCGCTGTCCTCAACACTCTGTGGTCTGGAAAATGCACCCAGCCCAAGAAATCAACTCCAAAGAATAGAGTTTTAATAAATATCTTATTAGGATGTAATTTAAGTTGTAGTTCTTCAGATAAAAAGTCTCCGATTTTAATTAATATTTCATAAAGCATATCCTTATCTTGAGACAAAATAACAAAATCATCAGCATAGCGGATATAGTATTTGACCCTTAGCCCGTGCTTAACAAACTGGTCAAACTTATTCATATAGATATTAACAAATAACTGAGAGGTTAGATTGCCAAGAGGTAGACCACGACCTTGAGCTGATAAAAAACTTCGGATAATCCTTTCCAAGAGCCCGATAATACTTTTATCAAAGATATATTTTCTAAGAATCGCTAACAGAATCTGATGATCGATATTCTCAAAGAATTTCTTAATATCGCATTTTAATACCCAGCAGGTTTTAGTGTTATTCTTACTTACTTTTCGGAAGAAAGACCTGAACCTATTTAATGCTTTATGAGTACCCTTGTTTACTCGGCATGAGAAAGAATCGGATACGAATGTTCTGTCAAAGAGAGGATACAAGATTCTATATACGGCATGGTGTAACAGTCTATCTCGGACACTAGCCTTATGAATATTTCTAGGCTTGGGGTCGTTTATATTAAAAGCTTGATATTCTCCGTGCTTGTAGGTATGATTGGCTAAATCTTGATGGAGGGATATTATATTATCCATCAAGTCTAGGGAGAATTCCTGAACATCCTTTCTACTACACTTCCCTTTGATAAATTCCTGCCAAGCCAAAAGCAGGTTATCTAAACTTATTATATCTTCGTAACTATGAATAAATTCAATCCTTCTAAGCCCCCCCCAGCGCTACCTTGCCGATTATTCAGAAGTTGGTTGTCGTTTACAAAATTTGGCATGAGTATTTACCTAGATTTCCAAAAGAATTTAAGTATAATCTGGGCTCAAGGGTGGACATATTATTTATTGAGATAATTGAAAATATTTTTATTGCTCAACATAAGAATAAAGAACAAAAATTAATATATTTAAACAAATCTTCTGACAAATTAGACTTATTAAAATTCTTGCTTCAAATATCTTGGGAAATTAAAGCTTTGGATAACAAAAAGTATATATTGTTATCTCAAAAACTCAATGAGATAGGGAGAATGCTTGGTGGGTGGCAGAAACAAACACAAACCCCATATAAAATGGGGCTGTGAATGAAGAGAGTTTCGAACGAAGACCCAACGATTGTCAGGGCCGAAGACGTTCTGCGGATTGAACCAATTCGTATTGAGCCACAGGTCATCATCGTCGTATTCAACGTTGAACACGTACAGATTGTCGTCGGAATCAGTTAGTGCGACATGCCATCAATACCACTGTTCCTCGAGTACTCTTAGAACTGTATCTTATTTGGAGTTTTAAACTCACCAGCATATTGCACCAAGTATCTTCATTTTTAGAAGCTTCTAGAACAACCATTATTTCTAGCTCCAGAATTCGGCCGCCGGAATCCTTGAACGCCAGCAGATTCGCCT
>MGKQ01000023.1:0-36692 GCA_001795735.1 Candidatus Yanofskybacteria bacterium RIFCSPLOWO2_02_FULL_41_13
ATAGAGAAATGCTGATATTTCATAGACTTCTATGATACCAGAAGTGTTGCACTTACTTGTTGAACTGAAGTCCAATTAAAAAGCCCCTGAGTCGGGCTTGTAAAAAATTAATCCCTTAAAGCGTAAAGATGCTCCAAACGTTTCTTGTCTTCTTCATAGATTTCTTTAAGGCTCCGAGGACGGCCATCCTTGTCAAAATAGCGTCCTGAAGACCTGTAGTTCAGTGTAAGGTAAAAAAGAAATGGATGCTCACTTAGCACTGCCAGCACGCTTAAGCGTTTTTTAACTAGCTTCTCAACCGCAGAAACCACCCTCTGCCTGCCGGCGATTTCGGCAGCCCTTACATCAACCATCCAGTGGGGACGACGCTCAAAACCGACTCTTTCTACTTCTTCGACGTGGGCAAGCTCATGAGCTATCACTCCTGCCAACTCATCTAGGGTAAAATCTTTTGCCAAGCCTTCTGTTATCTCAATGACCTTATTATCGTAAAAACGTGCCTGATAATTTTTGTCGCCCACATTTACTTTATAGTCAGGCTCCGATTTTAGATTCGGCTCTATCCTGAACAGATTTCTGGCCTCTGCTATCTTTTTTTGAAAAAATATCTCCTTATCTTTTTTACTTAGGCTTGTCTCTTCAACCTCAAACGAGCTTTTCGTGTAGTAACTTGTGACTCGGCGAACTACGACAAGAGTTACCTGATTAATAAAACCATAAACTATAAAAAATAAGAGCAGTGGCCAGCTCAATCTTTTTATTTTTTGAAGAATCATCGGTTCCGCCCCTTTTCTCCCAGAATTAACACCCTAAAACTAGGAAATACTGGTATTTCTGTCAATATCTTCAACTTGTCCACACTTCTTCCTCATTGCCGAGTTCTGTGCGAGTGATAAAATGAGATTATCGGTATCCGCTTAATTCCTGAACAACAAACTTCTATTTTATTTCAATATACTTCTATTTATTTCCACGTGAAATACATAGAAACTCGTAGAAATATGTAGAAATTAATTGTAGATACTAACTACTTTGAAATTTACTCACCTTCACACTCATAGCCACTACTCGTTACTCGACGGACTTTCTAAAATAGACGACTTAGTCAACCGGGCAAAAGAAATGGGAATGGAATCTCTCGCTCTCACCGATCATGGCGTCTTATATGGCGCCATTGAGTTTTATAAAAAAGCCAAAAAGGCAGGCATCAAGCCAATAATCGGCTGTGAAGTATATATTTCTGAAAACTCAATGCACGATAAGCGGCCGAACATTGATGATAAGCGTTACCATCTTATCTTGCTGGCAAAAGATAACACCGGTTATAAAAATCTTATAAAAATAGTTAGCGCCGCTCACCTCGAAGGATTCTATTATAAACCAAGGATAGATAAAAATTTCTTGCGAAAACATTCAGATGGTTTAATCGCCTTATCGGCTTGTCTCGGAGGTGAATTATCAAGAGCAATATCATCTAACAGCTACTCGAAAGCAAAAAAAATAGCTCTTGAGCATGAGGAGATATTCGGAAAGGGTAACTACTATATCGAACTTCAGGAACATCCGAATATCGAAGATCAAAATTCAGTTACGCCTCAGCTTGTAAAGCTGGCTAAAGAAACGGGAATTCCGATTGTAGCCACTCAAGACTCACATTATACTCATCCCGAAGACGCCCATGCTCATGACGTTCTTCTAGCCGTTCAGACCGGAAATAAACTTGATGACAAAGATCGGCTAACCATGAAGAACGATGATTTTTCGTTAATTTCCTCGGAAGATATGTATAAAAAATTCAGCTTGTTGGGTGAATCTGTGACATTGGAAGCGCTGGAGAATACCGGTAAAATAGCTGACGCTTGTAATCTAGAAATAGAGTTAGACAAAGTTAAACTGCCGAACTTCCCTCTGCCCGAGAACTATTCTACACCCGAAGAATACCTTAAGAAACTTGCTTATGAAGGCATCGTATCTCGATACGGAGCTAATCCTGCCGAAGAAGTCGTTAAAAGACTGGATTATGAGTTAAATATCATTCAAAAAACCGGTTTTGCCTCTTATTTCTTAATAGTCCAAGACTTCGTCAACTGGGCCAAGAAAAATAATATAGTCGTCGGCCCCGGCCGAGGCTCGGCTGCCGGCAGTATTGTTTCTTATCTACTGAATATTACCAATATTGATCCTCTTAAATATGACCTTTTGTTCGAAAGGTTTCTAAATCCGGAACGTGTTTCTATGCCCGATATTGATCTTGACTTTGCTGATGCGAGACGGGATGAGGTATTGAAATATGTTGCTGATAAATACGGCCACGACCATGTTGCCCAAGTAATTACTTTTGGCACAATGGCTGCCAGAGGAGGAATACGCGACGCCGGAAGAGCATTAGGCTACTCTTACGACTTTTGCGACAAAATCGCCAAGATGATTCCCCTTAACCCTAACCAGGGCAAATCAAGCCTTAAGAAAGCAGTTGAAACGGTAACTGAATTGAAAGAGGCATATAACAGCAACCCAGATGTAAAAAAATTAATTGACGCCGCTGCCAGACTGGAAGGTGTTGCCAGACACTCCTCAACTCATGCTTGCGCAGTAGTGATAACGCCTAAAACCTTAACTGAATATCTCCCTCTTCAATACGGCACTAATGAAGGCGATATTATAACTCAATACGAGATGCATGCCGTTGAAGATCTTGGTCTTCTAAAAATGGACCTCCTTGGTTTGGCTAATCTTACTATCATCGAAGAGACACTGAAAGAAATAAGGAGGAACCACGGAATCGATATAGAGATAGACAAGATTCCTCTTGATGACAAGAAAACTTTTTCCCTTCTTCAGAAAGCCCAGACTACCGGAGTCTTCCAGTTAGAATCTTCGGGAATGAAAAAATACTTAAAGAGCCTTAAGCCCACTGAACTGGAAGATATTATCGTTATGGTATCTTTATACCGTCCCGGCCCTTTGGATGCGGGAATGGTTGAAGAATATATTCAGCGTAAGCATGGCAAGAAGAAAGTCACCTACCTTCATCCGCTGATGGAGCCGATCCTAAATAATACTTACGGCATAATTGTTTATCAAGAGCAGTTAATGCAAGTCGCCAATACTTTGGCTAAATTCACCTTGCCTCAAGGATACACTCTTATAAAAGCAGTTGGGAAAAAAATTAAATCTCTTCTCGATGAACAAAGGGAAAGATTAATAGACGGGATGGTAGGCAATAATATTCCGAAGGTTACGGCGGAAACTATCTGGGATTTTATAGAACCTTTCGCCCGCTATGGCTTTAATAAATCTCATGCCGCCTGCTACGCCACGATTGCTTACCAAACCGCTTATTTAAAAGCTCACTACCCGACAGAGTTTATGGCTGCATTTATGAACTCAGAGACTGGAGATGTAGAGAGAGTTGCTTTTCTCATAGAAGAATGTAAAGAAATGGGAATTAACGTTCTTCCCCCGTCAATAAATGAAAGTTACGAAAAATTCACCGTAGTAATGGCCAGCGGCAAACCGTCAATTCGATTCGGTTTAACAGCAATAAAAAATGTTGGAGACAACGTCGTTTCAACCGTAATCAAGGAGCGTGAAAATACTGGATTTTTTAAAACCGCAGAAAATTTTGTTTCTCGAATTCACAATAAAGACCTGAACAAAAAATCTCTTGAAAGCCTCATAAAATGCGGAGCCCTTGATACTTTTGGCGAAAGAAATGCCTTATTGCACAACCTCGAAGCTCTTTTAAGTCACGCCAGAGATAGGCAAAAGCAGTCTTCGATCGGCCAAGTAAGTTTATTCGGTAATTCAATAGAGACGGAGTTGCCGCCACTGAGACTAGCCGTAGCTGAATCAGCAAAAAGCTGGGAAAAACTAATGTGGGAAAAAGAGCTGCTGGGCCTATATGTATCCGATCATCCCCTGAACAGCTACCAAACAGAGCTAAACCTTGAAAAAGTCACCCCAATTAAAAACATATCGGTTAATACTCTTGGTTCGATAAAAATAGGGGGAATTATAACTAAAATACAAAAAATAGTTACTAAAACGGGCCGGCCGATGGTATTCTCAAACGTCGAAGATTTAACTTCCAGGATAGAATTGGTCGTTTTTCCAAACGTACTAGAAAAAAACCCGGAAGTATGGAAAGAAAATAATATCATAATCGCTCAAGGAAAAGTTAACGACCGCGACGGAGCCCTCAAACTTCTTTGTGATGACGTGAAACCTCTAATTGCTGCCATCTAGCTAAAACACGTTAAAGTATTCAAAAATCCGCTTGAAGGCGGATTTAATTTTTCACTACTCTTAGCAATTCCAGAGAAAGTTTATCTATCATCCCATCAACCATTGCCCTAATTTCTGCTTGATCTTTCTCAGAAATAAAAGAAGAAATTTTTATCTTATCGGCTTCTTGCTTAACAGCTTTCCTGACTGCCTTGGTAAATATATTAACAGCCACAATATTCTTATCGAAGTATGACACTTCTTTCATCGTAACCCTCCCGGAACTAGGCAATTAGCCATCGCTATACTAATATACTGCGCACCCTTGCGTCAAGTCTTCCGGTTTTCTTGGTTTTTTGATATTCTTAATCCGTAATGTGTAATTTGTAATTCAGCTAATGAAAAATTCAATCGAATCAATTCGCCACTCGCTCGCCCACCTTCTAGGTGCGGCTGTTTTAGAACTTTATCCCGGTTCAAAATTAGCCATTGGTCCGGCCATTGATGACGGCTTTTATTACGATATGGAAGTTTCCGGTAAAATCTCGGATAGCGACTTGCCAAGAATAGAGACCGAAATGCATAAAATCCTGAAAACATGGGATAAATTTGAAGAGATTAAAGAAACGTCTGCGTCGGCAAAGAAACGTTATGTCGGCAATCCTTACAAGCTCGAACTTATACAAGAACTGGCCGATACCAAAGAAAAAATGACTTCCTATAAATCGGGGCGGTTTATCGACCTCTGTCGTGGAGGCCATGTAGCAAACGCTAAAGATATAAACCCCGACGCTTTCAAGCTGTCTCATGTCGCCGGAGCCTACTGGCGCGGTGATGAGAAAAATAACCAGCTCACTAGAATTTACGGTTACGCATTTAAAACAAAGAAAGAATTAGATCATCATATAACTGTAATTGAAGAGGCTAAGAAAAGAGATCATAAAAAGCTGGGTCCCGAGTTGGATCTGTTCACGTTTTCAGATTTGGTTGGAAGCGGCCTGCCGTTGTGGACGCCGAAAGGTACTTTAGTCCGAAACATATTGGATGATTTCGTTTGGGAGCTTCGTAAAAAAGCCGGTTATCAGCAAGTGGACATACCTCATATCACGAAAAAAGATTTATATGAGAAGAGTGGCCACTGGGAAAAGTTTAAAGACGAACTTTTTAAAATAACTACCCGAGAAGGTCATCTTTTTATCATAAAACCTATGAACTGTCCGCACCACACGCAAATTTATGCCCGCAAACCTCACAGCTACCGTGAGCTTCCCCAAAGATATGCCAACACGACTAAAGACTACCGGGATGAACAAACGGGCGAACTCTCAGGACTTTCACGAGTCAGGGCATTTACCCAAGACGACGCCCATGTCTTCTGTCGAATGAACCAAGTTAAAGAAGAATTTTTAAAAATCTGGGATATAGTCCATGAATTTTATAAGTCATTTGGTTTTGAACTGCAGGTCAGGCTTTCCCGCCATGATCCTAAACATATGGAAAAATATATCGGCGATGAGAAGAAATGGCAATCAGCCGAGAAAATCCTGGATGAAATAATAAAAGATAAGAAAGTTAAAGCCATGGATGGTTTGGGCGAAGCGGCATTTTATGGACCAAAGTTAGACTTTTTAGCCAAAGACTCCCTCGGACGCGAATGGCAGGTGGCAACCATTCAGCTGGATATGAACATGCCGGAACGTTTTGATTTATATTGCATTAATGAAAAGGGCGAGCAGGAACGTATAGTAATGATACACGCGGCCATAATGGGCTCGATAGAGAGATTTCTTTCTATAGCTATTGAGCACTATGCTGGAGCATTCCCCGTCTGGCTTGCCCCAGTTCAAGTAGCCATTTTGCCTATAACGGATAAACAAAATAAAGGAGCAGAGGAAGTTTCGAGTAAATTAAAAGAGGCTGGGATTAGGGTCGAGGTAAATAAAGATAACGAGACTCTTGGCAAAAAGATAAGGGCCGCTGAAACCCAGAAGATCCCCTATCTTCTCGTCATCGGAGACAAAGAAATACAAGCCGAAGCTGTTGCCGTCCGCCAGCGTAGCAAAGGCAATATGGGTCAGATAAAACTAGAAAAATTTATCAATCAAGTTTCTAAAGAAATAGAAAACCGCCTCTCCTAGGAGGCGGTCTGGTTATTATAGGCTTTCAGTTTTTTAATAATACTTTTTACGATATAACTCATGGTCAGAATAAAAGCTACAAAGAATAAAGCAAACCACCAAAATCCTATTTTCTCGTAAACTTGGGCCAAATAATAATTCTTCAAAAAATTAGAAATAAAGAGCAGAGCCAAGGCTAACTTCCATTTAGTCGCCCGACATACCATTAAGCCTAAAATCCAAAAAAGAGGGAGCAGTCCAAAAATAAAAATAAAAACACAGCTTATAATATAACCGAATCTGCGAATAGCGATAAAGATCGGATTGTCCTGATAATTATCAATGTCGAAATTCTCTATACCGTGTTTTCTGGCAAAATCTTTAACTAACACTACCGGATAAAGATCGCCGAGATTGGGCCTTAAAAACTCCCGGAGATCAAACCCTTTAGCTGCTTTCTGACTAATATCAATCGCTTCGGCAACAGTAGATATTTTTCTTATCTTTTCTCGGTATAGCCAGCCAGAAAACCAGAACCACCAGCATAATTCAGTACTTGCCCATATTCCGGCGGCAAGACTAAGATTATGGCCGGTCAGTTCAAATATTCCCACCAATACGAAAGGAATGGCAAACTCAGTATTAAGAGTGGCCACAATAAAAGCAACAAGGAAAGGCCAATTAGACTTGCAGATAAACCCCTTTGCCCTGATAAACCAGGACTTATTCTGGCCCATCACCCGCTATCACCCACATACATGTAAAAGATCTCCTGTTTACTGCCCTAGATTATCGTATATAATAGCTTAAATCATGACTAAAATCAACCCTCCGGTTGTCAGACCTAAAGTTATTGTAATAGTCGGACCAACAGCTTCCGGGAAGTCAGATTTGAGCATTGAGCTGGCTAAGAAGTTGACTGGCGAGATAATATCGGCTGACAGCCGGCAAGTATACTATGGGATGAATCTTGGCACGGGAAAAGTACCTCGAGATAGAAATCCCAAATCACAAGCACCAAATCACAAACAAATTTTAAATTCTAAATTTCAAATCCCAAACCAAGATTATTACTCCTCGGGAATTAGGCACCACTTAATTGATGTGGCTTCACCTAAAAAAGTTTTTACCGCTTCAGATTTTGAAAAACTGGCAGATAAAGCAATAAAAGAAATTCTGGCTAAAAGTAAAGTACCCATAATAGTCGGTGGGACAGGATTTTATATTGATATTCTGCTCGGCCGGATGCAAACCGCCAATGTACCGCCCAATAAACACCTAAGAGGGAAGCTAGAGAAAATGGACACTGATAAATTATTTAAAAAACTCAAGAAGCTTGATCCTAAAAAATCAGAGATCATTGACCGCTATAATAGACACCGCCTCATCAGAGCGTTGGAAATTGTTATCACTACCAAAAAATCTTCCATAATTGACCCTAGATACGAGATACGAAATACGAAATACAATGTCCTCTGGTTAGGATTAAATCCCGCAAGTCTTCAAAAAAAAATCAAGAAACGGCTTAATGCACGACTAAATGACGGGCTGGTACAAGAGGTTAAAAGATTACACGAACAAGGAGTAAGCTGGAAACAACTTGATGCCTTTGGACTTGAGTACCGCTGGATCTCAAGATATATAAAAAATCAAAAATCAAAAATCAAAATTGATGAAGAGGGGTTCAAAAAATCAGAAGAATACCAGAGACTGTTAACTGAAATCATAAAATACTCAAAACGCCAGATGACTTGGTTCAAGAAGAACAAAGAGATACACTGGCTTGCAAACCATAAAACCGCCGAACAACTGACAAAAGACTTTTTGAGTTAAACTTTCTCCGTATCAGACGGTCCGGTTATCTCCTGCTCATCGGGGATCACTCTCTCTGAAACATACTTTTTATCTCCTCTGCGTGCCATCTCAGCTTCCAACCGCTCTTTCTCTGTCTGGGATTCAATGGCCGCTTTTTCCCTGAATCTTTTTTCGCCCAAACCCATCCTCGGCTGAAAGTTAGTAATTAATTTTGCAAAAAACTTTTTCATGTTTTTTTATCTTATCATATTTTTAAGCATTTGTTCGACCACTTGAGGGTTGGCCTTGCCCTTCGTCTCCCTCATCGCCATTCCGATTAAAAACTTAAGTGAGGCTTCCCTGCCGGCTTTAAAATCTTCTGCCGCCTTAGGGTTATCACTTATTATTTTCTCCACGGCTTTTTGTAGTTCTCTGGTATCGGATACCTGGCCGAGATCTTTTTCTTTCATGATTTGTTCCGGATGCAATCCGGTTTCAGCCATCTCTTTGAGTACGGCTTTTGCTCCGGTAGAAGAAAGTTCCTTATGAAATACCAGGACCATTAACTCAGCGAGAGCTTCGGGCTCTATTCTGAATCCTTCTAGTTCGTTTATCTCCCCAGCCCAAGCGCTCATTAGCATCGGGAACTCTGTGATCATATAATTTGCGGCTAGACTATGAAGTTTTTCAGTAACATGCTTCTCTACCGGCTCCTCTCCAACTCTACCCATTTTCTTGTGGTAGTCTCTAGCTGCCGCATCCAACTCGCTTGCAACATGCTCATAATAATCCCCTAGTTGTTTATTAACCGTCAATATTTCTATATCCCGGTCAGGCAAGTTATATCGTTTCTTGAATCTTTCCCTTCTTTGTTGAGGCAACTCTACCATTTCGGCTCTTATATCTTCAATAATAAACGGCTCACTCCTGTTTTGAATTTGGGACTTGTGATTTGAGATTTGAGATTTGGTGCTTACCACATAAAGCGGGGGTAGGTCAGGTTCCGGGAAATAACGGTAATCGTGAGCCTCTTCTTTTGAACGCTGGCTGAATGTCTGCTTCTTGTTCTCATTCCAGCCGCGAGTTTCTTGTTTTACCTTCTCTCCTGCTTCAAGAATTTCTTTTTGTCTGCTTATCTCATAGTCCACGGCATCAGCCGCAAATTTAATAGAGTTAAGATTCTTGATTTCCACTTTTATCCCAAACTTGTTGCTTGTCTCTTGTTGTTCGTCTCTTAGAGATATATTAACCTCGACCCTCATCTCTCCTTTTTCCATATTTGCTTCTGATATATTTAAATATTGCCACATAAGCTGAAGCTCTTCGGTAAATTTTCTGACCTCCCATCCTGTTTCAAAATCAGGCTCAGTTACAAGCTCCATTAGGGGCACTCCTGCTCTGTTATAATCTACTAGCGAATAGTCTTTGTCCGGCAGATGATATAATCTTCCCGCGTCCTCCTCGAGATGAATTCGAGTGACCCTAATTTTTTTGGTATTTGAATTTTGGTCATTGTCTGGGATTTGGGATTTGGGATTTGGGATTTCCAAAACTCCGTTCTGGCATAAGGGCTTTTGATATTGTGATATTTGGTATCCTTTGGGCAGGTCGGGGTAAAAGTAATTCTTCCTTTCAAAAAAAGTACCCTCGGCAATTTTGCAGTTCAAAGCCAGTCCGGCCATAATTACCTTTTTCACCGCCTCTTGGTTGATTACCGGGAGAGTACCGGGGTGGCCCATGCAGACAGGACAGATGTTAACATTTGGATGCTTTTCATTCGGGTCATTCAAAGAATCACAGAACATTTTAGTTCTGGTCTTAAGCTCTGCGTGGATTTCTAGACCAATAACCGGTTTGTACTTCATAATTACTTAATTTAGCATTAATTCAGCCAATAAAAAAGCCCGCACAATGCGGACTAAACCTTTCTGTTGTCAGTTTTATACCATGGTAGGCCGCCTACAACTTCAATGGTATAATCAGCAAAAAGGTTAGGATAGTTTTTTACCATTATTTCGGCAACTTTTCCAAAAACCAACCTGATCTCTTCTTCTGCTCCAGGGTCAGTTCTCATCTCTATTGTATGCCGAATAGCTCGCATATTAGCGCTCCAGCCGATAGTAGTAGCTAAGCCGTCAGGAGCAATTCGTCTCATAGCCGAGGTAATAACTTTTTTCTCATGAAATGGTTTTCCCGGCTTATCAAGCTCCATTATTTTTGCCAGCCCTAGCTGAAGTTTTTCTAATTCCTTGAAAGTATTACAGCAAATCTCCATGAATTCCTCATTTTCTCTAACTACTGTTGGTGCCCAAAAACCTAGATCATCCAATCGAACAAACCTTAGGCTTTCTTGGGATACAGCTGTTCCGGCTTTATGCCTGACTAGCTCATGAGTAAATACACGGCTTACATCTGCAAAAACAAAGTTAACAATAGTATGCTCGATAACTGAACCGTGTTTAACTTTAATTATATTCTGCAGATAACCCTTATTATCCTCCCTTATTTTAGTTACATTCTTATTCAAGCCCGGTTGAAAACTTCTGTAGCAGAGACGACCCATAATTTCAATTAACTTTTCTGAATCACTTGGGGCATTGCTAACCCAGTCTGGAACACCCAGATGAGTCAGGTAAGCAGCCAGCCCATCTTCATTAATCTTGGTTTCGCCGACAACAAAAACCTTAGGTTCGACTAATCTCATTTTCTTTCTCCTTTTAAAAGAACTTGTTCTGAAATATTAGCAGATAACTCTATTTTTGAAAAGAAGGAAGTTACCAGACTCATCTTTAAAACGACTGTAACAAGAAAAGCCGCCTTAAGGGCGGCTTGAAAAGTGTTAGTTATTTTAAATCTATGCCTAAAACTGGGTAAATATATTGCCTGGCATCAGCGAATATAGCTTTAGCTCCGTCTTCGCCTTCCGGCTCTGCATCAATGAGCTTGCAATTTGGATATAAAGCTGCGATCGCACGATAGTTGCTTGTAACTCTACGGGCTTTGAGTTCATTCTCGAAAGCATCTTTCTCTTTGCCAGATTTATTCATCCTTCTCATGGCAGTTTCCGGACTAACGTCATAAATAACAATAAGATCCGGCCATACCAGCGGTACATTTGCCTGATTAAACATATCCTCATGCATTGCCATTATTTTCTTAAACTCTCCCAACGTATTACCTCCATAGACCAGAGTACTGTCGATCCCACGGTTGCAGATAATATGTGTTCCGGATTCAAGAGCCGGTATCACAATTTTTTGGTAATGCTCTATTCTGTCCTGAATAAATAACTTTTGAAATTCAAAATCAGAAAGATTTTCTCCAAGACGAAATTCGGGATCTCTACCGAAAAGAATATCATATATTCTTTTGCCTATCGGGCCGCCGGTAGGCTCTTTTGGAAAAGGCCTCAAGACATTGGTCTTGGGATGATTTGCCTGTAAGGCAAGGTCCAGCCTGTGAGCTTGGGTATCTTTTCCTGAACCGTCGTAGCCGGCTAAAATAACAAATTTTCCTTTATACGGATTTTTTACCATCCCAACCTCCTTTGTAAAAGAACAGTCTTGCGTTGAGAAATTTTAGCGCAATAAACGAGAACGGGCAAGTTTATAATTGGTACATGCCTACAAATCTATTTTAGAAGTAAGTATATTGCCTCGGGACAATATCTGCAGACCCTCATCTAGCCGATAATTTGAAAAATAGTAAACGCGGGAAGCGCCTGAGTTAACAATCATTTTTGCACACATCTTGCATGGAGATTGGGTGATTAAAATTACCTTCTGGGCATCAACTATTGAGCATTTGATAAGGGCATTTGCCTCCGCATGAATACAGCCGCATTTTCCCGTTTCGTTAGAATCGCATTTATTTTCGAAACCTTTGGCGTTGCCATTATAACCATACGAATAAACCCTCTGAAAATCATTGGAGGTAATAATGCATCCGACATTAAGCCGTTCGCAAGTACTCCTAGTAGATAAGAGGAGGGCAAACTTCATTAACACGCTTTCGATTGGTTCTCTTTCGCCAATTTTACTCAAGAGTATAACGATTGATTATAAAATTAAGCATCCGCCGAAGCTTTCCTTGACCTTCCGTAGCTTTACGCGAGGGAGGTAGCATAGGCAGATTGCCTATTTCACTTCAATCTTCAAGAAGATAACCATACCTTCAGTATAAAATAGGCTAGAAATGATAACGTACAATAACACTTGCTTATCCTACAGAATGTGATACAATACGACCATGCCCTGAAAGGAGGGTAGTGTACATGAACAAGAAGTGTTGTTCTTTAGCGGAAAAGAAGGGTCCATTACCTGAAGCAGGTTCAGGTGTCGACAAAATTCGAATCGGCGGCACCTCAGAGCAATTAAAACATGCGCTTGACGCTCATGATCTCGGCTCTGGTGTAGCTGACTGTGGCTGTGTAGTCATGGACTATCGATTCTGTCCATGCAAAAAGCACGGAGGCCAATAGCCCGTGAAGGAGCTCGCACATTCCGTGCCGTTCCTCGCGGGCTCTTTCATTTTCTTAGCCTATTTTTTAATGTTACTTAATTTCAATCCCCATGCTCCTTGCAGTACCTTCAACTATTTTAATAGCGGCATCAATATCATTGGCATTTAGATCACTCAACTTCTTCTGAGCAATTTCTTTGACTTGAGCCTTAGTAACTTTGCCAACCTTGTTTTTATTAGGCACTCCGGATCCCTTCTCTACTCCAGCCGCGACACGCAACAGATAAGCTGCTGGAGACGTCCTAAGCTTAAAATCAAAAGTTCGGTCTTCATATATATTAATCTCCACCGGTATTACCTCGCCGACATTGTTCTTGGTCGCCTCATTAACCTGCTGCATAAACTGCTGAAGATTGATTCCCTGCGGACCCAAAGCCTGACCTATTTTAGAAGGTTCCAGCTGCCCGCCAGTTACCTGTATCTTCACTTGTGCCTTTATCTTTTTAGCCATACAAAATAATTTTCAATTTCCATTTTCCAATTTTCATTGAATTAACATTGTTTCATTTATTCATTTCGGAAATGGTAAATGATTAAATGATAAATTATTGGAAATTGATAAATGATAACTGGTAAATATGAATTAGACTTTTTATAATTTTTTAATCTGCAAAAAGTCCAGCTCAACTGGGGTTTCTCGGCCGAATATAGTCACCAATACCTTAACCCTTCCCCTCTCCATGTCAATCTCGGCTATCTTGCCGTCAAAATCCTTAAATGGGCCGTCTGTTATCTTAACCCTGTCACCAATCGCCACATCTATCTTGTATTTAGGCTCCTCAACTCCCATTCTCTTCATAAGTGCTTCCACTTCTCCTGCCGATAACGGAGTTGGTATCGTTCCGGCGCCGATAAATCCGGTAACGTTAGGAGTATTTCTGACGACATACCATGATGCATCATCAACGATCATCTCAACTAACACATAACCCGGATAAATTTTTTCCTCCATAATCTCTCTCTTCCCGCCTTTTATTTTAATCTTCTTTTCTTTCGGAACAAGAACGCTAAATATTTTGTCCTCAAAGCCAAGAGACTCAACGCGCTGTTTGAGATTTCTTGTCACGGTATCTTCGTATCCGGAATATGTGTGGATAGCGTACCATTGACGCTCCCCCGTTGTGACCTGTTTTGGCATGTTACAACTTGTCCGCTTGTCGTGCCTGATAAGAATCTATAGGCCAACGACAAGCCTTTCGGGTTTGGTCAATTTCTTTGTTAAAAGATTCCGTTTCTGTCTCGCCATACTATTAGTATGGCTCACCAGATACTCATCTTTCGCCTCGAACTTGACCAAACAGACTACGTTCTAAATTTATAGACAACTGCTTATTTCAATATAAATTTATTTATCACCCACTGAAATATCCAGTCCCAAACACCCAAAAATACAGCTATAACCAAGCTCATCCCTATAACAACGGCCGTGTACTGAATAAGCTGTTCCCTGGTTGGCCAAGCCACCTTAGACAGCTCCACCCTAACGTCTTTTAGAAAACTAAGAATTTTATCCATAAGCACAATGATTATAAAATCACACTTTACCTTATCCACGTTCTTTTACGGCTATTTTAAAACGCCCCTCGGCGTATGTATGCATACTATCATACCCTGCCATAAATGCAAACAGAATCCGTAATCTTTAACTCTAAATTATATTTTGTATTTTGATTTTTACACTTTGAATTATTCTTATATATCAAGATTCTGCACATCCTTAGCGTGAGTCTGAATAAACTTGCGACGAGGCATGACTTCTGAACCCATTAAAATATCGAAAATCTTATCAGCCTCCTGGGCATTGCCTATACCGACTTGAAACAAAACCCTATTAGCGGGATTAAGAGTCGTTTCCCATAACTGTTCCGGATTCATTTCTCCTAAACCCTTGTAACGCTGGATTGAGACACCGCTAACTTTTTCTTCAATCTCAACTGGCTGATCATTACCGGTTGATTCAACGCTACTGCCGTCAACAGGAGTGACTTCCCAGTCTCCCTTCTTTTGACTTTTGATTTTTGTTTTTTGATTTTTAGTTTCTTTAACTCCCGCTTCTTTCCTTAACTGTTCCAGAAGCTTCTCTTTCTCCTTATCATTATATACATACCAATGATGAGAGCCTTTTTGTATTTTATAAAGTGGGGGTTGGGCTATATACAAGTGGCCTTTTTCTATTATCTGCGGAAAGTATCTGTAAAACATCGTCAAAAGAAGAGTCCTGATATGGGCTCCGTCAACATCAGCGTCGGTCATTATTATTATTTTATGGTAGCGCAGTTGGCTTAGATCAAATTCTTCAGCAATGGCCGTACCCATGGCAATAACTAAATTCCGAATCTGCTCAGAGGTAAGCATTTTATCAAGCCTGGCTTTCTCAACATTCAAAATCTTGCCCCTTAAAGGTAAAATTGCTTGAGTTCTTCTGTCGCGAGCTCCCTTGCTCGAGCCTCCGGCCGAATCTCCTTCGACTATAAACAACTCCGATTCTGAAGCGTCTTTACTTGAACAGTCGGCAAGCTTACCCGGTAAAGTCATCCCATCCAAAGCTCCTTTGCGTAAGACTGTTTCTCTGGCCGCCTTGGCCGCTAATCGAGCCTTGGACGCAAGAATAACCTTTTCCAGGACAGATCTAGCATCATTGGGATTTCTCTCAAGCCAATCGGAGAATTCCGTATTCATGATTGTTTCCACGGCAGTACGGGCATCGGGCGTACCCAGCTTAGCTTTTGTCTGACCTTCAAACTGAGGATCCTTGAGTTTTATTGACACAACGACCGTCAGTCCTTCACGAACATCTTCACCTGATAAATTATCGTCCTTTTCTTTTATAAAACCGTTTTTTCGGGCATAATCGTTCAGAATTCTGGTCAGAGACGATCGAAAACCGGTAATGTGCATGCCTCCTTCGATAGTATGAATATTGTTGGCAAAAGCCAGTTCACGGCTGGTCAATTCTTCTATGTACTGAAGAGCAACCTCAACAAACATTTTATTCTGGCCGGTTGCTCCGGTAGGAACATCTTTTCCGACATAGAAAATATTCTTGTTCTTCACCTCCTGGCCGTGATTTAGAAAATCAACATAAGAAACAATGCCTCCCTCAAAATAAAAAGTGTGGCTTAAATTTTCTGTTATTTCCTTATTCTGCCTCTTACTAAAATACTTCAAAGGACTTCGTTCATCTCTTATGACAATTTTTATTCCCTTGGTCAGATAGGCCTGCTGGCGAAGATGATTAAGAATAGTAGTTAGATCGAAATCGGTTGATGCAAAGATAGATGCATCCGGCCGAAAAGTTATAATTGTGCCGGTTTTTGATGTCTTGCCGACTTTTTTAACGGCACCAGTTGGTTTGCCGATCTTATATTCCTGAACGAAAACATCCGGCTTGCGATGGACCTCGGCTCGCATCCAAGTTGAAAGCGCATTGACGACTGACAAACCGACACCGTGTAAACCGCCTGAGACTTTGTAAGCTCCCGAGTCAAATTTACCTCCGGCGTGAAGAGTAGTCGCGGCAAGTTCAAGAGCTGACTTTTTCAATTTAGGATGGGGGTCTGTCGGAATACCTCGGCCATCGTCAGTAACCCGGACTTGATTGTCCGGTAAAAGAGCAACCTCGATATTCTTGGCATAGCCGGCCATCGCCTCGTCCAAAGAGTTATCAAAAACCTCCCATATCAAATGGTGCAGTCCTTCAGGTCCGGTTGAACCGATGTACATTCCCGGCCGTTTCCTAACCGGTTCAAGACCCTCAAGTACCTGAATATCCTTGGCGCTATATGAGACCTTTTCGGGTCCTGGTTTAGGCTCTTTTTGGGGTTGTTTTTTAGCCAATTTTGTTGCCATCTTTTTACGTAAATTTAACTAATAAATTCTATCATTTTTGAGTCTTAGAATCAAGTCCATTTTAGCAGTAAAAATGGCCCTATTTAGGCCATTTCTGAAGCTATCCACAGTCGCCATTCGCCCCTTTCCTCATCATTTTCTCAACCTGTGCTCCGGGATAGACAAACAATAGCTTTAAAACCTCCGGAAGCCTTCGGGAATTCCTTCACCTCGGTAAATTAGATGGTTCGACAAGCTCACCATAATTTACCGGATTCAGTCAGTTCCCGCTTTCCTATCAATTTTAAAGCTTTGTTTCTATATATCCCTCCCGCAACGGTTATCGAAAACGATACGGAAAGAGGCTCATTCATTTTTAAGTTTTCAGGATATAAATAGTTGCGACTAGATAAAGAATAAGCTGATTACTCTTCTCCAATATATTCTCCTTCCACAGTCTAGGAGATAGCCGATAACTAAAAAGGATTTACTCAATAATTATAGGTCGAGCGCCGAGTCCGCCAGCTGGCGGACGAGGAGGCAAGTCCCGATTGCTTTGCAATCGAGGATCCTCGATTCATTTTATCTATAAAAGGAATCGGGACGAGGGTTACCTGTGATTATTGATACGTAAATCTTTATTTAGTTAGAGGATATTGACGCAGACGAGGACTGGAGAGAGATTGGAGAAGAGTAATCAGCGACCTAACGCAGCTCTGCTCCGAATTGTTCTGAAGTTTGTTTGTAGATTTTATCCTGAATTGGGTCTATTTCTTCGGTGGTAAGAGTGCGCTCGTTGGAGCAGTAAATTATCCGATAGGTATAGCTGACTTTATCTTTGCCAAATTTTTCGGAATTTTCATATTTATCAAGGAGCTGGACTTCCTCCACTAGATTTCCGCCAATATCCCTAATCAAGTCAAAATAGTTATTAGGTATAAAAGATTTGTCAACGACAAACGAGATGTCCCTGGTAATAGGAGGGTACTTTGATACTTCTTTAAATTTATTTCCCAGCTTTAACTGTTTTTTAACTCTTGGATCATCAGACCACAGTAATCTAATATCCGGCAACCCCATACTGACCATTGCCCATCTCTCTAAACCCGGCCCGAATGCCCACCCATTGTAAACTGATGAATCAACGCCCAGTTTTTCCAGAACACTTCCCTTGACCACTCCACTGCCCAATATCTCCACCCGCTCTCCATCTTTTTCTATCTCAACCTCGGTGCTTGGATGCGTATAGGGAAAAGTGTCTTCATGAAAACGGTACTTAATATTATCGCCGAATACCGCCTTAACCATTTTTACTTCAATATCCTGAAGGTCCTGAAGAGTGATTTCTTTATTTTTCTTTGGACACAAATAGAGACCGTCTATCTGATGAAATACGTTCATGTGAAATCTATCTATCTCATCTTTTCGGTAAACCTTTCCATAGCAAAAAACTCCTATATTCTCTCCCCGTCTCATCTTTTCTTTTACCTGCCCCGAGGTCAGATAGTAATACCACATGACCGTGGTATGGGGCCGCAAAATATGGCTATTATCCAGAAAATAAGTATCTGACTTACTTCTTGCAGGATGGTTGGAGGCAAAATCAAAAAGATCAAAAGCGATGCCCGTGGGCACTACTTCGGGTACTTTTACAATATCAAAGTCTTTAAAATCTGGAATACTTGTCATTCTTTCAACCACTTCTTTTATGGGGCTGGCTGGCGTTCGCGTTAAATCAGGCATTTCCAAATACCTCTTTATCCTCTTAGCCTCGAAGTCGGTTCTTCTCTCAATTAATCTGATTGACTGGCTCTCTTCTTCTGATTCTATATTTATAGTTTTATTACTCTGATAAGACATTATTTCTTTTACTTATTCTCTTGTACATCCATATCTCAAAAACGGTAAAAAGTCCTCCAAATATTGAACCCAGATACCAACTGAGAACGTCGTGTCTTTTAAAAAAGATTAATATGACAAAAAGTACTGACAGTAACAATCCCCTCCTAAAAGAATCGTTCCATCTATCGCTATTTGCAATATTTAATATAAAAAATGCTATCGTACCGGCACCCCACATAAAAGCAAAGAGGGAAAGGAAGAAAAGCATCTTTATTCCATCCGTGGTTTTATATGGATCAAACGAAAATGATATCATGGCCATGCTCGTGCCGGCTAGAATAGTAATAAAAACTAAAAGAACCATTTGCCCATTCATCCCGTTATAGACAGGTTGCGACCCAGTCGCAACCGTGCCTAGCTAATTTATTAAATATTGACCTATTGTGCAGTTTAATCACCGTTTTTATTTATTATACGATCACTGTATCTCTAGTGGGACTCATTGATTTATACTTACGGGCTGAGCTATGCCGGCTTGTTTGTTATATAAATCGTATATTGTCATCTTAACCTTATTCGGGTCGGGTATGTCTCGGATAATAAACTCGGGCGCCTCGCCGGCTGACTGTATTTTGAGAGTGCCAAAATTGAGAAAAGTCGCTAAAATACCGCTTACGTTGATAGATATGTCCTGAATCTTATCCAGTCTCAGCGTAGCCGCTTCACGGTTAAAAAAACCTTTCTGCTCAACATTAATAATCCTTTTTTCGGTAACTATTAAAACGTCAAGATAATAATTTGTCCAGATGATAAAGAAGATTATCCAGGCAATAAGCAAAATAGTTGAATATATCGCCGAGAATAAAGCAAAGTCATTCCCTTTAATAGCTGTCGTATTCTCGCTTACCCAGAATAAAAACGGAGGTAAAGCCACAAAAAAAACCAGGAAAAGAATTTCAAAAACAAAAGACAGCTTATGCCTTCTTACTTTTAAAACTACTTTTTCGCCCGGGTCTAAATCAATCATAAGTTAATAAAAAAATTAAAAATAAAGGATAATTAATTTTTTAAATTTTAAACTGTAATTTTTCACTTTGATTTTTAAATTTTACACTAAATCGACTCGAGATATACCGCTAATGAAATTACCAATGTTACCAGCAGTACTGACGATACGGCAAAATATACAATTGCCGCCTGACCTATAACTAATTTGTCTATTTCAAACTTTCTCCAGTGATAAGACAGAATGAGGCTTATTACCAAGAGAAAGATGCCGATAATACCGACTATGCCCCAAGCAATAAGGGAGCTATACGCAAGTATCGAGCTTAAAAATTTCAATAAAGAAAACTGGCTTGAGTTAAGTTGTGGCTGAATTATAGGAAATTGTAACATATTGCGCGGGCGACGGGACTCGAACCCGCGACCTCTTCCGTGACAGGGAAGCGCTCTAACCAATTGAGCTACGCCCGCCTTCGATCGCTAAAGCGATTTTCGGCGAGACTAAGCCCGCCAAGATTGCGAAGGCGATATTTAACTTGCAATTTAAAAATTCTAGCACGTTTTTAAGTAAATAAAAAGCCCGGTAACGCATCCGATGGACGTTACCGGGCAGGCCTCGATAGATATTATGGGGCTTGATAATCATATTCTTCGAGCCTTAACGGACCACTTGTGACATACTGCTGTCCTATAAACTCAAGGGTTCTTTCAGCTCTTTCTTTCTCATCTATATCAAAGATCATTGGTTTTCCGCCATAAATCATCAATCTGCCGTCGTAATTTACTATCCTTATCTTTTTAACAGTTTTGCCAGCCATAATACCCTACCCTATAACAACTAATATGAAACTTCCGCTAAACTATCAAAACAATACAAAAATGCAAGAGTTATCTGTCAAACGACTCCTTTTTTGCGGCTTCCGTAAGAGGCCTTCTATTAACATAGAGCCAAGGAGTATCAACCATTTTCTTCTGGGCATCAATCAGACTCTTTGTACCGGCATAACTTACGGCTGACTTTAAATGGCCGCGGATCCTTCTTATCACCTTGGCAACACCGCCCTCGATATATTTTACTGGCCGAGGCTGACCTTCGGGAGCTTGGACATCATCCATTAACGCTTCCAGATTCTCATCGTCGTTGAACTCTTCGAGAGACGCCTCAATGGATGTCTCCCCCTTGTACATTTTCACTCCATTTTCCACTAAGCCCGGGGCTTCGTCGGTACCGGCTAACATACTACCGAGCATAACCGTTGAAGCACCTCCGATAAGAAGAGCTGAAATAATATCACCGTCATCCTCAATCCCACCATCGGCAATGATCGGAACCTTACCCTCGGTGGCAAGGTACACTTCACGAACAGCTTGAAGCTGGGCAACGCCAAAACGAACATCAAGCCTAGTTCGGCATCCTTTACCGGGACCAACTCCTGCCTTTATTGCATCAACTCCCAGATCCATTAAGAACTTAGCTCCTTGGCCTGTGGCAATATTACCGGCAATAAGCTCTGCACCCGGGAACTTTGCTTTAAAATTATTAATTGCTAATTTTATGACCTCAGAATGACCGTGAGCAATATCCATTAAAATCACATCTACTCCAGTATCTACTAAGAGCTCAGCCCTCTCCATATAATCTCCGGAGGCACCGATCGTTGCTCCGACCAGAAGCCGGCCCTTACTATCCTTGGTTGTATATGGCTTTTGCTTAGCCATTTTTAAGTCCTTCATCGTTATCAGGCCAACAATATTTGCGTCGTCATCAATAAGCGGCAGTTTTTCGACTCTACGACGGCTCATTCTTAATTCCGCTTCCTCCATAGATATGTTTTGGTATCCGCATATTAATTCGGTAAAGATTGACATCCGATTTTTGACTAGCTCTGAATCTAGGCCGAAGATATCTCTGGTGGACAAGACTCCGACAAGCTTCATACTACCGGGAGATTCACACACAAGAAGTCCGCTTACTTTCTTTTTTCTGATTAACTCTCTGGCCTCGCCAATGATGGCTTCTTGATGTATAACAAGCGGATTCTCGATGATATATGACTGAGACCGCTTTACTTCTCTTACTTTTTCCGCCTGAACTTCCTTTGAATATCGGCGATGGATAAAACCGAAACAGCCCATCGAAGACATGGCTTTCATCATCCGGCCGCCGGTTACAGTTCTCATATTAGCCGAGACTATTGGAGCGCCGCGAAGAATAATATTTCTTGAAAGAGGCATAGATAAATCTATATTCTCTTTAGTTCTCGACAAGACTTGCCCGTGCTGAGGACGAAGCAAAAAGTCCTTAAAGGTTGTTCCTATGAACATATCCTCGATGGATCGCATGTAATCTACCCCTTATTTTTAATGTTCATGAGATACTAATAACAAAAAATCCCACACATAACAAGCAATCTTGTTATGTGTGGGATTGATCTATAACTCTGTTATTCCTCGTCTAAGACCGGATGCCAATATATTTTTTCTATTTTACGGGTATTGTTGTACGTATAGTGGTGCTTCCACGGAAAGCCGGTATCTTTTGAGTTATTGCTTATCGCCATATTGCTACCGATATAAAACCCATTGTGGTAGTGAGGTAATCCGTCTTTGTCTCCTAGTTTCTGCTCCCAAATTATAACCGCTCCCGGTTCTAAATCTTTAATTTCGAACCAGCCACTTTCAAGCATATCTTTTTCAGTTCCTACCACGGTCGTATGAATATCGCCTATTAATTTATTTAAATAGAGAACGGAGGATAGAAACATAGCACAGCTCAACCCGCCATTTTCTAAAACATCAGTTTCTTTTCCGTCAACTTCAAAATATTGGTTCCTGAACATCCAATTCTCGCCCTTAGCGGCATTTTCTATCATCGTTAAATAATTTTTCTTTTTAAGTAATTTTAAACTCATTTTGTCCTTTGTTAAAAATCTTTCGTTAAAGACACTATATCATAAGGGGCATCTTTGCAAAGATGCCCCTTATTAATACGTAATCCGTAATTCGTAATAATTTAATAGTTTCAACGGGGTATTATCTCCCTCCACGTCGGTATCGCCCCCTGAATATTGATCTGGGTAGTATTATTAGTACAGCTTCCCACATCATCACCTGAAGTTATAGCAACATTGTATAATCCCGTCGTAGCATAAGTAACAGTTGGCGGAACCTGGCCGGTAGCACTTGCTGGGTTGCCTCCGGTAAAAATCCAACTCCAGTTTTGCCCCGATGAACCGACGGCAAAATTAGTTCTGTCAGAAAATTGGACCGGAGTTCCCGCTCCCGGATTTAAAGGCGCCCAGATGGGACCATAATTTAGAGCTGAGCGATTATCCGGCCAGGCGTGAACCGGTGTTCTCCATCTTGTATTTCCTGGTTGGCATCCACCGGGACTGGAAGGATATCCGTTACAAGCACTCATGTTAGTCCAACCAGACGCCGCGCCCGTACTATTCCAAACCATGACTCTGGCATAGTAAACAGTGTTAAACGCGAGTTTACCGGTTGGTATTGCGTATTCGGTAAAAGTACCTCCCCCGCATCCTAACCCAGAAGGACATGAATCATCTTCCGGACTGCCGAATGCCGGATCATTGTCAACTTGAACACGGTAACCATCTTGCGGGTTTGGGTTAGAAATCGAGTAATCCCAATCAACAGTCCCCACTGGCCCCGAGGTGCAGTAATTGGGTTCAGTTAGTCTTACATCTGAAACAGTTGTCTGTACTCTATACAAACCGAAATTATGAACTATCGGCACGGTTATATTCTTCTCACAAACCTCGCCAAACCACTCCACGCGCTGTTGAATCATCTGAAAACGGATTGGATAAGTTCCCGGCGTTGTCGGAGTGATGAGATTATTATAATTAAAGGTAACTTGCTCACCAGTATTAACGGGGGAGATGGGCAAAATAGGATCCCGGCCCGGACCATCAAAATGAATTAATGGTTCAACCGGATCATCAAAATCCGGATTAGCATATGTCGGCCCAGGAGGAGTAGTCATACTGTGATATTCTAAGGGATCCTGAGCATCATTTTTCCAAGTCCTAGTGCCAGTATTTTGAATAGTAACCTGGGCACTGAAGGTTTGATACGGCGGTGGAAGTACGATATTTGGAGCAACAACACTAATGCATCGGGAATCATTTGGCGGGTCAACAGTAACTGAATCTTGGGTACTCACGCCAACACTGTTAGTACAAGTTAGAGTGTATGTTGTCCTACTTGTAAGCTTTCCTGTCGGTACGTTACCCGATGTTCCGAACCAACCACCCGGAACGACAGAGCACAAAGCCGCATTAGCGCAAACTGATCCGCTTGTCCCGCACCATTCTAAAGTAGCTGAGGTATTGTAGAAAATAGTACAGTCACCAGGGTTGTTGTTACAGGTTATATTAGCCGTAGGAGGAGGCGGCGGAACACATCCCGATTGTGGTATCAGCGTGAATGTCTCCCAGCCACCTGCAGAATTCCTGTCAGCATTAACGCCTTGGCCAGATACGTAAGTCGTGTCTGGAGTAGCTTGTCCTCCGCCACCTTCAGCAACCACATAATAATTATCAGTTGTTCTAATGGCAACCAGATTCGGCTCTCCTTTGGTCTCTAGTACAAATTCTTCCCAAGATCCCAGAGGAGGAGGAGGGAAGGTTCTTGCATTAAAGGCAGGGAATTCAGAAGGAGGACCTCCACCGCTTTCGGCAACAGCATAATAGCCGCCACTAGTTCTTATGTAAATCTTACCTCCTCCAGCATCTTCTAACGTAAAAATTTCATCTGGGCCGATAGCGTCTTTATCGGCATTTATCGTCTTGTTCGGGCCACCTCCGTCTTGAGCAGTCAGATAACGTGTCCCGTTATCAGTCCTAAAAGCGGCCGTACAGGGAAACGATATCGGGAGGTGCGAGGCATAGGCCTCTCTGGGTATGTCGTTCTTAAAAATAAACGAGATAAAAGATAAAATTAAAAATAAGGCCGTAACAGCAATAAAAAACTTTCTCTTTATTTGTCTTTTTCTTATGACCATGAACAATCTTACGGAACCGTTACCATCTTTGAACTTTCGGTTGTATTTACGTAGCCACTGATGGTTGTATGGCTCACCACATAATCCCCCGGTACAAGGTTAATAAATTCATAGTATCCTGAAGCGTTAGTCGTAGTTGTATATGTCGGACCGCTGGGCTGTTTGGTTAGAGTAACCGTTCTGCCGCTTAAAACAGGCTCGCCCGAATCTTTAACTCCCCCACAGCAAGTTGTTGTATTTAAATCTTCATAAACATAGCCGGCAATAGCGCCCCCTCCCACTACAACATTGGCCGTGCAAACCGCATCAGGCTCAGCAGAACCGCCTAATTTTACTTGCCTCACTCTTACCGTATACGTTCCGGATGAAGAATAACTGCATAAATCGGTGTAAGTTCTTGGACTGGATGGCTGCCAATCGTTTGTTATTTCGTTATTTTCGGTAGTACCATTGTAATCGCAATCTATGAAATTATTACCCGAGTTAGTCGGCATATTTAAATTTGTAACCGTCACATCAACTCCGTTGAGCGGTGGAGGACCATTGTTTGGATTAACTGCCACCGTACATGACCAAGCAGTGGTTACATTAATAGTTACACTATCAGAACCTGATCCGCCCGGACCGGTACATGAAATATTATAAGTATGAGATCCGACTGCCAACGGCCCGGTATTCTGATTCCCTGAAGTTGGTTGATTTGTACCCGACCAAGCTCCGGATTTAGTACAAGAGTTTGGATCTGCATTTTGAGCTAACCAATCTAAGTTAGAGCCGGTATTTGGTGAACTTAGACTGCCTGGATCGGCGGTAAGGGTAACAATCGGCGGACCGGTACAAGTTGAAACATTAAAATTACAGCTGGCGGCATCACAAGTAGGAGGACCTCCTCCTGCAAAACCAAGAGAAATACAGGTCTGTCCGTTTAAATCTGACCCGTCACAATCCTCGCCAAATTCAACAATATTGTTTCCACAAACAGGGGGCGCTCCTCCGCATCCTCCTCCATAAGTATAGTTCGGTCCGCCGGGAGATGAGCTCGTAGTACCCGTTAAGTTAATTGCATCTATCCTAAAATACCATTCGGCCTGAGAAGGCCGGGCGGCAGGATAGGCTAATACGTTACTGGGTAATGTAGCCCACTTTACCCATGTTCCGCCAATCCAGGGCCTAGCCCAAACCTCATAGCTTGTCGCCCCCGAAGATGACGTCCAGTCTAAGTCGTAAGTATCTCCATTATAACAACCAGCGGTGGTCAGAGTAAAAGGCCCCGGCGGCTGGCCGACTACATTAAAATTTTCATTACCACTATCAATCTCACCGTAACCAGCTGAACCGCGCGGTCCATAAGCTTTTAATTTAAGGTACGCCGGACCGGCACTTATAGCCGTACAGGTGTTAGCCCAATTAGTTCTCAAATCTTCAAAATAATTTCCGCTATCACCTAAACAGCTAATATTATTACTATGCTCAAATCGAAGAGGAATTCCACTGCCAGCCCCCAGTAATTGTAAGTCGCTTTCAGCTACTTCCCAAAGTACATTAAAACTCTGGCCGGTATTAACCGTTCCCCCGCTATCTGCCGGGGTTGTAAAATTAACAATACTGACTTTTCTGCCCTTCATAGTACCGGAAATATACGCCTCGGCATCATTAACATCGGTGATAATTTCAATCTGATTGTACCTAGTGGTAATATTTCCGCTTTCGCTATAAACAGCAGTCCTGGGTATCTCATCGGCTATGGGAACTACGTTTATATTATTAGTATGAATATGATCAGAAGAAGAACAAGCGCAATCTCCGGGATCTACATCGGCAAATATATTACAATTGGCAGTGGTGAAATCATAAGTACTATAGAAACAAACATCGACCCGGATTCTTTTTTGACCGAAATTTGCGTGAGAATGCCCTTCTAGGTGGATAGCCACCTCATAAATTTGAAAGCTTTGATCTGATACAGAAAATCTTGTAGGACATTGCTTAGTACCACCGTGCCTGTTACAAATCCATTCAAAATCATTCTGAGTTGTCGGCTGTCCATAATATACATTTGATTCGATCCAGTCAGTCTGAGGCCAAGTCTGAATTTCAGCAAAAGCACTTTTAGGTAAAATTACCCATAAAAAAAATAAAAATGTAGCTAGAAATAAATATAAAAATGTAGTTTTGTTAAGCATTTTATTTAAACGGCGATGCAAAAATAGTATACTCCAATAAAACCGCTTTAAATTCTTCTTTTCTAAAAATATTTTTTGAAGAAGTAACTTTTACCCGGGGACCGAATTCTTCAAATTCCTTTTGAAGAATATCTAAGCTGACATCAGTCTCGTTTCTTTTTAAATCCTCGATTTTATAGGTATAATTATTTTTTGCCGTTTCTTCTAAAGACGGGCGGATAAGCTCTATTCGCTTGAATTTAGTATCGGAAGCGACCCTCACTTTAACCGCCGACGGTTTTGTCTGTTCTATTGCTTCTTTGCTATTTAAATCATCAAGGACATAATAACCATCCATATAAATATAACCGCCTTCAATTTTAGTTATTTCCCCAATAAAAAACCCGGCCTGAGGCCTGGAAGAGTATTCTTGATAGACGAAAAATCCAGCCAGAGTACAGGCAATAATTACAACCGAAAGAATTACGATTTTTCTTAAATTTAGCACTTAGAAGCTAGGTTTAAACGGGAAATCTAATACACTTATTATACCACTAAATTGACTCTTCTACCTATAATGTGGATAAGCAAAAGGCCGCACAGTTTGATTTTTAGATCAAACTGTGCGGCCTCATCAAAGAAACTCACTTCAGGTTGCATATAGAAGCCATGCCTGGATCATCACAGGCATTGTGCAGATTCATGAGGGCAACTGCGATACCCTCAATGCCGAAAGATGGTCTATGGTTGTTATACCTAAGGCCTACTTTTACGATGAGGTTCTTCAGTTCTCCTGAAGGATAGAAGTTCATGCCAGATACTGTTACAATGTTAGATCCAGAACCAAGTGAGAGGGGACCTCCAACGCGGTGTTGAAGGTTTACTTCACCAAAGAAAAACTCAACATTAGCCCCGGTCGCTCCACCAGAATCAATGAGATCAATCTCGGCCGTAGCCTCAAAGCAAGCCGGACCATAGCCAGTGCACCTGTCTCGAGGAAAAGGCGGAAAAGACATGATGGTAAGTCCGCCTAGTACTGTACTGTTAGGAGAATGCTCCAGGCGTATGATCTTAAAAAAAACGCCCAGATCATTTCCGTTAGCATCTCTGAACAGAATCCTTTCACTCGGTACGCTGATTACGTCCGATCTTGGAGCCGGATTAGGGTACTGCTCCTGAAAAGACAACGGTACTGGCGATGGGCCATTAGAGGATTTAAAAACAGAGCAGGCACCAGAGCCAGTAAACACTGAGGCCGCGAAAAACACAGCAAAAGACAGACGAAACATGGAACTCATACAACACCCCTTTCTGGATGTTAACGATCTTGCAGTAATTATACTTTAATATAGGCTAATTGTCAAGCAATAGCACTTTTTGAATAAATTTACTTAGTTCCCCGATTGGTAACCTTTCCTGTTTCGCCGTATCCCTGTCCCTGACCGTGACTGTATCGTCTTCCAAAGTTTGAAAATCAACAGTTATGCAGTAGGGAGTGCCTATCTCGTCCTGAGAATAATATCTCTTTCCTATATTTCCCCGATCGTCCCAAGCGACATTTAAACCTGTTCTTTTTAAATCTTTAAGTATCCTCCTCGCTTTTTCTATCAACTGAGGCTTATTGGCAAGGAGCGGGAAAACCGCCGCTTTATACGGAGCAAGTTTCGGATGAAGTTTGAGAATCAATCTGTCTTTTTCTTCATAGTAAGCATTGAGTAAAAAGAAGAGGAGGGCACGATCAACACCGCCAGAAGTTTCAATAACCCACGGGATAAATCTCTCATTTGTTTCAGAATCAAAATATGATAAGTCTTGACCGCTAAATTCAGAATGTCTCGATAAATCCCAGTCTCCCCGATGATGAATTCCCTCTGCCTCATCCCAGCCCCACGGAGTTTCGTATTCAATGTCCCAAGCCGCTTGAGCATAGTGTGCCCGTTCATCTGGAGCATGTTCCCTGAAACGTAACTTACTTTTTTTAATACCGAGATCCAAATACCACTTCATACGTAAATCTTTCATCTCATTGAACATTCCCATGGCTTCTTTTTCATTCGGTTTGACATAAGTTTGCATCTCCATCTGCTCAAACTCTCTGGATCGAAAAATAAAGTTTCTGGGAGTTATCTCGTTGCGAAATGCTTTTCCGATCTGAGCGATACCAAAGGGGATCTTAGGGCGCATTGAGTCAAGTACATTTTTGAAGTTAACGTGAACACCCTGAGTAATTTCTCCTCGCAAGAATACTGTCGTTTTCTCCCCCTCTACCACTCCAAGTTTTGCTTCGACTAAAATATTAAACTGTTTGGGCTCAGTCCATTCTACTTTTTCTTTTTTCTTAGCATGCGTCTGTTCATGCTCTTTTATATCCTCCGCTTTATCAGCACGGAAACGTTCATGACATGTTTTACATTCAACAAGCGGGTCAGTAAATGAAGCCACGTGGCCCGACGCTTCCCAAACCTTCGGATTCATCATGATTGATGCGTTCATGCCAAAAACATTCTCACGGTCCTGTACCATATACTCCCACCAAGATTGTTTTAAATTAAATTTGAGCTCTGTTCCAAGAGGCCCATAATCCCAAGTCCCCCTTAACCCGCCATAAATCTCCGAACCAGGGAATATAAATCCCCTTCGTTTACATAAGCTGACAACTTTTTCTAATAAATTATTATCCATAATCCTAACCTTAATACTTAATACTAACCCCTTAATACCATTTTATTGTACTGTTCCTTCCCGTGGCCTGTCAGTTAAATTATCGGTGTTGATCCCCGACCTGTTAATAATTATACTCTGTTTGGTAAAACTGTCTGTACCTGTAAGCAGAGCGCCTTCAATGATAGAAATAACATTGCCCCGTTGAATAGACGACGGTTTAATCTTAATCCGGAAGCTTGCCTCATATTTTTCCGTAGATACTCCTGCCCCGTATGGAATCCTGGGAAGACTCCAGCTTACCTCCGAAGAATTAGGATTAAACACCGGCAGAGGCTGATTGGCTGTCGTTTTAGCTATATCAACCCATACCGCACCAGACGGAAGTTTTGCTACAATTTTTGCATTTTCGGTATCATTGCCGGGATTTGTTAATTGCCAATGTACGGTATAAATAGTTTCCTCATCAACTCTGGGAGGAAGGGGGCCAGAAAAACCAAAATCTGGATCGTTATAATAAGCAGATTGATTAAGTGCCGGCTGAGTCCCAATTCTTGTAATAATGCTGGCCGATGTTGCGATTTCATTAACATCTGATCCGACCGGAATATTGGGAGTTCGGAATTTGGCCGTTGCCTTAACGAATCTTTCGTTTGAAGCACCGGGCATAGCCGATGAGAAAAATGACTTGATTGGAATATTAAAAATGATTTGGCCCTTGGCATTGGGAAAGAAATTTGAAAAATCAGAAATAGTGCTCAAATCCCAGGTAATTGTCTTAGTGAAGTCGTCAAATAAACCTCCCCTGGTATCGAGCCTGGAAAAATCAAACATGTCTCCTTCAAGTTTAACCGACAGGTTCATGCCCGAGAGAGTGAGGTTAGAGTCATTGCTATAATCTACCGTGTAATTCAGCCGATCGCCCAGTGAAGCTGAATAGTCTGAAACTTTGTTAACCGAAATTACCAAGCCTAAAATCGGATTTGATATTACCGTTACCGCAGAAACTTTTTGATAGTCAACATATTGGCCTCCGACTTTTCTTTTTAACACCGTCGAGATAACTTTATTCTCTCCTTCTTTCCCGCTCAGAACGCCATCAACGGTTATTCTGCCCCCGCTGGCTACTTTCAATGTTTTGACCGTCCATTTGTTGTTTCCTGATTCAGGATTAATGCTATAACTTTTAGGACTGAACCCATCCGGGTAATCAAATTCCATTATCAAATCTTGGGCATCTTCATCAGATTCATTTCTATAATCAAGCACATACTGAATAGGCGAATCTGATACGACGCTTGGCGGAGCTGCCAAGGTTAAAGAAATCGGTGTAGTTACAATAGTGGTTGACAGGGAAATACTTTTTTCAAAAGACGACCTCAGATTGCCCGACCTGAAAGTAAGTATGGCTTTGGTAACCTTGATATTCCCCCTTTCGCCTATCAAAAAAGCGCTGAACTCTCTTTCTCCCTTTTCTCCGGCAGTAAGTTCATCTATCTTAAAATCTTCTACATGATCTTTTTCCGGCCTGCCATCAATTAAAACTGTTGAGCCTTCCGGGTAGTAGAAAACGAAATCCAGATCATAAAGAGTGCTCCTTGTTTTGTTCTCATATTTAAGTTTAAATACGACTTCCTCTCCCGACGAAACCTGTGTCGGTCCGTCAATTTCAAAAACAACATTCTTTTCACTAAAAGAAGGCCCGCTGAACCAGAAGGACGATATCGCCACTATTAGCAGGGCAAAGGCCAGCAAAACGAGATATTTTAAGACCCTAGTGGTCAAAATAGCGCGTAAGCCCATAAGCTCATAAGTGCGTAAGCTCTAAGGCTTATCAGCTTATGTGCTTATCGGCTTATATGCTTATCTTAGCATAAAATCCGATAAGTTTAATGAGTAGAGTTTGCGCTCGATTAAAGATTCGAAAATGCTATTTAGGACAGATGTGGACATAAGGTCATTTCCTTTTGCCACTATTCCCCCTCGCCCGGCAAGAAAACAGTCTTTACAAACTCCGCCTCTGGCCTGAACATTATAGGCAATAAGTTCTGTCTTCTGGCAAAAAACGCATTCCTTAAGGTTAGGAGCATAACCTAGAATATTTAGAAGCTCAAGCTGTTTATCCGGCAGTATGCGACGAATATCTACCAAGGGCCGCCCTTGGTTAAAATGGTCCGGCAATGAAACCAAAAAATTCCACATTCCTTCATCCTTCTGATACTCAAAGGCCAGTTTATCAATTATCTCCGCAAATAAATAGACTACCGCTAAACAGCTTAGATCACTTTTGATGTTTGTATATGAATTTTCGGCCTGAGCGCCGGTAATTATAGGAGTGCCTCTTCCGCTTATCAATTCGAAATCAACTAAATTAAAAACATCCAAGTGCATCGCCTGAATCGAGTTCGGCTTTAAGACACTCTTGGCCACTGCGGTTAGTTTGCCGAACTCTTGAGTATAACAAGTAACCAGTTGGTCATATTCATTAGTCGCCTGTTTTTTTAAAATAATCGCCAGTGTACGCATTGTTACGTAGTCTACTTTCCTCATCATTTTCTCAACCTGAGCTTCGGGTTAGATAAATAATGGCTTAAAACCTTTCAGGCGAAGTTTCTTGGAGGCGTGCTTTAGCCGCCTCTAGAATCGCCTCCGGAAGGCCTTCCGAAATTCCTTTCAGTCAGTTTCGGAGGCGATTCCCTGGAAGTTCCTCCAGTGAACCTTCGCCTTGAGCTTTTCTGTCGGTTTAAGGTAAGCTATTATTTATACCTAACCCTTTCGCAACGGTTATCAAAAACGATACGGAAAGTAAACTTAATTTTTTCCTGCCATCTTTAGTAATTCCTCAAGAGCAATCGGGAGCTCTATAACCCCATCCTCCCCGGAAATATGACCCTTGCCTCTTTCAAAAATAATTTTCGCCCCTAAGTTGTTTTTAAATAATTCGGCGTCACTTATCGGGACATACGGATCATTGTCCGAGTTAATAAGTACGAACTTATGCGTGTGCTGCTTGATCTTATTAAAATCAATCCGCGTATTTATCCACTCATCAGCAATTTCTTTAGTATAATTTTCATCCCAAGTATCGTCTGTCAGGTTAAACCATCCAGCCACAAATATAGCGCCTCCAGCCTTTTGATCGCTGGGAAGCTGTTCCAGATACCTCATGATTGTCTGACATCCTATACTGTGCCCGATAAAATAGGTATTTTTATCAGCGGTACCAACTATTTTATCAAGATGTGAGGTCCAAGTACTTATTCTTGGATTGTCCGTATCTGGCATATTTGGAGTAAAGACTTTAAAACCGCTACCCTCTAAATTATTCTTAAGCCAAACTAGCCATCCCTCACCGGGATTACCGCCCCAACCATGAATTATATAAACTCGCTTAGGCATTTATATATGCTGACGGACAAGGTCTTTGATTTTGTCGTGGGAAAATTCGTATTGACTTAGGTCTTCCCCTTTTATCCAGGCGTAGTCTTGGTGTTCGTCGCTTAATTTTATTTCTTGGCTACCTTCAATTTTACAAGCAAAAGTTACTATGTAGGTTTTTCCGCTCTCGCTTACAGTCACATTCGCTATCTCTTCAACTGAAAAGTTCTGAATGCCAGTTTCTTCTCTAACCTCACGCCGTAACCCCTCCAGCCAAGTTTCGCTATTCTCTAATCTTCCACCAGGCAACATCCACTTATTACCTTTTTTCAGTATTAAAATATCTCCATCAACATTCTGAATTATAGCGTTCTGATTAACTTCAAATAATTTATGCTTTTCCATGGTCATTAAATAAAGCGTCAGAAAATAAAGCGCAACTGATTACCTTTCGGGACCATCTAGTCGCCGGATTGATTGGTTTGTCAAAGATCTCTCCTTGACAAAATCCGGCGACGATCGAGTGAGTCTTCCCGCTGGAGGAAGACGAGCGCGTCCCGAAAGGTAATTAGTGAAAGCTTTATTTTCTAACTCCCACCCAAATCTTTTTTCCTGGTGATACCTCGAATTCTTTCTCTACGTTGTATGCCCTTTTTCCTGCCGGACCAGAAACAAATTCTTTGAGCAAAGCATCCTTCTTTATCTCATCCGCCCATTCATGGATAGCGGAAGACAACTCCCCGTCATCCGAATGCCATTGACCAAATATTTTCTCATTCAACTTATACTTAGCCTCTTTTCTCATGTCTTGAATCTGGCGAATTAGTTCTCTGGCATAACCCTCGTTTATCAAGACCTGACTAAGCTCTATGTCTAACATAACTTTTTGCTCTTGTTTACTGCTGTATGCGATTTCTTTAATATTTAGTTCTTCTTTTACTAGATCTAGTAGTTCACTTGGGATTTGGGATTTGGGATTTGGGATTTGAAGAAGCGTTAGCTTCGCTAATGGCTGTCTGACCTTCATCTGTTTCTCTTTTCTCAGGGCCAACCCGGATGCAACGACACTCCTTACCTCTTCCATTTCCTCCTCCAATTTTTTATTAACTAACTTTTTATCTGATTTCGGCCAATCAGCTAAATGTATGGACTCTGACTCATTTTGATTTTTGATATTTGATTTTTGATTTAATCTCCGGTATATATCCTCCGCAATAAATGGAGTAAATGGAGATATGACCTTAGATAATTCTATGAGTAGAAATCTCAGGAGGCCCATCGCTTCTTTTCTTTTTCGTGAGCGCCTAAGCCACCAGTTGGATAAATCCTCCACCGTAAATTTCTCAATTGCTCTTGCCGCCGTTGTCGGATCATATTTATCTAAAGCATCAGAGACTTCAGCTATAAGGCCGTTTAATTTAGATACTACCCACTTATCCAATAAATGTGACTCTTCGGTAAGCTCAGGGTGAATTGTATCGCCCTCAGCACGATACAATTCATAGAACCTGACACAATTCTGCAGAGTAAAAATAAATCCTTTCAGCTTTCCTTCGACATCTTTTAGCACAAAATTTTTATATTCCCCCGGCTGATTAATCGTATAGAAATACCATCTGGCCGCATCGGCTCCGACTTTATCCATTACCTCAAAGGGTGAGACAACATTGCCTTTTGATTTAGACATTTTTTTACTCTTCTCATCAAGAACGTGCCCCAGGGACATGACATTTTTATATGGAGTTCCCTTGCCTAATAAGGTCGAGACGGCAAGCATTGTGTAAAACCACCCTCTTGTTTGATCGATTCCTTCAACAATAAAATCTGCCGGAAACTGCTCTTTAAACATCTTCCCGCTATTTTCTGTTTCTAATTTTTGCTCTTTGCTCTTTGATTTTTGATCTTTAAAAGGCCAGTGCCATTGGGCAAAAGGCATTGCTCCGGAATCAAACCAGACATCTATCAGGTCCAGTATTTTTTTCATTGAAGCGCCGCAATCTGAACATTTAAGATAAACATCGTCTATAAAAGGGCGGTGTAAATCCAATTCTCCGTATTCATTTCTAGGAATACGCTTCCATAATAACTTAGAAAAGTATCCGAGACCCGCGTAAGCATATTTTTTACCATCAGTGTCTTCCATAAACTCATCAGCTCTAGCTCCGGCCGCAATACCGTTTAAAAGCCAAAGCGGATCGCCATGGCTGACTATAAGAATATTCTTGCCAGAATACTTCCCTTCCATATCACTCATAAAGTCAAACATTCTTCTTCTTACATCATTCCAGCTCTCTCCCGTCTCGTGAACCTTATCCTCAAAGTCCTTTCTGGTATCTTTCATCGGACAAGAACTGTGGGGTTTTCCATCACAGCCACCATGATAAATTTCACCGAGCTTATCGTCTTTATGAATTTTAAGGTGGAGTAATTTGGCTACGATCTCTGCCGTCTCAGTAGTCCGAATAAAGGGCGAGCTGTAAATAAGATCTATGCCGTGATTATTCTTAATCAGTTCGGCATTTTTTTCTATCTGTTTCCTTCCCTCCGGGGTCAAGTGATATTTATCTAACTTCAACTCGGAACTGATAATCATCTTCTCCTTCTCATCTCTGCTGGTATGGCTATGCCGAAGAATATAGTAGTTATTTTTCTTAGCTGAAGCTACGGTGCTGAATTTTTCCATTTCAGCAACAGAACCGATAACTTTATAGCTGTCACATTTTTGACACTTCCATATCGGAAGCGGCGTCCCCCAGTAACGCTCACGCGAAAAAGCCCAATCCTTCCCTTCTTTAAGCCACTGACCGAATCTTCCTTCTTTTATATGCTCCGGAAACCAATTAATCTTCTGATTATTCTTCAAAAGATCATCCTTGACTGCCGACATTTTAATAAACCAGGAGCTTTTAGCATAGTACAGAAGAGGAGAATCGCACCGCCAGCAAAAGGGATAGTCATGCTCAAAGTCTTTGACTTTGAGCAATAAATTTCTAATTTCTAATTGTCTAATTATTAAATTTTCTGCCTCCTTACTCTTTACATATTTCCCGTCCAATTCCTTGCTCACGCCGACAAATTTACCCAGCTCATCAACAGTGTGAAATTTAGGCAATTCAAGCTTAGTACCCAAATTATAATCATCTTCACCATACATAACTGCCGTATGAACGACGCCTGTACCTTCCTCAGTAGAAACAAAATCAGCGTCATAAACTTTATATGAGTTTCTTGATTTAAGCTCTTTTATGCCGAAAAGGGGTTCATATTCTAAACCGACAAGGTCAGAACCCTTGTAGCTTGTAGCTTGTAGCTTGTAGCTTGTAGCGCCCCCAAAAACTTTTTCAACTAAGTCCTTTGCGACTATAAAATACTCCGCCCCAACTTCCGCTAGGACATAATCGATATCTTTCCCTACAGCTAAAGCTACGTTTCCAGGAAGAGTCCAAGGCGTAGTAGTCCAAGCAAGTATGTATAATTTTGAATTTTTTGGAACTTGAAATTTGTTTGGAAATTGGAAATTGTCCCGATTGCTTCGCAATCGAGGATCCGCGATTCGCGAAAGCGAATCGGGAGAAATTGGAAATTTAACAATTACGGATCTGTCCGTAATTGTTTTGTATCCTTGTGCCACTTCATGAGACGACAGAGATGTTCCGCAGCGAGTGCAGAACGGCACGACTTTATGGGCAAGATAGAGGAGTTTCTTTTTCCAAATCTGCTGAATAATGTGCCAAAGGCTCTCTATATAGTCATTCTGATAAGTTATATATGGATTTTTCAGGTCAAGCCAAAAGCCCATTTTTCTGGTCATTTCTTCCCATTCGCTTTTATACTTCCAAACGCTTTCTTTGGCTTTTTTATTAAACTTGCCAATACCATAGTCCTCGATATCTTTCTTATTTTTAAACCCGAGCTCTTTTTCTATCTCAATCTCTACGGGTAATCCATGGGTATCCCAGCCGGCTTTACGCAAAACAAAAAAACCCCGCATTACTTTATAGCGGCAGAACAGATCTTTAAATGCCCGACCTAAGAAATGGTGAATGCCGGGCCTACCGTTTGCCGTTGGCGGACCCTCAAAAAACACAAAGCGTTTTTTACCCTGAGCCAGTCGAAGAGCCAGAGATT
>MGKQ01000023.1:36702-43474 GCA_001795735.1 Candidatus Yanofskybacteria bacterium RIFCSPLOWO2_02_FULL_41_13
CCGAATTCAATTGAAAAAATTTGTTAAAAATGCTAAATTTAAGCTCATGAAAAAAGCACTTATCGCACTATTCCTGTTATTTATGACAAACATGGGTAGTCTTTATTATAGCTGGTATTTGAGATGGGACTGGTTTGATACTATCCAGCATTTTTTAGGAGGCTTCTTTGTAGCAATACTAATGACCGCTTATCTTAAAGATCATCTGATATCCGGCAACAAATTAAAAAATATCCTTATTATCGCAGGAGCAACGGTTTTTATAGGAGTGGTCTGGGAGTTTAGCGAATTTATAGCCAACCAAACATTAGTAGAGCCGACGAGAAAATATTTTGGAATAGACGCTTATTTTATGGGAGACCTTGCCGATACAATGACGGATCTTTTGCTGGATATGCTAGGCGCCTTCGCTCTCTTTGCCATCCATTCTCTCTGGCGCCGAAATTCCCATTAAGCTCAGGGTGGTTTTTAGAATAGTAGCTGTAGCGCGACACAACTCAAGCCTCGCCCGTTCGAGGTTTTTATCATCCTGAATTACTTTGTGCTTCTCATAAAAATTATGAAAAACGGATGCCAGAGAAAAAGAATATTGAGCCAAATGATGAACCTGATAGTTTTTAGAAATTTCTTCTACCAACTCGGGGAATTTAACAAGACTTCTCATCAGCAAAAACTCCTCTTTTTCCTTTAATAACTCCAAATTCTCGAAATTTTTGCTCTTTGCTCTTTGCTCTTTGCTCTTTGCAAGTATGCTATTCAATCTGGCAAATGCATACTGAACATAATAAACCGGATTTTTATTTGACTGTTTCTTGGCTAAATCAATATCAAATTCCATATGGGTATTGAGGTCTTTCATCAGAAAAAAGAACCTGATAACATCTCCGCCCACTTCTTCTAATAATTCATCGAAAATAACAAGCTCCCCTTTTCTTTTTGACATTCTCTTCGTTTCACCCCCGACTTTAATGGATATGAGCTGATGAAGAAGAACATCAAGCGCCTCGTCTTCGTAATTAAGAAACTTGACCCCGGTCATAAGTCTCAGCACATCGCCGTGATGATCCGCACCCCAGATATTTACTGCCTTGTTAAATCCTCTCATGAATTTATTCCGAGTATAGGCAATATCACCCATCAGGTACGAGTATGCCCCGTCGCTTTTGACAAGGACTGCGTCACGCTCTCCGCTGTTATCTATTTTAAGCCATTTTGCTCCATCTTTTTCATAAACATGTTTTCCTTTGTCTAATATTCTGAGGGTTGTTTCTGCTTCTCCTGTCTCATAAAGTTTCTCTTCCGAGAACCAAACATCAAATTCCACTCCTAACCTTTTTAATGATCCTATAATTAATGAGGTTAGCTTTTTAAGAGCATAATCTTTGCAAACCAAGACTAATTCGTCGAAGTTCTCAATTTGATCAACTAATCCATCTTTTTCTACTTCCTTGGCTATGTCGATTATATATTCTCCCTGATACAAATTATCCGGAAAATCTATCGTCTTGCCCTTTAGGCGCAAGTATCGGCGAGCGACTGATTCTCCAAGAAGTCTTACCTGGTTTCCGGCGTCATTGATATAGTACTCTTTTGTCACATCGTAACCGGATTTTTTAAGTATACTGGCTAGAGCATCGCCGTAGGGCGCCGCTCTGACATTATGAACGGTTAGAGGCCCGGTCGGATTGGCTGAAACAAACTCCAGATTAATCTTATAATTTTTTTTCTCGCCCGAGCCAAAATTCTCGCCTTGTTCAAGTATTTTTAGGAGCTGGCTTCTTAAAAAGTCGTTGGAAATATAAAAATTAACGAATCCTCCGACAGCCTCTATTTTGCCAAAGTATCGGCTGAGTTCGTTACTCTTGGAAAATTTTGCCGCAAGTTCTTCGCTTAGCTCTTTCGGATTCTTTTTCTCCTTCTTGGCCAATATAAAAGCAAGGTTAACAGAATAATCCCCCATTTTTGGATCGGGGGGAGTCAGAATATCAAAATCAGTATTATATTCATTCGATATTATCTTCTTCAGAAGGTTTTTGACCATTTACTATAATATACATTAAAATTTACCAAATAAAAACGGCTTTGAGCCGTTGTGATTACTTAAAATGGCATTATCGTAGTTACCTTGTCGATAAGACCATTATCACCAAATTTAAGAGCAGACTTGGCATCTAACCAATAATCTTTCTTTTTGGAGGTTGCTATTAATTTCTCGGTTGACATACCGATCCGCTTGGCTATAAGAGACATAACTATCTGATTTATACGCTTACTTTCGGTAACACGCTCTTCACTCTCACTGACCTTTTCGTTGTCATATATAAATTGACTAATCTCGTGAATCAAAAATTGCGTATTTGGTAATGATAGTCTCTCTGTACCAGCTTGAAGGATACAAGTAGCCATTGAGGCTACACAACCCATACAGAGAATATTAATCTTCCGACCATTTGAAGTAAGAGCTTTTATCGTGTCATACACGGCAAAACCCTGATCAACTCGTCCACCAGGAGAATTTAACATTATCCAAATGACTTGGTCCTTATCCAAATCCATATGTAGCTTAAATAAGGTCATGGAAACTACCGAAGACATCCCCTCGTCAATCGCAGAGTCAAGATAAAGAATACCCCTATCTTCAAGCTTTTTAAATTTTTCTTCAATTAAATCCATCCTTATAATGCGTCGAGGTGGTAACTCTAGCCTGACTGCTTCCGCCTTATCAACTCGCCCCATATATTGCCTTTTTAAACGAACTGCTGGTGGTGCTAATTTAACAAAGGAATACAATATGTCAAATCCAGAAACGCCAGAGCTTGTTTTTATAACTGCCGGCATAGTCGATGCCGATTCTCTTTCCCCTTTTTACTTTAACCTGTTCTTTTTTACCCTCCTCGATCCATAACTCTTTGCTTTTTATAATATCAACTCCATTGAGTTTTTCGTCTATCTTTAGATACCTGCATAACTTACCCGGACCATCTAGCTTAAGCGCCAAATTATAAGTACCAAGCTCCAAATTATTAGAAGTCTTGGATTTGTAATTTAGATTTTGAAATTTATTTGTAATTTGTAATTTGGGATTTGGAATTTCTACTGTTCTGACAAGGACCGCCGATGGATTCCCCTCTTTTTCTGTTACCACATTCAAACAATGATACATCCCATAAATCATATAAACATAGGTGTGCCCTGGCGGACCGAACATTATTTTAGTTCTCGGAGTAAGGCCCTTGGAGGCATGGCAAGCCTTATCCTTCGTTCCGCAATAAGCCTCGGTTTCAGTTATTTTAACTTTCACTATTCTGCCGTTTACTCGCCGGCACAAATACATACCCAGTAGGTCCCGGGCAACGGATAAAGTCGATCTATTGAAAAATTGTCGAGAAAGCCTCATAATGTAGGTAGATTAAAATGTAAATATCAAAGCATAGAATGACAGTTTAAAATGCAAGGTTACAAGATTTAGTTAATTTTAAATTTTGCACTGTCGTTTTTAATTTTGATTTTTAAACTTTAAATTAATTTCATGGATTTAAAGGATTACGATAAGTTACCTATCGACTCGGTCAAAAAGGTTGCTCCGTCAGTCGTCAGTATAGTTATATCAAAACATATGCCTAAAATTAAGAGCCTCTACGGCGCTCCTTTTATGAGTCCCTTTATGTTCGGAGAAGCAGACGGCCAAACTGAAAAAGTTAAAGTCGGTGGAGGTTCCGGATTTATCGTCCACCCGGACGGCCTTATTCTTACCAATAAGCATGTCGTCTTTGATCCTGATTCCGAATATACTGTCATTACCACCAATCTTAAAGAATACCCCGGAAAAGTTGTATCCCGTGATCCTATAAATGACATTGCTGTTCTAAAAATTAACGCCACCGGACTTCCGACGGTAAGACTCGGTAACTCTTCTAAGCTAGAGCTCGGGCAAACAGTTTTGGCTATCGGCAACGCCTTGGGACTTTTTTCAAATACAGTATCAAAAGGTATCATCTCCGGTTTATCCAGAAAAATATCTGCTTCTCTTGGCTCAGGAGGTCAAATGGAGCATCTTCGGGGAGTTCTTCAAACAGATGTAGCCATCAACCAAGGAAACTCCGGCGGACCGCTCATAGACCTCAACGGAGAAGTTGTTGGTATTAATACGGCTATCATCTACGGCGCCCAAAATATCGGCTTCTCTATCCCGATTAACTGGGCTAAACAGGATCTTGAGGACATCATCAAGCATGGCCGAATTATCAAGCCGTTCATCGGTCTTCAGTACGTTATGCTTAATAATGAGCTAAAGGGTAAATACTCCCTTCCTGTTGATTACGGAGCATTAGTCGTCAGAGATCATATCCCCGGTTCTGTCGCCGTTGTTCCCGATTCTCCTGCTCATAAGGCCGGCATTTTAGAAAATGACATCATCACTGCTCTAAATGGCGAGAATCTCACTGAAGAGAAAGATCTTCAGGATATGGTTCAAAAATGCACAGTCGGTGACGAGATAACCATGACCGTCCTCCGCAAAAGCGAAACTCTCAATCTCAAGACTAAGTTAGTAGAAAGAAAATAGGGCGCTCAGAGACTATACCCAGACTCGGACCACATTCAGTCGGCTCCAGCGGCCGACTGAATCTTAAGTACTCGACCCAGCCGAAGAACCAAGCCGGCTGGGTCTGCGTGTTTCCTCCCTAGGGTATAGTCTCTGAGCTTTTATCTGAAAGCTGAAAGGATTCGAAACGAAAGGGGCAATGCTCGCTTGCAGTTAAATATGGAGCGAATCTCTACTCATTTTGCAGACCGTCTTTTTTCGAGGAGAACACAATAATCAAATTAATCGATAACTTAGTTACTCAACATAAATTGGGAGTGAGTCTTATCTTATATTGATTCCTATCAATAAGTCCGAAGGACTGACGAGCGGGACCCAATTTTGTTAACTAAATTGAGATTAATTTGATTATTTGTCCGAAGAAAGAAAGTAGGTCGAAAAACGAGTAGAGATTCGTGGAATCTTCATCAATTGTAAAAAACAGGCTATCATAGCGATATGAGCTGTCCGCCTTCGCTAAAGCTTCGGCGAGATGCTCATTTTTGCAGCTATTCGCTGCGCTTATAGGCAAAAATGGCAGAATATGCGAATAATCCAAAAGCTGGTTTCGATTATGAAATCCTTGAGACGATTGAGGCTGGGATTGTGTTGCTCGGACACGAAGTTAAATCGATAAAAACTGGCAAGGTCTCGATAAAAGGTTCCTATGTAAGAATACTGAACGAAGAAGCGTTCCTTATCGGAGCGGTTATATCCCCCTACCAAGCAGTTAATACTCCTAAGAGTTACGACCCTCAACGTTCCAGAAAACTTTTATTATCCAGATCTGAAATTTCAAAACTTATCGGCACATCCCAATCCAGTGGCTTAACTTTGGTACCACTCAAGCTCTACGACAAAAAGGGCCTGATAAAGCTTCTCGTTGGTATCGCCAGAGGAAAGAAGAAATATGACAAGCGGGAGACTATCAAGAAAAAAGATGTTGCCAGATTAAAGCAAAGAGGAATAGAACTATAGATAATTTACAAAAGCTGACAGATTTGTTATAATATATAAATGGGAGCGTAAGGCTTCGACAATGTTCTTATTAAAATTTATGCAGGTGGTAGATGGATATCACTACCTAAAACATTATCCAAAATTATAATTGCCAAAAACAATTATTCAGGAGCTTTAGCTTTCGCTTAAGTTCCTTGGCTCGCTTACTTTGTGAGCGGCCCGTTCTTTCAGAGATGCTCGCTATCTGAAAAGAGCGCCATTAGCGAGATACTGCATTTAGGCATTTTGGTGTGTTCTCGTCTGGGTGCAGAAAATTCATAGAATGCTGGCTTAGCACTTTTGCTGATTTTGAAGCTAAGCAATAAAAAATTAGCTAAACTTGTAGAATAAATTTTGATTGAATATTGGACGGGGTTTCAATACCCCCGCTTCCACATCATAAATTAAAAATCCCGCTTGTCGGGATTTTTAATTTATGACCATCTCCGCACCTTATTACCCTAACCAGATAGATACATTACCCACTCTTTCGGATAATCTATTTTTATAGTCTTTATTTCGTCACCGGTAGCGGTTTTAAAAGTAATTTCATTTGCGCATAATCCTATTGACCCATCAGGCATTCTTTTTTTCGCGCCATAAAGAGTATCCCCCGCTATCGGATGGCCGATATGAGCAAACTGGGCTCTTATCTGGTTAAACCTTCCTGTCTTTAAAAAAATAGAAAGTAGTGTGTAGCTAGCAGTATGCCGCATGGACTTATAGGAAAGCTCCGATCTTTGATACTCTTCTTTTTCCTCTTCCGATATTTTAGCAATTAACTCTTCTTTATCTTTTTTTATAAAATGTACTAGAGAACCGGCACCCTCAAGCCTGCCCTCAACAAGAGCGTAGTATACTTTTACTACCTTTCTATTTCGAAACTGTTCTGACAGTCTTGAAGCTCCTTTAGAAGTTTTGGCAAAAACTACTATCCCAGAGACAGACTTGTCCAGCCGATGAACCAGTCCCACAAAAACATTTCCCGGCTTTTTATATTTTTCTTTAAGATATTTTCTGACCTCATCTAGCAGGTTGGGGCTTTTTCTGTCCCCTGCCTGAACCAAAATACCCGCCGGTTTGTAGACAGCGATCAGATGATTGTCTTCGTATAGTATTTTTACATTCATAAAAATCGAGCGCTCAAGAACTATACTCGCAAGAAATTACCACCTTTCGGGACACGTTCGC
>MGKQ01000023.1:43483-63694 GCA_001795735.1 Candidatus Yanofskybacteria bacterium RIFCSPLOWO2_02_FULL_41_13
CCGAGAAGGTAATAATCTCTTACTCGTTCTGGCGACTTAGTCCCCCTACTTTATACTAGTTGGTTACGATACCGAAGACCGTAGAGTTTGGGAAGAATTGCCTTTTACCTTTCTCCAGATTAGAAAACCGACCAACGATCCAAAAGCCAATAGTAAATATGGCCATAGAGCTAGTAACCTCCGCATAAATGTATCGTCTCCCGCCTTAAATGTTTTGGGTCGGGCGACTTTTTTAAAAACTCCCTCATCATTTTGATAAATAATAGTGGTATATTCCCCTTCTGCCAGATCAGTGACCTCGGCCTCGTGAGAACCGGCGGGAGCGTAAACTGTTTTTACAAGATTTCCATCTTTATCAAAAACATCCACCCGATAACCGTCGCTTGGCTCTCCGCCAGACGGCGGGCTCCATGTTATTTGCATGTCTGAACCGTCACCCGAGCTCGAAGGAGATGTACTAATTGAAGGCTCAGGGCTTGCTTGCGGTGAACTTGTTGCCGAAGCTGTAGGCGAAGGTCCTGAGCTTGCCGAAGGAGCCGGTGAAGATGTGGGCGATGGAGTCGGAGATCCCGAGACAGTAGGCGAGGGAGTCGGCGAAGGACTTGGCTGACCACCCAGTGTTGTAAAACTAATACTTGCCTCCGCTTGATTATTCCCAAGATCAATTGATGTAACTTCTGCCAAATATGGCGTACTGCCGCTAAGTCCGCCGCCTATCTCAAGGTAATGCTCAAGCTCAAATGTAGGGTCTGAGACTGCAGTAACAGAAATAAATCCGCCATACACCATGAGTAGTCTGGAGTTAGATATTTCATTAGTCGTCCAAGCAACGCTGACTGAATCATTTGCCACATCAACAATTCGCAAATTAGATATCACCGGTGGATTATCTGTCGGCGGAGGCGTTGGCGTTGGAGTTTGAGTCTGGCCTGAAGTAAAAGTTCCAACAATCTGGCTTTGATTACCCCAAGAATCCTTGGCTGTCAGTCTGTATTGATAGGTTGTATCCGGAGAAACAGAAATTTCTATATTACATGTAAGTACTCCTTCGACACAGAATTTATAACCGCCCGAAAAATCAATAACCTGACTATAGCTCCCGACTCCATACTCTAATTTAAAATCTACGGCTTCATTTGTATTAAAACCTATCCTCATTTCTGTCGGAGTAATAACTGACCAGGCAAGATTTGAGATTATCGGAGCTGAAGCTTCAATACCCTCATAAAGAGCATACTTAAAACTGAAAATTTGCTCTTCGCTTCCAAGCATCCCTACACCCATAGTATATGGCGAGACAGCGGGGGCATTATGAGAAACTATCTGAACCCGGTCGCTATAATAAAGCCTCAGATCGGACATTGAACTTGTTACTTTGATTGAATATTTACTGTCAGCCAGAACCGGAAGCTGAGAATTAAAATCAATGTGAAATCTTGTACCATCCGAAGTCAGGGCTATGGTTGGAATAGTAACGGTTCTTGTTGCTATAACTATCCCCTGCTCGTTAATGAAAGAAAACGTAGCCGTTCCACTTGAATCGGGGTTGGCTATAAAAAAATCAAAACCTCCCAAAAAATCATTTTGAGCAAGAAAAATCTGGGAGGGAGCGGCGACATCAGAAACTTTCAGCGACGATGAGCTGTCGGGATTAAACTCCAGATATTTATCCCCGTGGGCATGAACCAAAACAGGAACCGCGACCAACAGTATACTTAGAGCAAAGAAGCGTAATCTTCTCATGCTCTAATTGTATCATAAACCCCGCCCTCTATGCCTATCATTCCCGGTACAAGGCCAAGAATCACAAGCTTAGAGGGCGGGGTTATGATTAAGAATTTTAATCCTTATCGAGTAACTGAAATATCTGGAGTTGCAATCTCTGTATCAGGGGCTTCTATTGTAACACGTCCTGATGCAGGTCGAGCTACAGTATAGCCTGTAGCAGTTGCGGATCCAGTTGTCGGATCCCAAACCATTGAAGGCAGATATGTCGGAACAATGCAAGCCGCTAGATTAATATTACCAGCTGCTGTACCGATTTGGGTAGCAGCGACTGGCAAAGTAACATCATTGCCTACACCGAGACCGCAGTCAACGCTCCAAACTCCCTTGTTATCAACCATCCTCTGCCAGACGGCATTCAAGATGGCGTTAACATTGGATGACCTCTGGGAGTCTCTGGCCTGAGCGAACTGTCTGGCCGGGTTAATAGCGATAATGACAACCGCCGCCAGAATAGCGATAATACCGATAACGACTAAAATTTCGATAAGGGTAAAACCGCCCTGTTTATTGTATTTTTTCATTTTAAATCTAAGCTTAAATTTATAAACGTTTAAATATCTATTTTATTCGCCCAAGCGCTTTCGGGCAAATAATCGACCTTTTACAACTTCTATTATACCACGGCCAAAAAATCAATTTGTCCACAATCACTTAACCTCCTCCCATGACAATACCTCGTATTGAGACCCCGATGGAAACTCCGGCGGAGGATTAAACAGAAGATTCTGGTCGTAAATTATGTTTCTCTGCTGATAGCCAGAGCCGTCAGTATACGACATACCATACTCATCGTAGGAGGCAATAATGCCATACATCGTTATTACGCTTTTGGTATGGTGAGGAGAACAACGAGGCTGGTTTCCATCAGGCGGGCGGTAGTAATTTCTGCCTATGCGCCTATTTTGTGAAACAATAGCCGCATCTATCCTAAGATTGTCTTCACTAACCCAACCGACGCTGAAATCACCTTGAGCAATCAAGCCTATAGCATCAGTTCCGTCATAGTTTGAGTAAAGGAGATCGTTATTTACAATAATATCTTTTAGCTTAGATGGATTCTCCGGAAGTAAACCGGCAGCTATGGTAATACGAGAGCCGTTGCCGTCAATTTGCCCGTTTACCCAGACATGATCTTCTACAAAAATAACTCCGTTAGATGGTACGGGATAATTTTGAATAAATTGCTCCTGATCAATACTCCAACTTCCCCAATCTTGCTGACCCAAGACATTAATGCATCCATTTGGCATATTAACTAACTTTTTAACTTTAAATAAATCAAATGTGCTATTTGTTTTAAAGGTTATGTGATAACCTTCGAATCCGCCACCAGCCGGACCAAAATATATTCCGCCCGATTGAGACTTCGCTTTGAGAGTAGCAATATCTGCGGTTAGTCCGTTAAAATCAACCGCTGGAACAGGAAACTCTCGGCCAGCCATAAAGACATCTGGCCTGTCAGGCACTGTTCCGGACGGCCAAGGAGGATTGGTTCCTGGAGCCAACGGATCAACTGGAGCAATGTGGGTATGAACTCCAAATTCTTCATTCCCTGAATGCTCGGGATCGTTATATGTGACTCTGGCGCTTGTGACAATGTTATGAGCAATCCCGTCAAAATGAATTCCGCCGTTAGAGTGAATGGGGCCAAAAACTTCTGTCCCTGGCGGAAAATATATATCCGTATTCGATACGGCTGCATATTTAACCAGAGAAGTGCTGCCGAGCCTGACTCGAATTATTTTTTCTATACCCGAATTAGCTGAAATTTTTCCGGTTGAAGTTATTACTACGGTAGTCGAACCAAGGGGCGGAGGTTCAATGTCAAGAATGAACTGGCCAATGGTATTTCCGTCCTTGTCTTGATAATTATGGGTATAAGGCCCGGGCTGGCCGGTTCCGTCTTGAAAATCAAGCGGATCATGAGCTAAATGCCAGCGATAATATTCGACTCCGGCTTCGGCAATTTTAAAAGCCAAAGACTGGTCATTGCTTCTGGCGGCAAATCTCAACTGCGAATCAGCCCAGATTATAAACCCGCCCATTATGATAATGGCTAAAGCGCTGAAAAGTAAAACCGCCAACGACAACTGCCCTCTCTGATATTCTAATTTTGATTTTTGATTTTTGATTTTTGATTTTTCTATCATAGATTTCTCATATTAACTGACGTTGAAAAATTAATTCGGGAAGTGGGATTAACCGGATTTGAATCTACCGTAATACTGATTTCGACAAGCCTAATTTCGGGGATATTGACTGGAAACGGTAGCTCCGGCTCGGTACCAGAATAGTCTCCATCATAATAAGAAAAAATATTCCCGGCTGGCGCATAGATATTATGGATCATTTCCGAAACTTTTTCATTAGCAATATCATAAATTAACGGATTCCCGCTTGCTTCTATCGTGCCTTTATAAAAAGTATTGCCCTGAAGATAGTATCGAATTTTCTCTGACAGGCCATTTCCATCAATATCGCTATAAAAAGTAATTGAATTTTGAGAAGCTGATTCGATCGGATAAGATCCGCTTACAGACTGAGTCATCGCCCTGACTTCAGAAGTCATACTTTTTAAAGTAAGCTGAATCTCCTGCTGAGCAGTCAGATTCTCGCCGAGAAAAATTCCAAAATCGAAAGCATCGAGACCGAATGAGCTTATGGCAAAAACAACGCCGGTTAATATAGCCATGGATATAAGAATTTCAAGTAGTGTAAAACCTTTGCTCAAGCTAATAAACTAGTAAGCTGACGAGCTGGAAAGCTAATTACTTACCAGCTTATATGCTTATGTACTTATGGGCTTAATACCGCCCGATAATCTATCCAATTTGCATTAATACCGACTGAATTGTCATTAAATGTTTGGTATCCAGCCTTCTCTATTTTTATTTTATAAGTTCCCTGATTAAGGCCACTAAAATATGACTGGCCTTCGGGAACACACGAAGAATTAAAGTCTAAGGCTAAATCCTGAAAACTTGGCGTAACATTTTCATCATCAGTTCTTAAGACAATCTTATACCGAAGATATCTCTTATCATTATGACCCTGATAGATTTGAATACCGTTTATCGTGTAGTAAGTATTCGATGTGCCATCCGGTCCTACAAAATTCCAAGTACTGTTGTCGTTGTTGGTAGCGATCTGGATTTTCAGGCTCGTTTGAGCCGGCTGGCTTGTCGGATTAAAAATAAGATTATAAAAATCAACATCGGATGTGCCGAAATCAAGTGTTTTTGAGACCAGCCACTCATCGCTCATTGAAGCATACTTACCTCCGCCCAAATCCTTAATTCTTAGCTCCCCCGCCGGATCGGCCTCTTCGATGTTTATGCTTTTCGAATCAAAATTTCCGCCTGACCAATCGGTATAGACGACAAATTTTCTGCCGGTATATTTCTCGTCTGAAAATCCAGTTTTGGTCAGAGTTACCTTAGCATCATTAATAGGCTGGTCATTCTGATCCACAACCGTAACCGTTATCGCTGACGGACTCTTAGGCTCTATCAGCCAGGTCAGGCCATAAGTTCCGTCGGGGTCAACGGCTATTGGAGTCATCGGCGAAAAGCCGCTGATCTCATTAACGGCCGATTGGTTCTTAAAATCATAAGCGTCAAATTCAAGATTACCAACCGTTTTGTTGCCAGTTGAGTCAGTAGTGTGAACAAGGGAGTATTTAAAAACATCAGGATTAGTGCCGATTAATTTCTGGCCGGTTTGAAGAAAACCGATATTACCGATGCCAACGCAAAATTTATCCTGGGTTTTGACGTTAAGAACGCTAACTCGATCAATTATAAAACTAGTCTGGGTAATCTGCTCCGCAACAACAGTTGCATACGGTTTTAACGGATTCGGATTAAGAGGATCGCCGGGCCGGTAGTTTCTATCCGTTGAATAGCCACTTTTAGAAACAGTGACGGCATAACCGGCAGAGCTCGGAGGCGTATCTATAATTTTAAAAAATCCCGATGAATCGGTTACATCATTTATATTTATCGCCGGGCTAATCGAATTATTTATTACCAAAACACTAGCCTCGACCACCGGCTGTCCGGAAGCATCAATCGCTCTGATGATTAAAGTTCCGTTATTAGTCACTGTCTCAAGTCCTTGTGGTGCCACAGTTGTAGTTGCTCTTGCTGGAATAAATCTGGGACAAGTCGGACAGGTTATCTCTAATTCAACGAGTTTATAATCAGCCGGGGCAGTATCGTTGGGACTGCCTCCTTGCGTACCGTCAAAAGAATCATCAATATTCCGTATCGCAGTTTTGACGACAAAGTCTATATTGCTGTAATTTATATTTTTTGCCGCCGCAATAACTCCGGCAGGAACACCGCCCTGAACTCCGACATCGGTATATGGCATATTCCTTATAAGCTCAAGCTCGCTATCAAGCAGAGACAGGGCAGTAAGGTTCAGATAAGAAGCGGAGAAAATTTCCAGAACATTGGAATACGAAAAATAAATAGCCGTTGAAACAATAGCCAGTATAGTAATGGCGATTAAGGTCTCAATAAGTGTGAACCCGCGATTATTCAATCAATTAATTTCTACTAATTTTCTGGGTATTTCTATTTATTTCACAAGAAATTTATAGAAATTTGTTGAAATTTATAGAAATTTATCTTATCCCCCGAGGGTTTGAGTTATTTTATATATCGGCGTAATTATAGCTAAGGCCACAAAGGCAACGATCATTCCCATAACCAAGAGCATTATCGGTTCGAGAAAGTTTGAAAGAGTTTTTGTCGACTCATCAAGCTCAGATTCATAAAAATCGGCCAGAAAAAGAATAGATTCATCGAGCTTACCGGTATTCTCTCCCACCACCACCATCTGGGAAAATATCGGAGGAAAAAGTTTGGTATTCTCCATAAAATATTTAGACATCGGGTCTCCCCTTTTTACTCCGTCTGCCACTCTCAGTATTTCCTTCTTATAAACTAAATTACCCAGCGTATTGGCTGTAATCTCTAAGGCCTCAACTATTTTAATTCCGGCTCTTAAAAGCAGTCCAATAGTCCTGGCAAAGCTTATTATATTGATTGACCGCACCATATCTCCGACGACCGGAATAGAAATTAGAACCTTGTGCCAAGCAAATTTTACTTTAGGCACCCTTAATAACAACACTACCCCTACTATTAAACCGACCACTCCTAATCCAACCAGATATCCGTATTTTATGAAAAATTCTGAGGCGGCAATAAATATTCTGGTTACCAAGGGAAGCTCGACATTAATACTGGTTAAAACCGGAAGAATCTTCGGAAAAATAACAAATATCATTATTGAGGTGATGCCAACCGTGGCAAACATAATAATCATCGGATAAGCCATCGCTCCCTTTATTTTTTTTTGAAGCTCTTCCTTCTTCTTAAGCTCATCTGATAAATACTTGAGATTCTCGCTTAAAGTACCGGACGCCTCTCCGACTCGGATAAGATTAATGAAGAATTCTCCAAAAACATTTTTATACCTTTCGAGACCGGCGGCCAAAAAGTGGCCGTTTTTTACATCAAAAATCAGCTGATCCAAGATCTTTACAAACGCGCGAGACTTAGATTGTTTTTTTAAAATTTCCAGACTCTGCAGAATCTGCATTCCGGAACGAACCATCACCTCAAGATTCCGCGCAAAAAGCATTTTATCTTTAGTCGAGAGGCGGAAGAATAAATTTGTAGAAAAAACTTTCAATTTTAAATTGGGATCACTCGTTCACAACTCTTAATATTTCTTCTATCGTGGTCAGGCCGGCAACTGCTTTTTTGAATCCGTCTTCAAGAATAGGGACCATACCATTTTTGACGGCTATCTTCTTAATCTCACTGGCATCGGCCCTTCTCATAATTGCTTCTCTGATAAAATCATTTATTTCCAGAACTTCATACAAACCCATTCGGTCGTAATAACCGCTATCGCCGCACTCCTGACAGCCTTTGCCATAGTAAAAGTCTCTGTGATTATCAACTAATTCCGGCCGAAGATGTTCTTTTAGGTTTTCAAGCTCAGCATCGGTTAATCGCTTTTTAATCTTACAGTGAGGACAAATCATCCTGACTAAACGTTGACCTATGGCAATATTTACCGTTGAGGCAACTAAAAAAGGCTCAATGCCCATGTCCAAAAGCCGCGGCAAAGTCGTTGCCGAGTCGGTGGTATGGAGAGTCGATAAAAGTTTATGCCCCGTCAGAGCCGCATTAACAGCAATGGAAGCAGTCTCCTGGTCACGAATCTCGCCGACCATGATAACATTCGGGTCCTGGCGGAGAATGGATCGAAGACCGGCAGCAAAAGTAAGGCCGGTTCGGGTATTAACCTGAATCTGGTCTATGCCCTCAAGCGAGTACTCTACCGGATCCTCAATTGTAATAACTGAAACTTCCCTGGTGTTTACTTCTTTCAATATCGTATACAGCGTTGTCGTTTTTCCTGAACCGGTAGGACCGGTCGCTAGAATCATGCCATGAGGCCGCTCAACCGCTCTTTTAATCTTTGATCTGTCTACGTTAGTAAAAGCAAGGTCGTCAATCGTAGCTATCTTGGTTTGCTCGGCTAACAGCCTAAGAACGGAATTCTCTCCAAAGTAAGTTGGGATAATGGAGACCCTGACATCAAACTGGCGCAGAGGATTGGCAATAGCAATTCGAAAACGTCCGTCTTGAGCCGCCTGATGTTCATCGGTTCTCATTCCGCCAAGAACTTTAATTCTGGTAATAACTCCTGACTGAATTCCTTTTGGAAAGTTAAACAGGTCGTGAAGAATTCCATCTATTCTGAGACGGGCAATTAACTTATTCTCGGTCGGCTCAAGATGAATATCTGATGCTCTAGCAAGAAAAGCATATTCCATCATCGTATCCACTAAGGCTATAATTGAGATCTCTTCTTCGGGTAGAGTCAGCATCTTATCTATTTTCTCTTTCAGCCTCTTGGGTGCTTCAAGATTGACTGTGATTTTTTCGGCAGGCGCCATAGCTTTTTTATCTTCAGGTTTTTTGGGCGCTTCCGTTTTAACCTTAGGCAGTTCCGGTATTTTTTCAATTGGTATCTCCCTGTTCTTACTTTTTAAAATTTCTTCTATTTTAGAAACAATTTCTTCGGTATTGGCCAGAGCCTTAACTAGATAGTAGTTAGCTCCCTTCTTAAGGCTTTCTGATATTGCTTCCGGCTGATCAAGGTTAAAAAGAACAACTACTGGGAGAGAAACCTTGTCGTGAGACTTGCGTACCTGGTTCAATAATTGAAAACCATCAATATCCCCGTGAAGAGGCATGTCCAATAAAATCAGGGTTAGTTTTTCTTTGGAAATTTTTTCCAGTGCCTCTTTCCCATCATAAACCGTTATCACCTCATAACCGACATTAGAGATCTTCTCGGCTAAGAGTTCGGCCATAAAAATGTTGTCTTCGACAACCAGTATCTTCCCTAGGTTTGTTCTCTGTTTTAGAGCCATACGGATATTAAGATGGTTTCAGAACCATTTCAGTTTTTAAATCAAGGTTTCGAGGTTATGCCCTGAGAAAGTTCCTGCTGTATTCTGGCAACAATCTTTTCCAAATCGTCGGTTTTTTTAACGTGGCCGAGAGCTCCCGCGTCTTTGGCAAATTTATCATCCACCCATGAGTTCTCCTCCTGAGCTTCGCCAAAATTAGTAAGAAAAAGCACCTTCAACTCCTTAGTTTCCGGATCTTGTTTAATTCTCGATAGAACCTGAATACCGCTCATGCCGGGCATGTTTACGTCCAATAAAACTAAGTCGGGCTTTATTTCTTTAGCTTTCTTAACACCGCTAGGGCCATCCTTAGCTTGATCTACGGAAAATCCAAGTTTTTGTAACTTAACCGATAATATCTCCCGGAGATTCTCATCATCGTCTACGATTAAAATGAGCTTTTTGTTATCAGCCATATATTAGACATAATAACATAATAGGGGCCTGGGGAGAATCGAGTTTTACACATAATCAATCATTCTGTTATAATGATAATTGGATTAAGCTAAGTTCTTGACCGTAAAATCAGTACTTAAATTCTTAGCAAACTACTCAGTGTCTAATCATGAAATAAAAAAAGTTCTGGTTAAAGATATAATGACCACAAAGGTTTTTTATGTTTCCCCAGAAACCCTTATAACCGATGCCGCTAAAATAATAACCGAACATAACTTTGCCGGTCTGCCGGTAATAGACGATTCTAATCATCTTATCGGAATAATTACCGAATACGACCTGATTACTAAAACGTCCAGTTTAAACGCCTCCTTTCTTCAGAAAATATTAAGCGATATATATCCCGACAAAAGCATTGACAATGTTGAAAGAAGGGCCATTTCCAAATTAACCGTTCAGGATGTTATGAACCCGGAACCGCTAACCCTCAAAGATAGTGCAACCTTCGATGAAGTGATAGAAACATTCAGGGCTCATCACCGGGTTAACCCAATTCCTATAATCAATGACGAGAATGAAGTTGTCGGTATTATTAGTCGTTTTGACGTTTTGCGTCCGTTAAATATTTTGGGATATAATAAAAATAACTCTGACTGATTCTTCTTATATTTAAGAATCGCATGTCGCATAAATGAAGAAAACAGAAGATGGGAAAATATTCTCTAAAGATATAATGACTAAGGAAGTAGTGGCTGTTCATCCCGAGACTCCCCTTCTTGAAGTCGCCAAGATTCTGGCTGAACACAACTTTGACGGCGTGCCGGTAGTAGATAACGAGAACCGCGTTGTAGGTATCGTCACCGAGTACGACCTTATAAACAAAACTTCGGCCGTTCATTTGCCGACTTTACAGGTTATTCTGCGCAACCTGCCTCAATTTAAGAAAGAGGAGGCTCATTTTCAGGAAGAGATACTTGAACTTAAAGTAATGGACATAATGAACAAAGAACCCCTCTGTCTCGCACCCGATGTTCCCTATGATGAAGTAATCAAAATATTCAGAGAACACCATCGGGTTAACCCGATTCCCGTAATTGATGCAGACAAGAAAATTCTTGGAGTTATCAGCCGCTTCGATGTTCTCAGGCCTTTCCACGTTCTACAAGGAGTATTAAAGTATTTTTAACAGCAGGCTTCTATTCTACTGAGCCTACAAGCTCTACTCAAAAAATATCAACACTCTACTTCCATGCGAGATATGCCTCGCTTACCACTGTTTCAGTAAAAAAGCCTGATGGATTAAGTTTAAGGAGTTTATCTCTAAGCTCTTTCTCAAATTCATCAATACGTTCTCCAAATAATCTTCTGGAAGCATAGGATGTTGAGCTAAGAAATCCAATAATCTCATCCGTGGTCCATCTTTGCTGATACTTATTACTAAATATTTCAAATCCTTGAAACTTTGAGCGTTGTATAATAACCTCAAATCTTTCTTTGGGTTCTTGATAAAAAGAGTTGCCAGCGCGCCTTTTTTCTCCCAAATACTTCTTTATTGTTTCGGCAACGACAGTTTTATATCTATCGTCTCCCTTGTCAGTAAGGACTGGTGAGTTGTTGGATATTATGGCTATACCTCCACCCTCTTCCGTAATTTCAAATACTTTTTCAAGAACCTTATCCTGCTCCATCCAATGAAAAGACGCTCCCATGGTTGTTAGACGAAAAGCTCCTAGCTCTTTCGTAATGTCTTCGGCTCTACTTAACAGCCAGCTTATATTTTTAATGCCACTCTTTTCTGCCTGAGACCTACCTTCGTCAAGCATCTCCTGCTCAGGGTCAACCGCAACTACTTCCCTAACATACCGAGCGAGAGGAATAGCAATTTGCCCCGTTCCAGTACCTAAATCAAGTACCCTAAATGTTTTGTCCAGGTTGAATGATTTTATTATATGTTTAAAAAAGGCATCGGGGTAACCACGACGGTATTTTGCGTAATACCAAGCAGCTCCCCTGAATAGTTCTCGATTATTCATGACAGTATTATATCATAGGCCCCAAATTACCTGATACTGAGCGTGGAAATAAAAATTAAAAAGCCGACATTTAGTCGGCAAACCTTATTAAGATAGGTGTGGCCTTACAATATGCTTTATCCTCCCAATTTAGTGCCCAGCGATGCGTATAGCCAGAGTATCCCGATATACGTTCCGGTTTATTTCCTTTGGCGCAGTACTCACAAAGAGTAGCGCAAACCTCTTGAACGCTTACTTTTTTCTCCCTACCTTGTTCCGGCATAATTACCCCACAAAATTCAGAAATCTAGCATATTCATATCATGCCGTGAATAAACTCACAAGTACTATAAAAGCGGAGATTACTATAACTTTCTCGTGTTATGATAAGTAGAAATTCGTTCCAAAACCTAAATAAAAAAGATATCGAACTCCCCATATCTCTTTAAAATAAGTGAAGACCGGCAATCTCCGCCATTTCTACTTTGAAACCGTTTGAGCAACTTCATAATAAACTCGAGATATTTATGAAAGTTTTTCAGAAGACAAAGAATTGGGAGTGAGTCTTATCTGGTATTGGTAATTCTTATTATCAATATGTCCGATAGGACCGACGAGCGGGACCCAATTTTGTGTCTGAAAAATGAATAAATATCGAAAAGTTTATTGATGTTGCGAAGGTGTTGAAAAATAGAAATAGCGGGGATTGGCTAAGCGAGCGGGAGTTCTACGTAGAACGTACTCCCCTTTCCTGAGCCCTCCGACTCTGCCCAGATTCTGCCCTTGTGGCCCTCCACAATGCCATGAGCGATGAACAAGCCTAAGCCCGTACCCTCAATCTGTCTTTCCTTGATATCTCTCTTAAATTCCTCAAACAAGTGAGGCAGTAATTCTTTTGATATTCCGTGACCGGAATCAAAAACAGAGAAAATAAAATTACCCTCCCTTGATTCAGACTTAACCTTCACAAATCCGCTATCAGTGTATTTAATCGAGTTTTCAATTAAATTCTGAAAAACCTGCCGGATATTCTGAACATCAACGTTTATCCAGCTTTCCTGAGTAACTGCCTCAAAACTAAAATCTAGTTTCTTATTTTGAGCCAATGGTTTCAACTCTTCAAAAATATCTTTTACTAATTTAACGGCATCTATCTTTTCAAATTTATACTCCATCTTTCCTTCTTCTATTTTTCTCACGTTTAAGAAATCGCTTACCAACTGAGTCATCCTGTCAGCCGAATCCTTTATCTTGTGGGCCGCCTCTGCAATTTTAACCGGAGCCTCGCCGTATGTTCCGTCGTAAATAAGAGTGGCAAAGCCCTTGATGGCGGCAATAGGGGCTTTTATCTGATGAGAGGCGAATGATAAAAATTCTGATTTTAAGTGATCCAGCTCTTTTAGCTTCTCGTTGGCACCTTCTAGCTGTTTTGTTAAGACTTCAAGCTCCTCTCTCTGCTTAACCTCGCCAATAACGCTCCTGATAAGAAAAACACCGAATAAGAAGAACAAGCCGAATAACCCGATGCGAAGAATCAGCTCCCATAAGCTATCAGCCCTCAGAACCTCAAAAAGAGAGATTGATAGTATTGCAAAAGTTAGTATCTCGGTTGCAATCGCTTTCACATTCAACAGATTGTGTCTTAGTATCGCGTAGCCCATTCCGAAAACAGCCGGCAGCATAAACAGGGGTCCAAACTTTGTAAAATATGTGCTTCCGAAAATAACCACAAAAAGAAAATTGGTGACGATCAACAGAGCATAGCTTAGAGAAACACCGACAAGCATATATTTCCACTGTGTACGCTCTAAGTCTTTAGCTTCTTTGTATTTTTTTATTATCAGTATAAGCCCGAAAACGAGAGATCCTAAGACAACAAGGGCAAACAATGGCATAAGAGACCCGACGATCGGTATCGCCCTATCTTGAACAATGTCCAAGCTGGAGAATACGAACGGAGAAACCGTAGCCCACATCGTTGCGGCTAATACAACAAGAATGACTCCAAACAAATACTTGCTTATAAAAAGGTTTCTATTCGGGAAATTATATACAAAAAGAAGGAATATCACCGCATGAGGAGCGGCAAAGAAAAGAACAAGTCTGACCCAGAAGAGAAGCGCTTCGGGGCTTGTATTCAGCGAAAAATAATTAGCCAGCGACCAGAAAACCGTAGATAAGCTCATCAAAAAGAACAAGCGGTTAGTAACGCTTGTACGATCGTGGAAATAAACAACTATTCCCATGAAAAATATTCCGAAACTTGCTATCAGGGTATAGGCTAAATCTTGTGCCATTTTTATATATGAACGAAGTGAATATCTATAAAAATGAGCACCCGCCGACCTGTCCACCAAAGCTTTAGCGAAGACGGGTAGTCCATTTTTGTTTTATTCCTTCACCGAAAAACCTCTTATCTCCATAACTGCATAGCCTCACCTCCGGCTCGGCCTTTTTGCCAAGAGATTTATATAACTCATTATACTCATTATTTTTTGATCTTAACATCCCGACTAAATCTTTTTTTACCTTGTTCTTCAAGTAAATCCGATCAGCGCTTGTCACGTTTTTTAACTCAACATTAACTTCCAGATATTGGTTAAAATTCCCATCATTCTTAGTTAACATGGTGAATTTGCCACTGACATGATCATTAACTCCTTCCAAACTTAAGCTCTCACGTACTGTTTCCGGGTAAATATTTACTCCGTAGAGAGTTGCCGTAAAATTATCTCTCCCAAAAACATACAAGAAAGGGAGCCGCCAAATTGATATTTTTTGATTTTTAGCTTCTTTAATTAAATTTAGTTTATACTTACTGAATAAACCTTCCATTTCTAACCAGCTTACTAGACCTCCGCTATCCCCTATGCTGTATCGAATCAAGGGTATCCCGCTTGAAGCCGTAAAGATTAAATTTTGCCCGATCTGCTCAAAGTATCTTAAGGCCGGATTATACTGAATAAGAGTCGGAATTCTTTCTTCCGAAGAGAACATGGTTTTATAAATATCCTGGCGTTTATTTGCTATTCTTCTGGCTAGTATAGAAAGCGGGGTTTCATGTCCCAGTATCAAGGCATCGGCCGTCCCGTATATATTCAGTGATCCTTTGAGAATATCGGCTGTTCCTACTTTTTTGTAAAGGTAATCGCGCCAGTTTTCACTGAATGCTTCAGCCGCAAAAAGAAACTTTATCCTGTACTTCTTCCAATTCAAGCCGATTGCTTCTCCTTCATCAACAATATCTTTTACAAAAGGCGGATAGCCGGCAATAATAATTTGGTTATAATTCCCTCCTATACTGGTTATGATTCCTAAGACATCTGATTTATTTATTCCGGGGGTAACAACGGTCATTTGATACCGTTCTGCGATGCTTTGAGTAGCTCGGTGAGTCAGGGTGCCGGCAACCCACATCCCCATGGCAAAAGAAACAATCAGCAAGGTTGAATATCTATCTATCTCAAAAGAGTCCACCAAAAAAAGTTCATGCACCAAAGCTGTTTCTTCTTCCTGCTCTTTCCCCCGTGGCCAGAACATCGGCTCACCGGTAGAACCTGAGCTTAAAGAAAACATATCCATTTTCCCAGGATTTCCGTCCCAGCACAGCTCGGCAAACGGATAAGCCTGCAGGTAGTTCTCTTTATCTATTACCGGGATAAGCTTAAAGTCGGAAATACTTTTAATCTTGTCGGGTTTTACTTTGTTTTTTAGTAAAAAATCCTTATAGGCCGGCACTCTTTTTGAAGCTGAATAGAAAATACCCAGAGCCATTCTTTCTCCCTCTTTTATCCAAAAGTTTTCATCCTCTTCGGAAAGACTTGTTCTAAAAGATTTGTAATCTAAATCCATGAGCTTATTTAGCGGATTTTATCCGGCTCCAAATAATACCTGCCTGATTTAATACTGTCTTTTTGGGCAATTCGCCTTACAAAATGACAAATAGCTGCCCCCCGCAAAAAAGATGATTCGGCAATCTGCGGAATTCCGGCTAGTTTTGAACCAACCAGCCTGAATGATTCTACTAGGCGTGGATGAAGATATCTAACTCCCATAAAATCTCTGGCTAATTTTATCTTTTCATTGAAAGACTTCGGACCGGCTTTGACGCTTTCAATTACCTCCTTTTTTAGATATCCGCTCATTAGCGGCAATCTCGGACTCAGATCAAACCTCTCTATGTCAACTATAACATTTTCACTATTGCCGGTTACCATCACCACTGGAATGCCGTTTTTTCTGGCCAGTTCTCTTATCTTTATCTTGAGGGGCAGATTATCCATCTCTTCAACGAGAATATCTATTTTGGGTTTTAAAAGAAATTTTTCTAAATTGTCCTCGCTCAATCCTTTATCAAAAACCTCCAGCTCGGCAAAAGGATTTATTTCGTATATCTGCCTGGCCGTGAGAACTGCTTTGTTAAGACCCAAGTCCGGTAAACCCGCCCGGAAGCGGTTTAAATTTGAAAGCGAGAGAACGTCATTATCGGCAAGCTTCATCTTTATGTCCCCCTCTAACGCCAAGCACACCGCGCCTGGATTCCCGACATTCAACCCGGCAATTCCAACTTTAAATTTTTCAAATTTATTCTGCTCGTCTTCAGTTATCAAATTATGATTCCTTGAAGTTCTTACATATATAAAGTCTTTTTTATTCAGACAATGAACTAACATATTCCGCCACGGATAGTAAACCCAGATAGTAGGAGATTTTAGGCCGCTAGGCTCTAGGTTACTGAGCTTTAGGTTATTAGATTGGATTAAGAGCTTAGGATTTTTAACCAATTCCAGCTCTTTGATCTGTTCTTTTATTTCATCGACAATAAAAGCCGACTTTTTAATTCTTGTTAAAAGTTTCGTCTGTTCTTGGTTGTCTGGTTTTATTAATGTTGGTTTCATGCGATTATTTTTTTTTCAACCTTATGCCGAGGACTGTGCCCCTGAATCTGATTCATGTATCCGACACAGAATAGAAATTGAGGGATAAGATCGTTGCCTATTACTTCCTGAACTTTTTTATACAGATCCCCTATCTCGATTGAGGCGACGAAGATAGACGTCATGATTTCTTTCGACTGAAGATGAAGCATTAATCTTTCCGCCAATCTGCCGGTTTCAAACCATATCTCCGGAGATGATTTTTCTGATTCAATGAAGCAAATAAGAGGAGCCGAGGACACACTTATCCGATTTAACTTGGCCAGAAGCAGACTTAGATCAAAAAACTTAACCAGCACCGGGATTATAAATGAAAGAAGAAACGGCATCCGCAATGAATATCCGGGCAGACCATCTTTCCTTGAAGATAAACTGCTGGTCATCCATTTTGACATTTCTTGACGAAAAATCGGCCGGCCATGAGCCATTCTCAAACCTTCTGCCGTCAAAGATGCTATTTTACTAATTTTTTCTTTATCATCGACGAAGCGTATTCTGATTCTCTGATCTTTATTTAGAGATAACAGTTCTATCCCGATATCATCCGGAAGTGTTTTATCCTCAAATACTCCTCTGACGTTGACTCTTCTCGGGATGGTATCTAAAAGATATTCCAAATCTGAATTCCTCTCGCCGTTTTCCCGGAATACTATCTCCACCGCAAGAGTACCTTCAAAAATCAACTTTAACTCCTTAAAAATTCCGAAATAATTTGAGGCGATCATTATATTTTCTGCCATACAGCCAAGACTGATATACAAATCTCTGCCTTTCGGATCAGCTTGAGGTAACTTTAATTTAGGGTCGTAATAAATTTTGCACGAGTTAGAATCAATTTTAAATAGCCATGGCTGGCTGTTATGAGTTGATGGCGCGAGAATGGCATAGCCCAAAACAAATTTAATTTTATCGGACAATAATCCGCTTACCGGAAAATCTTCTTTTTTTATATCCCAAGGATTAGACATAGGTGAGCCATTTTTTATATTTTTTATCTCTACCCCTAGTTATTCTGATATATTTCTCTTTTATTCTCAGCGATATCGGTCCGACTTTTCCTTTACCGATTTTTTGACCGTCAATCTTAACCACTGGACAAATCTCAACCGCTGTTCCGGTAAAGAAAACTTCTTCGGCATTTTTCAGCTTACTGACCGAAATATCTTTCTCAATAACTTTTATCCCCTCTCTCTTGGCGATCCGCATAACACTATCCCTGGTAATACCCGGCAGAATAGCGCCCTTTGGCGGCGTATAAAGCTTTCCGTTTTCAACAATAAAGATATTTTCTCCTGCTCCTTCAGCGACATAACCGTTATCATCAAGGAGTATCGCTTCATCGGCGCCTCGTTTTTTTGCTTCCATCGTTGCAATTATAGAGTTCGCATAATAACCGCTTATCTTGGCGTCTATCGGAACAGACTTGGGACTTAGCCGCCTGTAGCTGGAAACAACGGCCGATAGCTCTATCCCTCCAAGATAAGCTCCCCACGGCCAGAGAATAATCGCCGTATTTACCTTAGAACCGCTCACATCTAAACCGAGCTTGCCATAACCGCAAAAAGCGATAGGTCTTATGTAACATTCGTTGATCTTATTTATTTTAATAAGAGTAGTAATTGATTTTTTTATATCGTTTTTTGAAAAAGGTATCTCTATGCTTAAGCATCCGGCAGAATAGTAAAATCGGTCTATATGATCTTCCAGCCTAAAGATCGTTGGTCCTTTATCTGTCTTATAACATCTTATCCCCTCAAAAACCCCACTTCCATAGTGAAGAGCATTAGTTAAAACATGAACTTTCGCTTCTTCCCAATTGATTATCTCTCCGTCAAGCCAAATTTTACCTGATTTTTGTATGGCCATAATAGGTTTGAATATAGCCTCATTATATCACCTCTTCTCATTTCTGATTAATTATGCTAGAATAATCCCACATTGCAGAAATCACTTAGAGTAAACAATCAAATACGAATTCCCGAAGTTCAGGTAATTGACGACCGAGGCAATCAGCTTGGCATTCTACCGATATTTGAAGCTTTAAGGCTGGCCAGAGAGAAGAGCCTTGACCTGGTGGAAGTCAGCCCGCAGACAAAGCCTCCCATTGCCAAAATCATGGATTATGGTAAATACATGTATCGGAAAGAGAAGCAGGAGAAGGGCCAGATCAAGCAGAAAGATCATGAGACTAAAACAATCCGGGTTGGATTTAAGACCGGAGAACACGACTTAAAGTTTAAGTCCGAGCAAATAGACGAATTTTTGAAAGACGGACATCCGGTAAAGATTGAGCTTACTCTCCGCGGTCGCGAGAAAGCTCTTGCTCACTTAGGCAGAAATAAACTGGATAATTTCCTTAAACTGATAAGCGAGCCGTACGCAGTTCAACACCCTGTTTCAAGATCACCCTTCGGCTGGATAATATTTATTAAAAAAGATAAGCAGTTGCCTAAGAGCCGCTAAGCGGTTAGCTACACATGACAAAGACAAATAAATCATTTTTGAAAAGAATAAAAATTACCGGAAGTGGCAAGATTTTAAAGCGCCCTCCGGGACAAAATCATTTCAACGCCAAAGACAGCGGAACAAAAGGCCAGCGCAAGCACGGTTCGATATTGGCTCCGCATGAGCTTATCCGCAAAGTTAAAGCTTTAATATTTAATTAATTAAGAAGTTACAGAACTTTCTGTGTTTGTGCCAAGTTCAAGGAAAAATCGAGTATTGATTCGAGACGTAGTATGACTACGGCGAGAATTAAACGGAAATTTTAACGAAGAAATTGACCAAACTCGAAGGGCATGTTTCACGCCTAAAGATTCTTATCAGGCTAGACATGCACAAAAGTTATAATGACCAGAGTTAAGCGGGGTGTACAAGCAAATGCCAGACGCAAACGACTGTTGAAACATACAAAGGGTTTTTTGTGGACTAGAAAATCAAAATACCGCCAGGCTAGAGAAGCAACCCTTCATGCCTGGTCATTCCAGTTTGCCGACAGAAAAAAGAAAAAAAGAGACTTCCGCCGGTTGTGGCAGATTAAAATAAATGCCGCCGCCAGAAAAAATGGTATAAGCTACAGCAAGTTTATTAACCAGCTTAAAAAATCAAATATAGAACTCGACAGAAAGATATTATCCGATATTGCCCATAATCACCCCGAGGTATTCAAAAAAATAATCTCTCAATGAAAAAGATCCCCGTATGGGGATCTTTTTATTCTTCTTCAGAAAGACCTCTCTCGTCCAATAGTTCAAGTACCTTTCTTCTGGCATCTTCTGGATTAGTGACATTGACGCTAAAGTCTTCATTCTCCGGACCAGTACTGCCGTCATCAAATTTTTCCCACCAGACAAAAACACCATCTCTGGTTTCTCGACCGATACCGATAACCTTTTTATCTTCAAACAACGGTTCCTCTTCTCCTTCCGTCGCGGTAAGTTTTATAAATGGATTCTGCATAAGCCTATTTTACCAGAAAATTAACTTTGGCAAATCAAGCTATCCACAATCTTATAGTTTTGAGTAATTAATGACATCCTCCCCGGACTCCGCTTCGCTGCGTCCGGGGTTTCCT
>MGKQ01000024.1:0-5204 GCA_001795735.1 Candidatus Yanofskybacteria bacterium RIFCSPLOWO2_02_FULL_41_13
AGCTTAATACTAGACCCAGAAAAAGACTTAACTATTTAACCCCATTAGAAGCCTTTAGTGTTGCACTTGCAGGTTGAATGTACTATCCCAAACCTTGTGTTTTTAATAAAAGTATGGTATAATTATGATGTCGTTTCGAATCGGAAAAAGAGGAGGTCAAAATGCCATTGCAGCTGTTGTGCCATTTGTTCGGTGATTATGTTCTCCAATCCTCGTGGATGGCGAACAACAAAACCAAGCGGTGGCTCCCAGCCATCGTGCATGCATGCGTCTATTTCCTGCCCTTCCTTCTCGTCATTCACCCTTCGCTGTCGGCGACTATGGTGATGGTGGGAACGCATGCCGTGATTGATCGGTTTCGTCTGTCCCGTTACGTTGCCTACGCAGACCACTTCTTGGCACCGCCCAGTGAGTGGAAATCGTGGGCTGACTGTAGCGGCACCGGCTATCACAAGGATACGCCGCCGTTCCTAGCCGTATGGTTGATGATCATCGTGGACAACACGATGCACCTGACCATCAATGCCCTGGCACTGGCGTATCTCTAGTCCCACATGAAAGGGTCCCACGACCCCGCTAGTGTGGGACTCTTTCATTTTCTTAGTAGCTTACCCCCATTCAGAGTTTCTGCAGTGCTTTTCGATACTTAATCAAAACAAGACAGCAGTTTGTGTCATTTGGGACAGTGCCTTTCTGTGTCCCATCCGTCCCATTTTGTTAAAAAGCTCAGGTATTTTGATAGTTTTAGTTTAAGCCTGGCACAAAATGGGACACATCCAAAACACCCCTGTTTTGTGTCTCAAACTGTCTAATTTTTAAAATGTTACAGAGGTAAAATGGCTAAAAAACCGTTGATTTATCTGAATTAATGACTAGAAACGTTACAACCACCAAAGCTTAGAAAAGTGTAACATTGTGTAACATTTTGACCCTGACCGAGCGGGCTGAATCGGGCTCTGGAAAAACCACTCAGAAAGCCTTATAATACCTTAACCTGGCAATCCCGAGACCGTGCGAGGGGACACTTTAGAAAATTAGATATTGACATCAATAACCAGTTTTCTATACTAAGAATATGAAGAAGAAAATGACAATCGATGGCTTAGCACGGATGACAGCAGAACAATTTGCAAAAGTTGATGAACGTTTTGATAAAGTTGATGAACGTTTTGATGTCATGGATGCTCGCTTTGATAAAATGGACGGCACGCTAAAAACTATCCTTGATGTCGTTTTAGAAATACCCTCGAAAAAGGCATTTAGTCGCCTTGAGACTAAGGTTGAATCAATAGATGCCCGACTGACATCTGTTGAGAGAAAGGTTAAATAATAAGTAAATACTAAACTCGAAAGGCATCCTAAACGGGGTGCTTTTCATTTTGTCTGATTTATCAGCCATTACACAGGTTACAGCGGATAACCAAAACTCAATTTATGGCAGGGGGCAATGTGAAATAAATTAGAGTTTGTATGCTCGAAACAGGGACAGTATAAAATAAAAAATAAAGCACAATTTCTTGTGCTTATCTAACTCGAAAAGGATTGTAGGGGTCATCTTTTTTATCTTCTGGACACGCAATCTTTAATTTCTGATTTTCTTCCTTTAATTGTTTAATTTCTGAATCCTTTTCACCAATCTCAGAATTTAGCCACCTGACTTGTGATTTATGTTTGTCTGAATCATCACCAAGAGAGAAGCCGATAAATAAAACAATGAAAATTGCGAACCAGCCAAATTTCTTATTGCTAGTATTACTCATCGAACCTCCCAAGGAATAAAGATGCTGGAACTTACACTAACAAGAATAGTCAATATTGTCAAGTCAGAATAAATATTGACATTATACCTTAAGAGTGATATATTCATCTTATCGTAAAAAGGAGGGTAGCCATGAATCAGGTTTTCGTGTGGGTGACGATCGTTGTTCTTTGGTCAATTTTAAGTGGGGTTGTAAATTCTCTGATCGGACTCAATATTCAGGGCTGGCGTCGCTGGGTATATGATTTGCCAGCATACATCGCCGGCATTCTGGTTGGTTATTACTTGGGATAAAAATGGCTCTGCTCAACTACACCGCCTCTTGTCGAGGCGGATTTTTTATATCCAAATTTGCTCTAATTCCGTTCCAACATCCTGCCACAGGGCGGACACTTTGAGATTTTTTACTACCACATTCAAAAGCTTCGGATAAGCAATTTTTAGAAAACTAAAACCCTTAACAAAGGGTTTTATTCATTATAAACTTTCTCTGGATCATCGAACCGATGCCATACTTCCTGCCAGCGGATCGTATTTGATTTTGACCGCATCAATACGGTATTAGTCAAGGCTCCACCGGGAACATACACAACTCCTTTCAAGAAATCTCCTCCAGTGACACCCGTAGCGGCAAACATAACATCACCTTGAGCCATTTCTTCGCTGGTATAAATATGATCAAAATCTTCTACACCCATTATTTTAGCCCGCTCTCTGTCTTCATCTTTTATACAAACCAACCGGCCAAGAATTTGTCCTCTAAGAGCCCTCATAGCAGCCGACGCCAGAACTCCTTCCGGAGCCGCTCCGATCCCCATCAGGCAATCAATCCCAGAATTAGGCTTTGCCGTGGCAAGAGCACCAGCAACGTCACCATCGGTAATAAACCTGATCCGCGCACCCACCTCCCTGATTCTGGCCACCAAATCGTTATGTCTTGGACGTTCCAAAACCATTACTGTTAGCTCTTTTACGTGCTTCTTGAGGGCACAGGCTATATTATTTAAATTCTCTTCAACTAACTTTAAAGTTTCTTCTACTGACCGACCAAGCTTGATACATTCACGAGCTTCTTCCCCGACAGCAATTTTTTCCATATAAATATCCGGCGCATGGAGAAGATCGCCTTCGCCTTCGACAACTCCGGCTATGACAGTAATCGCACCAGGCCAACCATTAGCCACCAGATTAGTACCCTCAAGAGGATCAACGGCTATTTTTAATTTCGACTCTTCAAAAAAATCAGCATAAATAGGATTTATTTCATCGATAATCTCCGGATAAAACCTTTCGGCACTTAAACCGACTTCTTCGCCGATATAAAGCATAGGAGCCTTGTCACGCTCCCCTTCACCGATAACAATTGTTCCTCGAATCTTTAAGTCTTCAAAACCTTGACGCATGGCTTGAGTTGCCGCATTATCGGCGGCATGCCTGTCACCACGACCGACGAACGGCGCTACGGCGAGAGCGGCACGCTCACAAATTCTTCCCAGCTCAAAAGCAATATTTCTTTCCATGCTAACCCCGACTTTAAAAGAACATGAGATTAGACTATAAAAAAACAGCTTGCCTGGCAAGCTGTTTTTTTATTTTGTTTCTTCTTTTATCAGCTTATATATTTTACTTGAGTTTTTATATATTATACCCCGATCACCGACAATGCAGACTCTGACAGCCATATAATCATTCATCTCATAATTTAAGGCTTCAAAATATTCTTTTTGTGTATCTTTGAGAGACAAGATCTTGCCGTTGTCATGATAGAGAATATCCTGCGGGACAAATCGCCACGGAGTGAGGGTAGGAACTATTACTATTTTATAGGCCGGCACCTTAACCAAGAGGCCGATCTTAGATTCGAGATCTTCAAGATCTGTGGGAGAAGCATGGTCCATAAATTTCTGGAAAAATTCTTTGTCTTCTCCCACTACTTTAATTTCTTTTCCGGCAATTCTCTCTTTAAACTCTCGGTCCTTTAAGCGGATAACCAAACCAGTTCTGGGAAGACTTCGGTCTTTATACGAATTATAGAGGAACTGAAGCTCTTCGTTTTTACTGATATAAATCAAAGCCATCAGCTCCTTGTCGTTCATCTGCCATAACTGAGCCGGATCCATTTTCTCAAGATTTATCAATATTGTCATCATTTTTTGGATGAATCTCTGGCTGATGAGAGCGGATTTGTGAAGATAAACTTCCTTATACATATAAATATATAATTTTTGCATTTGCTTAGCCGCTTCAAGAGATTTCTTATCTATAACCAGCTGGCCCTTGGTATAAACGAGGTAATTAAAAATACTTTCGATATCGGGCCTCTGACCAAATCCGGTGTGATAAACATCCCGCTCAAGATAATCAAGTTTGTCCATGCCAACGTTTTTATCCATCACAATTTGATAAAGCGGGTTATCGTGAGAAGCTATTTTTTTAATAAAATTGTAATCACCGCCGGAAGCTTTTATTTCTTTTTTTAAATATTCCAGAACCACTAAACCATTCTCATGCTCATCTCCGCTTATGGGGGTCAGTTCCTCGATAACATGCGAGAATGGCCCATGGCCTACATCATGAAGCAGACCGAAAAGAGATACGTTTTTTGCCTCATGGGGGGTCAAAAATCCGTCCTCAACCATCATTTTTGAGAATTTTTTTGTCTTACCATAAACGCCGAGGGCATGCTCGAATCGGTTGTGGACGGCACCGGGGAAAACATTGAGTGTCGTTCCCAGCTGGGAAATGTGAAGCAACCGCTGAAAAAGCGGATGATGGAGAATTGGCATTATGTCCCTGATGTCTATTGACTCGCTGGGAGGAATCCTGATGTACTTTTTGTAGAATTTATTTGGCACCGTAGCTATAAATTATCATAGTTTAAGAAAAAATAAAGCCCGCTCACTATTGAGCGGACATCCCCTATACTTCTTCAAGAATAATCTTTTTCTTGAATCGGCCCTTTTCCCGTCCCGACCTCACCCCTTAAACACTTAAAACAGCTTGTAAGCAAGCTATTTGAAGCCGCCAGATCAGACCTGTCGTTTAGGGCAATAAACAAATCAGCGGCGATATCAAGAGCATCTTCATCGCTGAGCTTCATCGCATAATCTACGTAAAATTGCTTACTCCTAGAATCTACCAGGAATACCTTATCAAGCTGTCTTAAAAGCTCTTTCTTTGCCTCAGAAACCGGAGTTTCAACCATTCTTCACCTCTTTTTAAAAAACTTACTCCAAAGTTAACACATAATAAAATTCCGGCAAGTGAACATATTGAGCAGATAAAAAAATTCTGCCAAGTGGCAGATTAGAATACTTATACAACAAAAAATAACTTCTTGGGGTAAAATCTTATTGAAATTTATTCTCCTTCCGCAGTCTAGGAGATAGCCGAAAACTAAAAAGGACTTACTCAATAATCATAGGTCGAGCGCCGAGTCCGCCAG
>MGKQ01000024.1:5216-16120 GCA_001795735.1 Candidatus Yanofskybacteria bacterium RIFCSPLOWO2_02_FULL_41_13
TAAATCCTTATTTAGTTAGAGGATGTTGACGCGGACGAGGACTGGAGAGAAATTTCAATAAAATTTTATCCTAATCCTTATTCCCCATCGCCTCTTCTAAAACTTTTTTGAGTTCATCCGAATTAACTTCAACTTTAGGTTTAGGCGGTCTTTCTTCTATCCTTTTCCCTCTAAAATTAACCGCTCCCTGTTTAAAAGCATCCCTCATAGAAATCCCCTGCCTCGATTGAGGCATCTCTGGACGCTCCGCTCGAGGTACCAAAGCCGGTTGATGATGCGATGACGTTGTCGGACGAGATACAGGATTGATGTACTGAGACCTCTGTTGAGGCTGATAAGGCCCAGGATTAGAATTGGGCCTTTGAGGTTCGGCACGTGGGGTGGGGGTGGGGGGGGGAGTAGAAGCAAGAGAAGGAGCAGGAGCTAGTTTTTGCTCAATCGGCACCGGCCTGGAAGGCTCCCAGTTAATAGCTCTTGTAGGTCTTGGCTCTTGATTAGTCTGGGGAGGTTGAGGTGGCCTATCTACCATATATTGACGAGGAGGTTCAATCGGGGGCCGCATTGGTCTTTCTTCTCTTTGATAATCTCTCCTCTCCTCTCTCTGATAGTTCTGAGGAGCTTGACGTTCAAAAGCCGGAGGTCTGGGCCTAGAAAAGTCCTGCCCTCCCGCTGAAAATGATTTCTTCGGTGCCTGCTGCCACTTAGGGGCTTCGGCAAACTTAGTCGGCATTTCGCCGATCACTCCCGCCCATTCAGCAATATTTTTCTCGACTATATCCCTTGGGTTAGCATACGTCTTCCTTGAATGCTCAATTACATTTTCTCTGTTTGATTTCTCCAATTTTGGAAATGGCGGAATAGTTTGAGCTGAAAAACCTCTCGAAGAAACGCCGTCTATCATCAGCTTTAAATAAATATTGAACTTCCCTAAATTCACTATATCGTTCATCATGAAATCCGGCTGAAACCATTTCTCTAAGAATTCACCGTCCTCAGCCCCCACCCTAAATGAGATTATAGTTCCGACATTGCCAAAAACCGCGTCTCTTACCGGCTCCTCCATCTGTTTTATATATTGATGGGCGACGACAAGACTTAAATGAAATTTTCTAGCCTCAGATAAAATATTTGCGAATGATTCTGTGGCAAAATGCTGAAACTCATCAACATAAAGATAGAAGTCTCGTCTGTCTTTTTCGGCTATATCAACCCGGGACATAGCCGCCAATTGGATTTTGGTAACCAAGAGAGCGCCCAGCAAACGGGAAGCATCTTCGCCTATTTTCCCCCGAGAAAGATTTACAATCAATATCTTCCCTTCATCCATGATCTTTCTGATATCAATCGTCGAGCTGGTCTGGCCGATAATATTGCGTATGAGATTATTTGATATGAACTGACCTATTTTATTTTGAATGGCAGGTGTAGCTTCAGCGGCAAATCTCTCGGTATATTTGGCAAATTCATCAACCCAGAAAGATTTGACTATCGGATCTTTTACATTGTCGACAACTTTTTTTCTATATTCCTTATTGGAAAGCATCCTGTTTATGCCCAATAAGGTCGCGTCAGGATATTCAAGCAGAGCTAGGATCGTATTATTTAAAATATACTCCATTCTCCCCGACCAAACTTCAACACCAAATATCTTTTTGAATACCCCTAAAAGCCCGGAGGCAACTAAGTGCCGGTACTCGAAATCAACCTTTTCCATAACGTTAAAGGCGATCGGGTAAGATAAATCTCCAGGGTCTAGATAGATGACATCTTTTATTCTGTCTTCCGGAATATAATCAAGAAGGTCATTTGACGGATCGCCGTGCGGATCAAGAAAAGCAATGCCCCGGCCGGCTTCAATGTCCTGAATCGCCATATTCTTAAGAAATTCTGACTTCCCCATGCCGGTTGAACCGACAACATACATATGGCGCCTTCGGTCATCCTGCTTAATTCCAAACCGCCACCGCTGATTACGGAAATTTGTTTCACCGAGAATTACAAGTTGGTTATCGTTCTTCATGTTAAATTAAATATTAAAACTTAAATATCAAAGATATGTACTAAAGATAAAAAAATAATAAATACTTTTAATATCTGATATTTAATTTTTAATTTACATAATCGGGAGCCCCGTCGGAGGTTCGCCCTTTTTGGCTTCAACGCGCGGTAATAACGGGGATCTGACTCCAACATCAGGAAAATGGTAAATAGTTGCCAGCTCCTCGGTATTAAGGGCGTAGCGGACAAAACCCATAGTATACAACTTTCTTTCTTTATAGGATTGAAATATGGCAACTTTTTTTGTTAAAAGTTTTGACGCCTTAAATAAGCCCCTGGCAAAAGTCAGGGTATATTTATTCATTTTAAAACTATTAAGATTTTGAGATGAATACTGCCTGAAAGCGCCGACCACTCCGGCCACATGAGCCTGATGAAAAGCATCCTTGGGGCCGATGTAAAGAAACCTGATTCCGGTTTCGTAGCCCAGCTTATCAAAACTTTTTTCAATCGCTTTTAATATTTCGTGCTTGCCTGGACTCAGCTCCACTCTTTCTTTCTTCTCTTCTCTCTTTACTATAGCCTCGGGATCGGATCCGATACTGCTGATAGCTTTATCAATTGAGAAAACCATGTCCGAGAGAAAGTCGCCTTTTTTCGACGGGATTTTACCCATAATTTTATCTATTTCAAGCTGGCCCTTCTTAATCCAGCCATCACCGGTGGGACTGGCGAGTATTTGTATCCATATCTGTTCTCCCGGATGAAGAGTACTGAACAATTCCGACAATGAAGCCATCGGGTCAATTCTTTTAACATCTTCGGGACTGGATGATTTTTCTTCAAACTCAGGATATGTTCTTATAGGATAAGCATCGGGTTTAGAAAGCATCATTTCTCCTCCCCAAAGGTCGTATTTATCATCCGGAAGAAAATGGGGCGTGTCATTTATATAATCAACCGCCTCTATAACCTCCGCCGTCGGATACTGGGCGTAGATCTGAGATTCGACTAGATTTCTGTATTTAGAAAAAGTTCTTATGTAAAAATGTGTTTCTCCTGCTCTCCCAACCATCTCAAAAGAGAACCAATCAGGAACTTTTCCCTTAAATACTGTTTGGTGCCATCTCACCGGAATGGCATAGACGCCATGAAGACCGGCAAATACCTGTTCCATCGCCTTCGGACTTTTGCGGACTTCTTTCGGTATAAGAACCTCCAAAAGAACCCATTCGAGGGAAAGGCGGTATTTAAGACTTGTATAGTTTAGAAGAGAAAAATAAGCTATATAGAATAGCAATATCGGCAAATAAACCCACCAAAAGGAGAGTAGGAGAGAAAAAACCGTCTTGAAGCTATTTAGTATTAAAAGAAGTGAATCCATTCGCGTTCGCTCAAAATCAAATATCAAAAATAAAAAATCAAAACTAACAAGCCAGAAATTTTACATTTTGCGCTTTGATCTTTAAACTTATGCTTTCCTAAGCATGTAACTTCCGTCCTCCCGTTTTGAAAAAACTTTAGAGTCCTGGAGATTTAAAAGGATGGTGTTCTCTTTGACCATTCGGCTACCTAAAACTTTAGCCACCAGTTCAGCTTTCGGCACAGGTTTTGCAGAACCTTTAAGAATATCGACTAATACGTCCTTAACTGTGCCGGGACGATAACCCCACTCGGATAAACCATACATGCCCCTTCCGACCAAAACAAATCTGGAGTCCTTAATTAACTCGTTATGTACGGTTTGGGTATTTGCTTTTCTGGCGGAAAAAGCGGTTGTGTTTATAAGTTTCGCTATTTCAGAAAAATGTTTGGGTTTGTTCTCCTTCTTTAAAACTAAATAGGCCTTATCACGAACACCCTTTGGCTTAACTTCCGCCCAATTAACCAAACCGACTTCACCGAAAACATTTCTTCCCAGTTCCTTGCTTACGCTTAGAAAGACTTTTATATCCTTCAGACTTCCGATTCCGCTTTTATCGGCAAAGGAGGCAATACCGGCTTCAGCTACAGGTTTTTCATTTTTTTGAAACGCACCAATCAGAGCTGAGATGTTTTTCTTAAAAGATTCCTGATGACCCCTGGTTGCCGCCCAAAAAGAATGATGGGTATCGCTTTCTCCGAATCGAACCGGTTCGCCGGCAAGGGTCAGAACAAAAACCAGAGAAGAGTTAATAACGTTTGGGTTGTCATTACCACTGAAGGCTTTAAACAGGTCGCTCTCTCGCATTATCCCACCACTGCCACTTAGTATGTCCTTGGCCAAAGATACATATTTAGCCACTTCCGGAACACTGGGAATTGCTTTTGACAGCTGATTCATAGAAAACTCCTCTATCTGCCTGACTCTTTCACGGGTAATTCCATAACCCTTCCCGATTGACTCCAAAGTCTCTTTTTTGCCTGATTTCAAGCCAAAACGACGAGATATTACATCCCTGTTCCGGACTGAAAGATTTTTCACTAATGAAGCGACCGTTTTAGTTATTACGTTATTAACATTAGCCATTTTTGTTCAAATAATCCCCTCCTGAGAAATTATTTAATTTAAGCTTGTTATATAATAGCATTATTATTAAAAAGGGTCAATCCCGCACTCAATTAGGATATATCTAGGATATATCCTTTCGAATTATGGCATCCGAAACCCTATCAAGAACCGGTTATTAAATCGTTACTTTGTATCCGCAGGCTTAGGCATTATTAACTTGCAAATCCTAATTGAGTGCGGGATCAAATCTGTCAAATGCATCTTAAACTACTTCCTAAATCTTGTCCAGTCTGACCACCAGACAAGAAGCGGCGAAGATACAAATATCGATGAATATGCCCCGAGAAAAATACCCATCATAAGAGCCAGAGCAAAGTACCTTATACTCTCTCCACCAAATAAATATATCGCCGCCGATGACAAAACTACAGTTAGAGTGTTGTTTATGGATCTGACGAGCGTCTGCATAACGCTCTTATGGACAATCTCTCCCAGATCGTTCTTAGCACCCCGAAGTATATTCTCCCTAACCCGGTCAAATATCACTACCTTATCTGATACAGTATACCCCAAAATTGTCAATACTGCGGCTACAAAAACAGCACTTATCTGAACATTAAAATAATGTCCTAGAACAGCAAACACACCCATTGGAATAACAATATCGTGAAGAAGGGCAACTAGGGTAGAAATGTTCATTGCTAAGAGAGATAATGTCCTAGAAAGCTTTCTAAAAACAAAGGTCATGTAAATCGCTATTACTGCGAGAACGAGACCTATGGCAACAAAGCTTTTTGTTCTCAGTTCTTTCCCGATAGCCGGACCGACTGAATTAAAACGTTTTTCTTCCAGCGTTTGACCGAGAGATTTCTCTCTCAGCGCATTTAGCAGCGCTTGGTGGGCTTCCTCGGATAATTCGCTTGATCTGATCACTAACCCTCTCTCGCCCGCTTTATTCAAACTAAATTCATAGGACGGCAGAGCATTCATTAGTAATACCTGAACTTCAGAAATTGAAGGTACTTCTTCTGAGAACTCAACTTCAAGAATACTGCCACCCTTGAAATCAACGCCAAAGTTAAGACCATAAACGGCTAGGGCGATAACTGATGCAACAAAAAAAGCCAGAGAGATAAAAAACATTGTTGTATAAAATCTTTTCAGAATTAGGACATTGCGTACTTCGTATTGCGGATTAACAATAATTCGTAATACGTAATTCGTAATTAAATAATAAATTTGATCAACCGAATATCCATTTGTATTTTTCCGACCATTTGCCGATAAAACTTAAAAGAAGGGCTCTGGTTATGATCGTTGCCGTAAATAAACTTATTATTGCTCCGATGCCAAGAGTTAATGCAAATCCGCGGACTATGGATGTCGTAAAAGAATAAAGAACAAAAGCGCTTAATAAAGTCGTAACGTGGCTATCACGGATAGAAAGCCAGGCCCTTCTGAAACCTTCGTTAACCGAAAAAGCGACGCTTTTTCCAAGCGCAAGTTCTTCCTTCATTCTGGCGAATATCAGCACATTTGCATCCACGGCCATACCGAGGGTCAAAATAAATCCGGCAATGCCGGCCAGAGTCAAAGTAACGGGCATAAGTTTATAAACCGTTAAGACGATGAGAGTGTAAACTAAAAGCGCAAGTATCGAGACCGCTCCCGGCAAACGATATAAAATAATCATAAAAATTGCTACAAAAACCAAACCGTACAATCCGGCCTTCAAGCTGGCAGACACAGATTCCGCTCCGAGAGAAGCTCCTATCGTCTGCTGGGATATTAAATGTATAGGAACCGGTAAAGCCCCTGAATTAAGACGGGTTGCCAGTAGCTTGGCCTCCTGAGGGCTGAAGTTGCCGGATATAACAGCTTCTCCGCTGGTAATCTCGGATTGCACGACTGGAGTACTTATCGGGAAGCCATCGAGAAATATAGCCACTCTTTTGCCTAAATTCTTTTTTGTTATTTCGCCAAAAAGAACAGCTCCTTCTTCATTAAGCAAAAGACTGACCTGAGCCACTCCGGTCTGCTGGTCAAAAACAAGCTGGGCTCTCTTTAGGTGCCTGCCGTTAAGGCCGGTCGAAAGAAAAAGTTTATCCTGAAGTTCGATTTCGGCTAGAACATCGGTTTGTCCGGCCGCTTGCTTGGCCTGAAACTCTTCTACCAACCGCTGAGCATCGGGCGCTTCCTCTTTAAATTCAATGAACGGCGTCTCCCCTATCATGCTGATAGCCTGATTAACATCGCTGATACCGGCGAGTTCAATTATTATACGGTCATCAGCGCTAACCTGCACCACAGGTTCGGAAACGCCGAAGAAGTTAACCCTCCGCTCAATAACATCCCTGATTCCTTCCATAGCATCGGCCCTGTCGGCAGATTCGACTTTAGACAAGTCAGCTTCATAAACTAAATGAGTCCCGCCCAATAAATCTAAACCGAGCTGAAACGGCTTATCCGGCATGTGAGGTAAAGTTAATTTAGCCTTTTCGGAAAATTTAGCATTAGCCCAATCAACGCCCTGATTAACTCCCTCCGAATAAACAAAAGCAAACAAAAAGACAGAGGCAATCACTAAAATCATTATAAGAGTAGTATTGTTTTTGATCACAACGATTTAGAGCATGTCTAGAAAATCCTCCTTTCGTCTGCAATTCCAGAACTTTGGCTGCAAGACTTCAGAAATTTCCTCGGTATAGCTTAAGCTATACCTCTAAAATTTCTTCGTCCTTCGCTCAAAGTTCTGAAATTTCGACATGAAAAAGGATTCCTAGACACGCTCTGGATTCTAACACAAGGTAATAAAAGTTCAAGGCAAAGAAAGAGCCAAAAGTAACGTTTTGGCTTGCTGTTTTTTAAAAATAATGTATAATAGTTAAAGTTCCATTACAATGCAGGGTGACATACTGAGTCAATCATCGGCGGGTTTTAATAACTTAATCCAAACAATCAGACTTATTGTAACACCGTCTCTACTGGCAGTTCCGGCGGTAGTTATCTGGCATTATCTTTACATAAACGGTTGGCATTCAACATCCAGAGCCGATGAGCCGATAGTTAATGCTATTTTGCCGGGACTTTTCGGCGCTCATGTTTTTATTGCCGGTTTGATGATTATTCGCGAATCAGATGATATACGAAAGATGAAACGCGCAATTCGCGAGACAGACAAAGAAGCTTTCATTGAAATTGCTGAAGATTCAATCCCCTTGCCGATGAAATATATTCTGTTTATCACCGCGAACCTTATTCAAGCATGGACGATCAGTCTTAATTACGAAGTTTACTGGACAGGTTTAGCCTCAGTTTTTTCCATCGCCTATATGCTGGCTCTTATTTGGGAAATAATTGCCGATTTCGATGACCCCGTTAATGGAATGTGGGTCATCAAGGGCGTTCCAGCTGAATGGATAAAAGAAGCTAAAATTAAGCGCCGTATTTCAGATCGGTTCGTTGAATGGCTGATAAGAAAGATGAGGTAATCCCGCCATATGGCGGGATTTTAATATTTGTAAAAATAAAATAAAAAGACCGGGGGATCCGGTCCGATAGCATCTGTTTTACTTTGTATCTTTTCTTGCAGAAGTTCTTTTTACGGAAACGGGAGTGCTTAGTCTTGACTCCGCTTCTTCCGTTGTCAGTTCAAACCTTCTGGCAACTACAGTCAGTGCGGCCCTGTATGTCTTTTCCTCGGCCATTGAAAGATATCTGTAAGCACCCCCTCGCACTCTTCCAGCCAACTCCTGGGTCTTACTGCTGGTAAAATTTCCAATCTCAGTCCCCAAGCGTCTTGCAAAATCAGTTGCTTTCTCAGTCATCTTCACTCCTTTTCTGCGAGCTTGTTCAGCTGCATCAATACTATATCATAAATAAAAATTAAAGCAACACTTTGACAATATTTAGTAAATGTATTATATTAATAGGTACTAAGAAGTACCTTTACAAGTCTTATCGGGAGGAGTATCAGATGGGATTTTTTGATTTTCCAGATCTTAACACTATACCGAAAGAGTGGGAAAAAGTCGTAGATTTTATAAAAGAAGACGATGAGAAACCTGAGGATGTAATTTTTAATACGGAAGATCCCGCACTATTAAAAGATCATTTACGGAACACGAAGCTTATCATTAAAAACAGCTACCTAATTCTTTAGACAAGGTGTCTTAAAAAACCGTACCCTACAAGGGTGAGTCACATTAACATTGGAGAAGCGCTATTCATCTAGTTTCTCTTTGAGCTTTGAGGGCTTTTGAGATTCGAGCCATTCCTTTATGAGCAGTGTCGCCCTGACATCATCCTCATTATATTTGAGGATTTTTTTCATAATTGCGTTATCGTTTTTTTCAAGCCAGTTATTGTACCAGACGACCGATTCAGCTCCGCCGGCTCCGGGATCATCCCACTTGTAACCGAGATTACCGGCAACATCTTTTAAGCTGTAAAAATAAAGGGGTAGCACGGCCGTATCAACCAATTTCTGATGAAGATCAATTGTATTCTCTTTAAACTTATCAACTAAAACTGTCGGGGCGCCATAACGCAATGATAATCTGTCAAAAACCTGTCTCTCATAATAGGCATAGTGATAGATGATGAAATTCTCAAGCTTGGCCAAAAAATCAAGAAAATTACTCCAAATCTGCTTTTCCTCGCTTTTATCATTGGCCAAAAAATATTTATACTCCGGCTCTTTGCCTTTTGACTTAACGAGATGGCCCAGAAGATAGTCTATATCGCGGGTGGGATCAGATTCTATGTCGAAATAAATCTCATGTTCAACTTCAGGAAAGTTCGGTTTTTTCAAAATGAGAGGTTGGTTGGTTGAAAGAACCTTGGCCTGGTTAACAAATCTGATAATTTTATCGAACTGCCAATCCTCAAGTTTTGACTGGAGATCATCGACATTAGCGTTGGCCAGATCATCAACTGTTTTAATGCCTATTCCGTACAATCTTCTCTGATCAGACTGGCTTAAACGATAAACGAGCGATACATCATTACAGCCTTGCGTTTCTGAAAGACAAAGCGAGTACCATGGCGTCCTCTTGCAGGTTGATTTTAAAAATGGGGCCGGTTTCTCGCCATTAAGAACTTTTTCAATCTGTTCCAGGGTTAAGTGAAAATTATCCATAAATTCATCTATCCTAAAAGATCTTTCATTGCCCTGAGCATCTATAACATAGGCTTCTTCGGGCCTGACACCTTGAAGACGCTCAAGCATCAAACTGTAAAAAATAAGCTGGAATTTATACTCGTCTCGAAGATCAAGAGATGACTGGACGTCATAAACTACATAATGCCAATCACCCAAGTCAGATTTACCAGGCCTAGCCTCAAGCAGATCTGGAATTCCGGCCCAATCTTCATGCATTAAAGCGCCGTGATAAATATTTTTCCCCTTCTTCATCATTTCCAGAGTCGCCAGAAAAGCCTCCTCAATATCGCGGTAGAGTTCGGGTTTTATTTCTTCAAATTTTTTATGCTCCCGTAGTTTATCTCCAGCAACCGCCGTCTTGCCCTTATAGATCAGATCAATAATCGGCGGAATAGATTTTCTTTTTGTCGCATCCTCGTAAACGTCATACCAAATCCAATGCGGACACTGGAAAAATTTATAGAAATGTTCGCCCAGTAACACAGCTTTAGATGATTTTGCTTTGACGGCTTTGCCGTAATCTAAAGCTGTGTTACTGGGTTCACCCGATAATTTTGGCTGTTTGTTGGTCATATTGAAAGTATAGCAGTTAAAGTAAAATTAAAAAGTCCCCTGTTGGGGACTTTTGCTAATATCCGTAATAAAAATATGGATTATGATAATGACCGGGAACATTGCAATAACCGCCGTAAAAATCGAAAAGCGGACGTTCGAAGTAATCATAACCGATGAAAATAGTGTAGCTTGGCTGGCAGAAAAAGGTTCTATAACCGTAACGATACTGATACTGGTACTGATAAGGACGCGGTATCTGGTAGTACCACCTTCCGTTATAGTGGTACTGTCTTTGATAGTTTCTCTGATTGGGAACGTACCTCTGGGGTGGAGGAGGGACTACCCTCGGCCGAGGCTGGGGCGGTCTTGGTCTGGCCTGCTCACCAGATGGACGCTCAGGCGGTCTCCGCCTCGCTCCCCCGTCTTGGGCAAAGACAGGAGAAACAATACCGACAGAAAAAATCAAAGCTAGAATCCAAAGAACTGTACGCTTCATAACTGCTCCTTTTGTGATATAGCAAACGGCAAGCGCTCCTACATACTATCATGACCCCAAAAGAATATCTAGGCGCAGTGACTTAGCTTAGATTTTCCCCATTTCTCGACCTACTTTCTTTCTCTCGCCTCGCCGAAGCCTTGCGCCACCGCTGAAGCCTCTGGCGACACGCGGTCGGCGGAGCGCGGGTCGGACAAATA
>MGKQ01000025.1:0-10839 GCA_001795735.1 Candidatus Yanofskybacteria bacterium RIFCSPLOWO2_02_FULL_41_13
CTGAAGGCAGAGGGGCCGAAGGGCCAGAGATAGAGGAAAATTAAAACACCGCCTAACAGTAGTGAAGCTGTGAAGGCGGTGTTGATTCTTTTTGTAACAGTCTTATATTTTTTCGCACTTAAGGAACTTTGGTCATTAGAAGGAACTGGATACTCTAAGGAAGATCCCAAGCCAGAATATTTTTTATTCGAATCCTCTGGTTTGGAATCTTCGCGAAGAGCAGAAAGAACTATACCGACTTCTCGTCGGGGCTGTTTCAGTGCTACCACCGAAACATTACTTTTATCTTCCGCGGATACGTCAGAATTACTGCCGTAAGAAGTGATCTTCGGCTCTTGAGGCTCCTGAGAAAACCGTTTTTCTTTACTTGCCAGATAATCTCTCACTTGGTCCTCCCTTGCATACCACTGTCCGCGGTTTCCATATCTGACAGCTTGGATCCGGCCTGTCCTAGCTAACCGTCCGATATGATCTTTTGCATATCCGTATTTTTCTGACAAAATATCTAACGGTAAATAACCGTCTTCTGCAGAAGGGCTATCCACCAAGATATTTTTTTTAACTTCTTCGGAGCTCACGGAGCAAAAAACAAAAGCTCCTTTCAATGCAAAAAATTATTAAAGGACTGTTAGCAAAAAGATGGCAACTAAATTATCCATCTCGACAACCCGACATTTCGACAAATTCAGTTACTATGTATATTATATCGTCATCACTTAATGAGTGCAAAGGTTAGATATCCACACAAAATTATACTTAAATTAAGTTAAATGAGGCCCCCCAAAGACGCGCTATTTTTATACTGAATATCCACGTCTAAAAAGTCATTAAATACAGCCTAAGCACAGCCGAGGTGTCTACCCTCTAATTACTGATCCAGGTAGACGACAGATGATCTGCTCTATACTTAAAAAGCACCCTAAGATACTCTAAAACGATCGCCTCCCGCTGATGTTTGACCCTACTATTATCAAACAAAAAAACTGAGGAGCTCAGCTTTACAAGGAACCTCGTTATAACAAGGGGCACCCTTGTAGATCGTAGGCTAGAGACGCTAGTACTTCTATTTACACACCTAACCTTTACTAAAGATTACTAAAGTATAATAAATTACTGGGGTAGTGTTGGCTGATTTCCTAAGTTAATCGGCGCAACTTCGACTATTTTCCTAGCTTGAGGATCATATAGAATGGCCTTTTTAGCCTTAGTGTATATGAGAACCTTATACCCTATCTTAGCGTTTAGAAAGAACGGTTGGCCCTTCAAAGCCTCTAAATCTGTAACTGTTGCCACTGTTGGCTGTTCATCGGTCGGCAGAACAAGCAACCGTCCTATCTCGATAACCAGCTTTTCAGCTTCGGTTTGAGCTCCAGCTTGAGTTTCACTGTCAAACTGGCCCAGCTTGGTATTATTCTTGTTTTGATACCAAAAATAACCCGCCAGCCCGGACACAACGATCAGGGCTACAGACAAAGTAGCCACTAATCTCCTGCCCTGCCTAACCGGACCACCCGGCAAGAAATCTACTCCGGGACCCATGTTATTTTGATTTTTATTAAACATAGATATATTTTAACATATTTACGACTTATATGCTTATACCAGGCCCTATTTAAAGAACTTGAGGCTTAGCATCATCTCATCAAAAACCGCTATGTCGTTGGCAAGCACATACTCAGCTAACGGCAATTCTTCCCAGTGGAAAACCAACACATAATCCTGGCCATCTACTTTAATTCTTGGCCCGACAAATATTTTAACCCGGCCGGCGCTATCTCCGCCGTAACTCCCATAATCAATCAGGTCGTATCTTTTAAAATCTTTGCCGTCTAATTGACCGGTTGTGTCAGGATTTCTTCTTTTACTTTGATCTATCTGATACTGAAGTTCCGTTAAGTGAAATACTTCAGCCAAAACTAAATCAAAATAGATGGGCGCTTTAACCGTGAACTGGTTATAGTATTGAATCTTCTGCGGACTGAAATATTGGCCGGAATTGTACCAATTGGCTGGATATTGAAATGTGAATTTGTCGCTAATATCCGTACTCCCGTGGAAATTATCAAAAGTGTATGTCTTAAGACCATCTTTTATCTGCTTATCATCGCTAGCTGGCTGCGGCGTAGTATTTACATCGTCAGTAATCAAAGCCGGAAGCTTATCATCCCCTGTCTGATTTTTATAAAATACAAAATAACCAGAAACTCCGGCAATCGCTAATAAAAAAATAATTAAAAAAGATTTCTTTAACATCTATTAATGTCGTGTTGCCATCCGGTTAATCTTCTCTAGTAACTCCAGGGTTGCCTTAACAGATGGGTTACTAGTGTTTATAAGAATAAGCCTCGAACCATATTGTTTAATTAAAGGACTCAAAAACTCATCACCCCAAGAAGGTGAGAAGGTAATAACTCCGCTAAAATCTAACTCCAGATCCTCTTTCTGACTTAAAGCAGTTAGCTGGGACTGCAATGCAGCAAAAGCCTCACGGCCATTTTGCCGAGATATGAGAGTTGTCCCAAATTTTTTCAAGTATATCCGCATATTTAAATTTAAAATGTTATTAAAGCTAAACATCCCCTAAAAGGCTCCGCAAAATCTTTTATATCTAAGATGTCACTATCTTTCTTCAAGATAAGTTCTGCATTTCCTGTTCGGAATAAAAGACCTATCGGATTTTCAGCAACCACTTTACGCACAAACTTAAGACCATTACCGCGACTTTCTGACGCTCGACCCGATAATATTTCGGTAAAAGCTACTTTTAAAGCCTCTGTATCTGTATTTAATTCCGGCTTTACCCTTTTTAAAGTAGCTAGAATACCGAGACCCCTATCCACCAGAACAACAACTTTCTTATGCATATCATAGCCGAAGAATATCCCGGGAATATCAGGCCAGTTTCCTAAATTATGATCAAAGGAATTATTGCCGATCTCTCCGGATACTGCCACTATTAGAGGAAACCTATCGGCCAGTTCTGCTATCCCACCCAGAAGATCCTGCATCCTAGTTAATTTGGTCTGAAATACTGCACTGTTAGGACAATAAAATTCTGAGGGTAAATCCCCGCCCTTGGATACCCAATCCTTGGCCATCTTAAATAAATCGTTTAGAAAAAGTTCTATCTGAAATCTATAATATTTACGATGTCCTCCTTCTGTTTTAACAGAACTTAACTTCCCGCTTTTATCCCAGCGTCGTAAAGTATCTATTGAAATGCCAAGTATACTGGCAGCTTCACCTATTGAAATTAGTTCCTTTTCAGCCATTTAATCTATTATACTATTTAAACTAAACCTATGCAAACTTTACCTAAATCTATGCAAGATTAGCCGGAAACTCGGGCAATCTATCGCCAAGGGCTAATAGCTTCCAGAAACTCTCTAGCTTCCTGGCGGTCAGGATTTATTCTTAATGCCTTTGTAAATGCCTGCTCGGCTTTTTCAATTTCACCAATGTTTTTATAGGCCAGACCTAGATAACTATACGCCTCTGCCGTTCTATGGCCGACGGAAATTGCTTTTTCCAAATAAGTTATGGCTAAATGCGGGTTTTTTTCGGATTCCCACTCCCCCATAATCATCCATATTTTACCCTTTTTAGGCCATTTTTCCACAATTTGTAAAAAGGTTTTCATTCCCAGATTGGGACGCTCCAAATAATTAAAAATGTCGGCGGCAGCAACCATGTCGTCATAGTTCTCCGATTGTAGAAGAGATCCCAGTTTTTCTTCAGCGTTTTCCGGTGTAATCCCGAACCTTTGTATTGTATCCTGATTTTCAAGATTGTTTTTCAAAAGAATTACCGTATAGGAATCAGCGTAAACCAACGCCCATAATGGATCATGGATCCGATTATATATGAATTGGCGCAAACCGTCTGCTTTGTCATATTGATAGAGAAATATCACATTAAACTGATACTTTTCAAGCATCTTTTTCCACTTGTCCTCATTTTGTATCATTGAGTAATAAGTATTGCTGAAAAAAGACGCCGAATACGCCTCGGGCCGATTATCCACGAAGACTCTTTCATCCGGATAAAAATGATATGCCAAATAACTGCCCATGTCATAATCATTAAAAATAGGGCCCCTTAAGCCTTGCTTTTTAAAAAACTCGGCTGAACTGTTAGACGTAGCCGTTAATCCGATGCCAGGTTTTTTATAATTGGAGAACTTACCGATACCGTTCATATAAATAAGTAGGGTTAGTAACCCGATAAAAATAATAACCAAAAATCTTTTTAAAAAAACACTTTTTAACCGGTCGAAACTTTTACTGAAATTAGCCGAAACGGCTGGCAGGAATATCAGCCCGAAAAATGGCAGGAGACGAAGAACTTTCAGCCCCCCGATAACAGTAGCTACGCCGGCTAAAAGATAAAAAAGTGAAAGTTTTTTTAAGTTAAAAAGAAAACTAACAGCCAAAATAAAAACTAACCAGAAGAAAATACTAATCGGGAGATTATCTAATGGGGGCCTTAGTCTTGAAAAGTAAAACGACGACTGGTTCTCCTCTACGCCCACACCGTAATTATTAAAAATCTGAAGCGGATAAAAAGCGCCGGATATACCGTTAGGATTAATAAAGCTAACCACGATAAGCGCCATTAAAAGAACGGTCAATTTTTTGATTAACCGATCGTTTTTTAAATTTTTCCGATTTAGTATTACCCTTGCAAATATAAATCCCGCCACCAAAGCCGGACCGATAACAAAGAAGAGGTGCATATTTACCCAAAGTAGTTGCAGAGGAATCAGCCAGAGTATTCTTTTTCGTTCTGGGTGTTCTTCCAGGTCAGTCAATAAATATAAAAATACAGCCGTAAAAAGATATGAAAATATTTCCGGACGAAGGGCAGTTCGTTCACTTAAAATAAATATTGTTGGTATAGAAAATAATGCTACCAGCCAAAAATTTGCTTTTTTAAGTGAGACCGAAAAAAGTAACAAGAATGTTAAGAGAAAAATAATAACTTTGAAAATGACCAGACCACCCCATCCAACTGCTTGATGGAGCAGATAAAAAACAACTCCAGATAGCCAATGATGATTGACGAAAACATGATCCGACTCAGTATATGAATAAACGTTCTTGTAGAAAACATTAAAATTGCCCTCAAGAATCAGCTCACCGTTCTTAACATGACGGGCCATATCATCAGCTACCGGTAGCTCTATTTTGTGCAACAAAAGAGAGCCATAAAAAACCAGGAGTAAAATAAATACCAAAGTTTTTATTAATTTATTGTAGCCCATTAACCGAGGAGTTAATTTTTAATCTGATATATGAATATTGAATTGCCGATAACGGTCACTGGTTGATAGTCGTAAAGCCATGTGTATCTGATGAATGAATAGTTTTTTTAGCCCCGGCAGAATTTTGAAGATGCGTGGCCGAAACGGCTATCCAACCATCTGATTGATTACGCGCCAAAAAATCATTGGCGTCTTTATATTTATTCCAGTTAAGGCGAAGGTACCTGTCTCCAAGATAATATGACGGATCTGCCCACCCGAAATATCCAAGCTCTATTTTAGATATATTCTTGTCGATAACCAAGTTACTGAATCTGATGAGATCCTGGCCCCAATCAAGATTAGAATCAGCAACATAGCGATAACCCCCACTCGGACCCCCGGCGACCTGATTAAAATAAGTCAGATAATACGGATAGACATGGATATTCTCAAACACATACCAACCAAGTAATGCAACTACTGAAAATAGCCCGGCAAGCATGATTTTTTTACTTTTTACTCGAAGAAAATCAATCATACGCGATATCTGGCCGGATACAAGAATTATCGCAAACGGATAAGTCGGCAGAATATGCCTTACCCCAATATTAAGAGAGGAATTTATGCTAATTCCCCAATATATAAGCAGCCAGAGCAACATAGCGAATTCTTCAAAATGATATTTTATAAAGCCCCTGATTCTATTACTAGACTTATCAGACGGTCTCCTGAGTTTCCATATCTGATATATAAGCACAATGAGCACCAATCCCCACCAGGCCAGAGGTTCTTTTAAAAAATATACTGTCGGGAAATAGCCATACGAACCATGGGGTCTGACCTCGCCCAAAAAGTAAGATTCTTTTGATTCTCCGGTCTGATATGCGACGCGCATAACGCCTAAAACATATTGTGATAACGGACGCAGTAACTGCTTATCAGAACCCCAGATAACCATTCTTAGAAGCGGATTATCTTGTTTATAAAATTGACCGAGGTATTCTGAAGTATATATTTTCTGTTCAGCTGAAGTACTGTTAAAAATATTAATATAGTATACCGGCCAAACAACCATAATCATGCCGACGGCAAATATGGCAAACGTCCGCCGCAAATTACCGGGTTTTATAATAGCAAGCAACAGAAAAAACGGCACAAGAATTATTGTCGAGAATTTAGTTAAAAGAGCAAGGCCAAACACAATACCGGCTAGCCAGAAATTAAGCCTAGATGGATTCTTTAAATACTCAACATAACGATAAGTCGCATAGAGCACGCCAAAAACTGCGGCCATATCAGTAGTAACAAATCTGGAATGAGCCATGACCGTAGGTGAAAAAGCAAATAATACCAAAGCAATCATGGCTCCCTTGCTACCATATAATCTATAGGCCCAATGAAATAGAAGAATTGCCGATAAAATAAAGAATGATATTAATGGTAAGCGTGCATAATTTTTTATCTGATCGGGATTATTACCGGAATGAAACAAAAAGAGCCAGCCGAAATCCCACTGGCCGTTAAGGTCCTCTTGCCAAAAGCTAGAATCAAATGCATCCTGCTTGAGATTCAAAAACAACAGAGGAATGGCGGCAATATCTTTGACCAAAGGCGGATGCTCCGGATTAAGATGCATATCATGTTTAACAAGATAAGAATATCCGGCACCTATGTGAGGAACCTCATCAAATGTCAGAGAATCTTCCCGGGCACTGCTTAGAGCTAAGGCAACCGCAATGCCGATTACTATACCGGCATAAATTTTAATGGATTTTGACATTATTCCTCAAAGCAAAAAATCTAGATAGTTATCCTTGTGTATAATCTCAAAGTGAGCGTCAGGGTATGTTTTTTTCCAAAGAGGAGGCTCTGAACCGTCGGTTCCTGACCACTTACATTCAATAGCCGTCAAACTGCCGTTTGTTTCTTTAATAATATCTATCTCCTGCCCTGTGTGCGTCCGCCAAAAATAATAGTTATCATACCCCTCCTCTATGCCGGTTTTTTTGACCAATTCCATAAAAATAAAATTCTCCCATAAGGCGCCGATATCGTTACGCAAGCTCAAAGGATTAAACTGAGATATCAGTGCATTACGCACACCATTATCAAGAAAGTAGTATTTAGGCTTTTTAGATATTTCGTTTCTCAAATTACGGCTGAAGCCCCTCACTCTCCGTATAATAAACATCTTCTCCAAAAGATCTAGATATTTAGCGGCCGTCTTTGCATCTGTTTTGGCTGTTCGGGCAATTTCATTTATGGAAACCTCATTGCCGACCTGAAAGGCAAGACACTTGGCAATATCCAAGAGCGTATCCGGAGAACGAACAGCTTCCAAAGTAAGCGCATCTTTAAAAAGATATGATGAAACTAATTCGGTCAGAATTTTTCTTTTTCGACCTATATCAGGCTCATTTAAAACTTCCGGGTAAGAACCGTAGATAAGAAAGTCCTCGAGAGATGTCTTGAGTTCAAAACGGCTTCCGTACATTATTTCTCCCTGTGACAATGGCAAGAGCGTCAAAGTGAAATGACGCCCGGTCAATGGCTCACCTATTTTATTGGATAGATCAAGAGAAGACGATCCGGTTAGAATAATATTTTTTTCCGGAAAAGCATCTATCATCATTTTTGCGCCAAGGCCTATGGAAGGAATAAACTGTGCTTCATCTATGGCAATAACCTCAAAAGGACGGACAAAGTCAAGAATTTCTTTTAGTTTTTCAGATTGAATTATTTTTCTCAACTCGATATCATCACCGGTTGAAGAATAGACCCTCTTCTCTGATTGAGTCTTGATATAGTCGTTCAGCAAAGTTGTCTTACCGACCCGTCTTGGTCCATATATAATCAAAACCCTTTTGGGCTCTAAAGCACTGGTAATATCTTGTTTTCGTTTAAATTTCATCCCGTACGAAGTAATCGAGCCGCCTCTGATAACTCAGCGACAATACTTGATAAACTTCATTAAAATAACACGTGATTCCCGCACCCGCTGGGGTTACTTCGTTCGGGATTCATACTAATTCATGGTATCATGATACCGCATATTATGTCAAATTTATGGTATGTGGACAACCAAACCTTTACCCAAATCTATGCAAATTTAGAAAATCTATGCATAACCGTTATCATCTAAACTTAACATCCCCGCGGACGGTGACTTTTCCTCTTACGACATGGCCAGAGGGAATATAAGTGATGACAATCAGGCCATCGGCACCATCACCACCAGTAGCTTCTCCGCCTCCGCCGCCGCCACCATATAAACCGCCATCACCACCGGCATTGGTGTTTCCACCGCCTCCACCGCCTCCACCGGAACCGAAAGAATCAGTCCATTCATATCCAGTGCCGCCATTGCCGCCGACACCGCTGGAAACGTTGTTATCGCTTCCGCCGCCGCCGCCGCCGAGCGTGCCATTGGCACCACTGGCCCCATTTCCTCCGGCACCGCTACCAACACGATTATAATTATTGCCACCATTGCCGCCGACACCGGAGCCGGTAAGACCGACGGATCCGCCTCCGCCGCCTCCGCCGCCTCCGCCTTCAGTACTCAATCCTGCCCCGCCTTGAGCTCCGGGACCATTCCGGCCTCCGGCTCCGCCGCCGCCGCCACTTCCATCAGCGGCAACTCCAACACCACCATTACCACCGGCGAATTGTACCGTTCCAATATAGATAGCGTTGGTTGTGCCACCGGCACCGATAGTAGACTGGTTGCCAATACTTAGTTTTCCGCCATCAGCGCTGACGCAAAGAGTAACGTTCGTACAACTAGAGGAGGCTGTGGCATTAAACCAAGTATCACCGCCATCTGTACCGTTACCGCCTTGCAATGTCGCACCTACACCATTATTTCCAACACCAACAGTGATAGAAGCACCTGGAGTAAGCTGAAGGTTTACGCCTCTTGAATAAGCCCCGCCGCCGGCGCCACCTGTGCCCTCACCGTTCCCATCACCCGCGCCTCCGCCGGCGCCGATTACTTCAACCATATTGGCCTGATTATTCCAGTCCGCAGGCACAACCCAGGTTGAAGTTCCGTTCGTTGTTATAAATATGACCTTCCTGAATCCCGCTTCGGCTTCCGGAAGTTCAAACATCGACTTAATGCTGGAAGATGGATAGACGAAAAGAAAGACCAGGAGAAAGATGATGAGGTTTTTGATGATTTTTAGCATATATTGGATCTATTTCATTACTGACATATAATTTTTAAGAGTGAAGATCGTCTCTTCTCTTAGGTGGTTCCTTACCCATATTTTTTCTTTCTCGTCCTTAACGAGCTCTCCCAAACCTTGGAGAATTTCATTATCTTTAATCCCTTCGACAAGAACGATGCAAGTTGCCAGATACTCTTTAACCGTCTTGCCGGTTCTAATTTTTAAAACATCCGGATCAATATCCCAGTTATTTTTACCAAAATACCAAATATCATAGACATCCCGCATTGCGGTTCTTTTCCGCGATGTAAGTGCTGCTAATTTACTTGCAAACAAATACGACTTCTTCCCGATAAACATAGAAATTCCCAGATATTCCCTCAGCTCATAATACTCTCTGATATTCGGCACCAGCATCCTAATATTAACTTCGACTTTGATATTGTGGTCACCTTCGCTGTATGATAAGAGAAAGAATATCGTATTGTACTTAGTGTAACCATCTTTAACCTGACCGTGTCGTTCTAGAATAGTTTTTACTTTTTTGAATACCTCTTGTTTGATTGCTTCATCAATCGAAAATAAATCAAAGTCAAGGTCTACCGAAAATCGGGTTAAACCATAGAAAAAAAGGGCGCAAGTGCCGCCTTTAAAGCCCATCAATGGAGCAATTGAGGTATCCAAATAAATATCCTTCAGAATTCGCCCCATTATCAATTGGTGTTTTTCTTTATTCAGCATGATCTTTTTGATATTGTTTCAACCTCTTGATTAACTGCCTGTTATCATATATTCTAACCAACTCCAGACATCGCTCCCAGTTGAGAGACCTCAAATTATCAAAATAATATTTAGGAAAAAGATAAATCATATCTAAAAATGCCCGCTCTGGAGAAGCAATGCAATAATCATCCCGATAAATAATCCCTTCCGGGTTAAATAGAACGCTTTCTTTTAGTTTTCTGAATGTAACGGTAGTTCGACCAATCGTTAGAGTTTTAGACCAGGGAGCGGCTACAAAAATAGTTTCGTAATGCTGAAAGATCATTCCTGCCCCTCTCAATGCCGTCTCAAAGCTGATATAAGACGGGGCATATATACTATTCGCTAACTCATTAGAATTATATTCTTTATCTTTCGCAAACACTCCTCGGGTTAATCGGATTAAAACACCTCTTTTTACATAGTAAGAAATCTTCGACTTTAAATTATCTGAGTCAGTTTCGCTCCATATTAAAGCCAACGCCTTGATGGTGAAGATTGTGTTAGATGACTGATATAACTTAGCTATTAAATTATCTTTTGTCATAATGTGTGACCAAAGTAATACTTAACCTTACTTCCAGTTTATATTATACACGGTTGGTGTGTCAACTCCAGAAAATCACTTTATTACTCTTAATCCCCCCCCCCCGGGGGGGG
>MGKQ01000025.1:10846-18578 GCA_001795735.1 Candidatus Yanofskybacteria bacterium RIFCSPLOWO2_02_FULL_41_13
CTTGGATACTTCTCCGATTATCTGGCTAAGGTCGTTAAAATCCGATCCTCGTGTCATTATGCATAATTGATAAGGGTTGTCGGGATAATAAATAATACCGCAATCGTGAAGTTGTTTCTGCCCGTTATCCAGGAAACGCTCACCAAATTTATGAGCAATATTAACATATCCCGGGACTCCCTTGCTAAGTCCGTCCTGAAAATCAGACTGGCTAAGAAGCGAGAGGAGTTTCTCCGACGCATCTCTGCCTAAAAATGAGACATTATATAACATTCTGAATATCGAGCCGTATTCCTTGGTGTTAACGGCAGCCATATTAACATCTGTTCCCGGCTCTAAGATGCCTAAGTCTCTGTAAATTTGGCTAAGCGGTTCATCTTTGTAATTTATTTTTACATACTCATACAGTAGCTGACTCGCCATGTTATCAGAGTTAGCGATAGCGTAAAAAATAAGATCTTCGATTGTGTAAGCTGTGCCTTTTACTAAATTATCTTGTGGAATAAAAGTTTGGTTAAGAACCGACGACGTTGTATCTGAATAAACAATGGTTCGCTTAAGTAGTTGTGGGTCATCTTCAGCAAGTTGGAAAAATGTTAGTACCAGAGGTAATTTCAACAAACTGGCCGGGATAAAATCTTCCCGGTCATTAATGCCGAAGGTCGGCCCGCCTTCAAGATCTCGGAACCATACTGCTACAATCTTAGCTTTTTTCTCATCCTTTTTTTCTTCTATAAAATCATTAAGCCTTGATTTTAATTCAGAATATCCCTTTTTGTCTATTTTATTCTCATAGCCACAGGCAAAACGAGGATTAATGAAAGAATAGCCCTCCTCACAATGATCTTTAGCAAACTTCCCCTCATCTTTCCTGATCAGATGTAAATCAAAAATTTCCAAAACTAAAAACAGGCATATGACAGCTAACAATAAAATTATCAAACTTGATCTGGAAATTTTTATTTTTTTAGAAATCCTTGACATGATTTTGTAAATTTTAATATATAAATATTTAAACTCCAAATGTTTAAACTTTTACGGAGTTGGTTCAGGAGTTGGTTCAGGAGTCGGTTCTGGGGTCGGTTCTGGGGTCGGTTCTGGGGTCGGTGTTTCTGATGGAGTCGGGTCAGGTGTTGGGCTTGGAGTAGGAGTTGCTGATGGTGAAGGATCCGGCGTTACCGAAGGATCGGGAGTCGGACTTGGATCAGGCGTTACTGACAGTGATGGTTCCGGTGTCGGCGAAGCTGAAGGATCAGGCGTTGCTGAAGGATCAGGTGTTGTCGACGGCGATGGAGATGGACTTACAGACGGATCTGGAGTTACAGAAGGATCGGGCGTAGCCGAAGGTGATGGAGTCACCGTAGGTCCTGAGCTTGTCGAAGGAGACGGAGTCGGTGAAATAATCGGTGAAAATACGGTCTTCGCGTCTTTAATCGCTAACGAGATCCAACTAAATTGTATATCGAACGGCGCCGGCTTGTTAAGCTTGACGGTGAATCCTTTCGTATTCTTACCGGTAATTATGAAGCGAATATCATTATCAAATAACAATTGCTCTTGGGCTTCACTTACAGACGTGTCCGCCGAAGCTTCAGCGGAGGAGGAAGCCGTGTTCAATGTAATAGTGACATTAACTATCGGCTGGTTAAGATACTCCGCATCAAACGATACGCTGGCAAAAGTTGATCCCTCGGTTACTACCAGGAATCCACCGGTATCGGAGTTGAAGTACGGCCGGCCGAAGAATTCAACATCGCTGTTAAATAATATCGACTCCCCTTCCGAACCGATACTATCAACCGTCAAACCGCCGTTAAATATCGCTGAGCCCTCAACGGCCAACCCGGCGCTTAGAGCCAAGTTCTGAGTCGGATCAAAACTGTTGCTGGCCAAGCTTGCTAACTGCTGGCTAATTGAAGCCAACTGATTTCCAAACTCAACGCTTTGACTGGTTAAGACCGAAAGTTGGTTGTTAATAATTGATAATATCGGACTGTCAATCTCGTCGACCACTATCTTAAATGCCGTCAACTTATCAAACGAGGCTGAACCAGTGAACTGGCTGTCTCCTTCAACTATTAATCCGCCCATTGATCTAAGGATGCCCAAAATTGTAGCTTGTTCAAGCTCGATTGAATCCTGAGGCGATGAAGCACTGGCGATCTGGCTAGAGAGAAGCGATATCTGATCGGTAATCAAATCCAAACCTGAGATAGTATTGGCATTAATTTTATCGGCCGTAATCTCGCCGGCAAATAGCGCATTGCCATTAGTATCAAAAGTCACTACAGCACTGTTTTGCGAATTATTAATTACAAGCTGACCGTCAGCCGAGAGATTCAAGACTAAGTCTCCACCAGATAGAGTGTTTATTGAATCGGTGAATAAATCTTGGGTATAAACTTTCGGTGAAATTATTTCCAGACCAGCCGCCACTCGATCAGTAAATATGTCTGACAAACTTCCCGAAGCAACTTCCTGAGTGAACTGAGAAATAAGAACCTGAGCTAGACCTCCGCTTCCGGCCTCGGCTAATTCTAGACCATTAGCTATGCTTTCTAGGCTAGCGCCGTTATAGAATCCGACTTTGACAAAAGTCATAACATATCCGAATTCTGCCGATCCGGAAGCGTAAGATTCAAGAGATTCTCCAACTACATATCCGGCTTTGGTCGCTTTCATAGCCACGCCGGGGACTGAAGAAGTGGTTAAGAAATCACCTATTACAATCTGGCCGTTTTCCTCTGAAACTTTCAACGGCACTCTTCCGACCAGAGCCACTGGCGCTTGACCGGATTGTTTAGTAACACTGGCTCCGCTCAAAACTCCATCACCGGTCAGAAGAATACCGGGATTTGCGGAGAATATTCCGATAACGTGACTGCCCTTGGTCGCCTTAACCACATATCCTGGATTAACTTCATCTATAGCTAAAGCGTCTCCCGGTTCAAGAGTAATATCATTAGTCGGATAATTTTCCGCATAGTCGGCACATCTGCCTATGTGCGAGCCCTGACAGTTGATAGCGGCACCATTAGCACTGATATATCCTCTGAGAGCCAAGCTTCCGCCGTTACTCAATGAAGCTAAAGTATTACTGCTGTTGTCCGTTACCCACAAAACTCCGTGCGGAAGAGCTATTGAGTTTGATGCCGGAACAGAAATTGTTAGAGCGCTAGTTCTAACTCCCAATGTTGTAAAGCCAGTGGCTACGATATCCAATCCCGGATTACTTCTGGAAGAGGTGGTATCGACTACGAATATATCGTCCTTAGTTCCTCCATTATCCGAGACAACAAATGTTCGACTTGAAGAAGCGGTGATCTTAAAACTGCCCGAGATTGAAGCTCCAACCGCTGAAGCATCAACAAAGAAGATGTTTGAGATAGAGGCTGTAATGCCGGATGAGGAAGAAATCTCAAAGAAAGCTTCGGGGGTAGTATCTCCCAGTCCGAATCTACCCATAGATCTGGAAGAAAAGATGGCAAACATTCGTCCACCATTTACGGGTCCTCCGTTGCTTCGCCAGAATTCAACATCATTGGAGAAGGAGGCTCCGGATTGGAATTCCCAGAAACCGGATACTGATTCATTCTCAGAGAGAGAAGCCGGTCCGCCTGATCCCCAGTCTAGTCTGACAAAGGCGGTAGAGGCTGAGTCAGTGAAGGTAACTGTAAAGTGGGAGGCGTCATAGGAGATGGAGCCATATCTTAGAGCGGGGGTAGCACCTGAGTTGAAGATCTCCATACCGCTAAAGCCTCCTCCGGAACTAACGGCCAAACAAGAGAAGACGCCCAGATCCCAGCCGAGAGCATCTCCGGAGTCATTACAGTCTCCGACGGTTGAGAAGGCTAATCCTTTGTACTGAGAGGCAGAGGCGATGTTAGCGCTTATTGAACCTACTACATACAAGTCGTCAGAGATTAATAAGTCATCAATAGAATTTACCCAGTTAGCTTCGGGGCCGGAGGCGATGGCGGTGCCGAACCTTGAGTAGCTTACTGAGGATGGGGCGCCTAACGATCCGAATTGGGCGGCGCCGGAGGCGAGGACATTACCATTGGCTTCAACGAGGAAAGTTGTGTTAGCCGAAGCATTGCCTCGGGTGAATCTTAAGAAATTACCGGTGAAGAATTCCTGACTTTGGGAGGCGGCTATTTCAGCGCTAATAACATCTCCGATCAGATAACCTTTGTCCTGGACAATCTGAAGCAACGGATCTCTTGCTCCCGCAGTCGAATCGGAAGAGAACGAAGCCGTAACTGACAAAGGGCCCCTGGATAAAATTCCTCCTTCACCGACCCTAAGTCCAGAACCGACATCTAATCCTTCGGCAAAAATTGCATCTTTGTATGCAGTCAGATATCCGGTTTCGAGACTATGGGCCAGAAGAGAAGTCGCTTCTACGCCGGAAAGATCAACAATTACAAGCGCACTGCTGGTTCCAAGATAGGCATACCGGCCGGAAACAGTTACAGCTCTAGCTGTGTTTTCTCCGGAATTTAACGCCACGTTTCCGGCAAATGAAGGCGATGCCGGATTAGTAATGTCAAAGGCTTCAAATACGATTGGACTTCCGTTATCGGGTATATAGGCATAGCGGCCGGAAACAGACACCGTCCATGGTGATTTAATATTTCTAATAAACCCCTTTCTGTACGGTGCGGTTGGACTGGAAATATCAAAGACTACCATGCCGGGCTTGCCGCCGTTACCTTGGGTTGTAATGTAGGCATACCTTCCCTGAACAGTGATTGATAAGCCTATTGCTTCGCCGGTATTGGCGCTGGCCATGCCAACCCTTTTTGGAGCGGCTGGATTGGACACATCAACAACCACGATCTTGGTCGGAGTCGATGGATTCACAGCCGTCGGAACATAGACATATTTTCCGGCTACAGCAATACCTCTTGGCGTATCTTCGCCTGAGTTAAGCCTCACTGCTCCGACTCTTGTCGGCTGGACCGGATTAGAAATGTCAATTACAACGATTCGACCGGGAGAAGTTTCGGTTCCCGCATACAGGTATTTGCCGGATGCAGTCAAAGCCCGGACACTGTTTTCTCCGCTGTTAAGATAACTCCCGCCGACTCTTTGAGGAGCCGCCGGATTAGAAACATCTATAGCGACTATTTTGGTCGGTGACTCATTAGTGGCTACATAAACATATTTTCCAACAACGACTACATTATTATTATCTGAATCTTCACCGGTATTTAGTTGAATTGAACCGACCCTCGACGGGGATGCCGGATTGGATATATCTGCGACAACCAAAGTAGTCGGAGAAGTGGATAAGGCGGCGTAGGCGTACTTACCTGATACTCCCATTCCTACGATCTGAGCTTCAACTGATAATGCGCCTTTGCGAACCATTGACGGAGAAGATGTTGCAAGAACATTTCTGATTGAACCTCCGACAACATCCAACTTAGCTTGGGCGTTAGTAGAACCTATAACTACAAACCTGTTGGTCGCATCCACAAAGAACGTATTTGATATACTTGCCGTGATTCCTGATGAACTTGCTATCTCAAAATACGCTTCAGGCGTAGTATCCCCCAGTCCGAATCTTCCCAGTGAGGTGGAGGAGAAGATGGCAAAGGCGGGACCGGAGTTATCATAGATCTCTAAGTCAGCGGAGAAAGAAGCTCCGTTCCTGAATTCCCATTGACTGAGGATGGTTTGTTCGATTGATCTACTTGCGGGGCCGTTAGCATAGTCTAGTTTAATGAAGGCGGTAGAAGCTGTGTCACTGAAGGTTACGGTGAAGTCAGAGGCGTCGAAGGAGATGGAGCCATATCTAAGACCGGGAGTGCCGCCTGAGTTGAAGATCTCTAGGCCGGAGAAGGAGGAGCCAGCACCGGTGTCATCGGCTGTACAGGAGAAGACTCCGTTGTCCCAGCCAAGGACATCTGTTTCATCGTTACAGTCTCCGACGGAAGCAAAGGCGATACCCTTGTAAGCACTTGCGCTGGCGATGTTGGCACTTATTGAACCTACTACATACAAGTCATTACTTAGGAGTAAGTCATCAGCGGTGGATATCCAGTTAGCTTCGGGGCCACTTGCGATGGCAGTTCCGAATCGGGAATAGGCCACGGAGGCAACTCCGTTAATCAGGCCGACATTCAATGGTCCGCCGAGATTTAACTCATCAGATATTGAAGCGGCGCCAAAAAGTTCGAATTTGACGATGGGGGTAGAAGTGCCAATGCCAACGCCACTATTATTTACAATAAATTGAGTTGTGCTGTTGGTATCAATACCAAATCTTGGGACCTGAGTACCCTGTGACACTCCGCCATATACGCTCAAACTACCTCCACCATAACTGCTGTTCAGCAGAAAGCTTTTGTTTCCCTCTCCTTGAGTGTCATTAATATAGAGGCTGGTTGCATTAGTTCCGCCGCCCAGTTCGATAAGAGTGTCATTCCCAGTATAGTTGGCCAGGCGCAGCAAGTGCGTACTTGTATCTGCCGATATTGACGCCGTTCCGAATATTTCCAACTCGTCTGTTGTTAAATCACTCGTCCCTATTCCAACATTCTTATTTGTCGCATCAACAAAGAAGGTATTTGAAATTGATGCGGTGATTCCTGAAGAACTTGCTATCTCAAAGAATGTTTCAGGAGTAACATCCCCCAATCCGAATCTTCCTAATGAGGTGGAGGAGAAGATGGCAAAGGCAGGACCGGAGTTGTCATAGACTTCTAAGTCGGCGGAGAAGGAAGCTCCGTTTCTGAATTCCCATTGTTTAACGATGGTTTGTTCGATTGATCTACTTGCAGGGCCGTTAGCATAGTCTAGTTTAATGAAGGCGGTAGAAGCTGTGTCACTGAAAGTTACGGTGAAGTCAGAGGCATCGAAGGAGATGGAGCCATATCTAAGACCGGGAGTGCCGCCTGAGTTGAAGATCTCTAGGCCGTTAAATGGTGTACCACCGGTATTGAAGTCAGTTCCACAGGAGAAAGTTCCATTAGTATTCCAGAGGAGTTTCTGAGTGGTTGTATTACAGTCAGCTGAAGCAAAGGCGATACCTTTGAAGGCAGAGGCACTTGCGATGTTGGCGGAGATACTACCGACGACGTAGAGGTCGGAAGAAACTAATAGATCAGAGGCATTAGTAATCCAGTTGGCTTCGGGGCCGGAGGCAGTGGCAGTACCGAATCGGTTATAGGCAACGGTAGCGGCACCGCCCAGTCCGGCATTAAAGCCATTAGTCAAAATTCCATATGAAGCTGACGAGGTGCCGTTTATTTCTAATTCAACCGATGGGGAGGCAACGAAGATACCGATGCCTTGGCTGTTAATTCCGCCAGAACCATTTGATTGAGCATACAAACTAATGAATGGTTCTCCATCTAACTGGGCAACATATCTATGAACCGTATTCATCGGCGAAGAAGCAGATACGATTGCATCTACCCAAACTACAGTTCCTGGATTATCATCAAAGGTTAACTGACCGAGTCTTAAGCTGTCGATTGAGGTTTGGCCTGAGTACCAGTCATGGTTGATAGCTCCACCCTGAACTCTTAATCCCCCGGCAAAAGATGAGGTGGCGTTAATACCTCTTGTTTCGACTGAAGTTGAAGCTAGGAAGGTTCCGATGACGGCTAGTTTGTAGAATGGGGAGGAAGAACCAATGCCAACAAACTTGTTCGTTGCATCGACAAAGAACGTATTTGAAATGGAGGCCGTGATTCCTGAACTTGATGCTATCTCAAAG
>MGKQ01000026.1:0-4977 GCA_001795735.1 Candidatus Yanofskybacteria bacterium RIFCSPLOWO2_02_FULL_41_13
ACGGTCTGCGAAATGGGAAGGGGTTCGCTTTTCGTCTATTTTTAAGCTCAGAGACTGTACCCTAGAGGGGGAATTCACAAGCACTAATCTAATCTATAAGTCCTAGAGCGAGCCCCTTCCTTATCATTTTCGATAACCGTTAACCAGTTACTGAGCGAAAGAGATCTAACTATCTGAAGCAATTGAGACTTCTCATTTTGCATGGTTTCTTTGTTATAATATCTCCTAACAAAGAAAAAATGAGAAGCTCACTTAGGTGAGGTTGCCGGTCCCGATTCCAAAGGAATCGAGGATTCTCGATTGCGAAGCAATTGGAACTGGGGCGACCGGAGCCGTGCTGAAGATGGTTAGTCTCTGAAGCGAAGCTTTATCTATCCTGAAACTCAGGTTGAGAAAATGATGAGGAAGGGGTGAGCGAGTTTACCATTGCCTTCCTAGCTGTTGAATGAACATACGCGCTTCGGCTTCGAATTCGGAATTGAGCTCTGCGGCTTTTTTAGCCTCTATAACGGCTTCATCAATTTTGCCGATCCGAGCATAGGCCACGGCCAAAGAAGCACGATACTGTGGATTTTCAGGCTTTAGTTCCGTAAGTTTTCCGTAGACCCAGGCTAACTTAGCAAAATCGTTTTTTTCCAAATAGATACTTATCAGCTTATTATATTCTGACTCGCTGAGAACATACCTTGACTGAAGAACTTTATCAATAAGCTCTAGGGCATGACCCGTATTACCCAATTCCATTTCGACTATTGCCCAATACCACAGAGAAAGACCGACATCTGGATTAAGCTCTGATGCTCTCTTAAAATACTCCCCCGCCCTGACAAAATCCTTTTTGTTAAGATAGGCTTGTCCAACTTCATAGTAAGCCCTGACAAATGTACGCGACAGATCAATCGCTTTTAAAGATGCTTCCAGGGCCTTATCATTATATTCAGAAGACGGATCTCCCTTACCCAAAGTTATATATACTCTCGACATATAAAGATAGGGCAGATAATCTACCGGATTTTCATCAATATTTTTCTGAGCTTCTCCGGCGGCAAACTTCAGCACATCAACTAACTCAGGAGTCAATGTTTTGGAGTTGGTAAAATTGATAACATCCTGAATAAAACGATGCCGATAGTCGTATTTACCGGGAGTGTCATATGTAAGTGCTTCTTTGTACTTAATGACTGAATTAGCGAAATTTCCATCCCAGCCGGCCACTATTGCCCTGGTGGTGGCGAAATTAGCTCTGGACGGAAGAACATTGATCCAATAAATAAATATCGCAACAAAAATTATTAAAATTACGGCGAAAAACGACCAAAGACCATTATTAAATTTTTTGTTCTGTTTAACATCGGCGGGTCTACTTTGACCGGCCTGAACTTTATTCTGGATACTGCCGGACAACAAAAAGGATATAAATCCGAGAATAGTAAAGAAAACTAAAAAGTTAGCTGAAGTATCAAAAATAAAAGAGTTATGGATGGCGTAAGCAATCAGAAGTGAGATAAAGCCCACGCTGTAGAGCATCGTATCTTTGCGGTATATCATTCTCCATAAAGACCGTAAACTTGCTCCGAATATCCACAGATAGGTCAGGAAGCCAGCCAGTCCCATTGTTACCAGAATTTCAACAAACATATTGTGGGCCCGATCGAAAAGAGTTTCCGAACCCGGACCCCTGTAAAACAGAGGGTTGAAATATCTGGAGAACGGGATGTTAAAATTCTCAGGTCCCCAGCCGAATAGTATTGTTTTGGGTTTTTCCTTCCAGCCCTTAAGTCCGGCTTCCCAAGCCCAAAATCGGGTTTGAATAGTATGATTTTGAAGAGAAAAATCTGTGATCCTCGTAAGATACCCGGAACTTTTCACAAAAGAAGAGTCCTTAAACAGCAAAGCAAAAATAACAAACATAAATAGCCCGGCTATCAGCCCCAACAGAACTTTTTTGGCTTTGTTGGATCTATAGGCGGCGGTATAGAGAAGAGCGAAGGCTAAAAATCCAACACCGATGCCTAAAACCGATCCCCTAACTGCGGTCATTAAAGCAGCTATTGTCATAATCAGAGCCGAACTCCCATAAAAAATCTTGATATTATTGGAATCACTCGATCTGAAAAACAGAGTCAAAGCTAAGAAAGCACAGACAATCTGATAACCGGCAAATAACGCCGGATTTCCTATAGTGCCGAATATTCTGGATCTATTTCCCGAACCGACTACCCATTCGATCTCAGTTCTCTGAAGAAAACCGTAGAAAGCTGAAAGAACCCCAACGCCTATTACGACTTTAAAAAGATTCAGCCACTGACTTTCTGTTCTAAAAACCGAGATAAGGATAATAAAGTAAACAAAGTAATGCCAGAAAGTAAAAAGCCCGCCCATTCTCTCAAGAGAACCCCAGAAGCTTGAATAAGGAATGACGCTCGTTGCGGTTGTTATGGAAAAAGCCAGAGCAAAAAATAGAAACGCTCGGCCGACAGAGGTCATTTTGGGCAGATATGACCTGTCCTTCCAGATAAGAAGAATATAGATCACCGCCATCACCTCAACAATGCTTCTGAAAATAACAACTTTTCCGAAATGAAACGGAGAGATAAACTCATTAAAAATAATTAGCGGTACAAATGCCGCGGCATAGACTAGAATGCGCAGTAATAAAGCTAATTTGGACTCTTTCATAACCTATGTATAGTAACAAAGAATCATTTTTTGGCAAAATTAAAAGCTCTCGATCGAGAGCCCTAGAAGAATCTAGCCTTAGCTAATTTATCCAACAAATGACTGTATCTTCTCAGAAGAAATTTTTTATATAGGAAAGGTCCTAAGCTTGTAACGCCAAAAATCTTAAAAAACCACGCTATCCCTTTTAAAATAGATCTAAGAAATGAGCGACCACTTGCAGGATCATTTACATTGAGAAATCCCAATATCCCCAGAAGAAGACTCAGGGTGAAGAAAGAAACTATAAGCCGCAAAGGAAGCTCGACACCATCCATAAAAGAAAAATTTAGCCAAAGAAAGCTATAGATAATAAATATGTTGACCGCCACATAAAATCCTAAGAACACTAGACATGGCCCTAGAGACAGCACCAATCTGACAGGAAATGTCTTAATAGCTTTTAAAAACACCCTTTCATCTATAATTAAGAGCTCTTCTTCGGGAAGCTTGTCGATGTGCTGTTCCTCGTCTATAAACATCCATTTTTTGGCTAAGCGGTCAAGATCCTGTTTGTAACCGGGTTCGAGACTTTTTAATATGTCGAGGTAACGCTGTTCTAATCTTTGGAACCTCAGCTCATATCTTCGCTTCAGTACCTTCTCCCTCGGCCCATCAAGAATCAAGTTATTTTGCTTCATTTCTCCGGCTAGAACCTTCATTTTTACTCATTGTGAATGTGAAAGAACTAAGTGCCATATTATCTTAATATTAAATTAGTTTAATGTCAATAATCATCTTCAGTTCAGGCTTTTTAATTTCCTTGATAAGTAAACAAACGATGCCATGTGGCTGATGGTGAACCACAGCGTTACCATTATTACCGCTCCCCACAGGCCATATATCTTAATCAGCCACAGACCGAGAGGTACTCCGGCACCCAGAATACATAGGTTTATCATAATTGAAACCTTGACTTTGTTAATCGCCCGCCACATCGGACCAAGACCGACCCCGATACCGAATAAACCGCCGTATATAAACAATCCGAATACATAAGAAACGCTGGGCATAAAACTTTCACCGTATAATACTTTAAAAGCTAGCGGAGAAATAACTATCACTACTGCCGTAAGTGCGGACGAGAACAATAATCCATATAAAGAAACTTTTATAAAATTCTGTCTCATTCTGACCGGATCGTCTATCTGCATCTTCGTAAATTCGATATTGAGCAGGACTGATATCGGCCCAAGCAGGCTCAAGGCTAAATTAACAAAACCAAAAGCCAATTTGAAAAATGATACTTCTCCGGATGATACAAAGATACCGGTAAGAACAACCGGTAAGGCCATATAAAGATTGCCCATATTTCTGTCAACTGCTACCCAGAAGCTAAAACCAAAATACTTTTTTATTGATACGCCGCCGACCTGATTAAATAGTTTTCTCAAAGACGGGAAAATAGGAAATTCTATTTTTATTTTCTTCCACACGAATATGGAAACAACGAACAAAACGACAGCGCCTATAAGTTGTCCGGCCACAGCTCCAACGACACCAAACCCGAAAAGTACCAATAATAATGAGATTCCAAACCTTAATAACTGATCGGTAAAAACCATTGTTGTTAGAACCTTGATTCTGCCGACAACCTGAAGTCCAAGCTGAACAACAGCCGTAAATGAACTTGAGAGAAAAACAGCCAGAATAACAAAGCTCGCATACCAACCAATAGCTGAATCCCCGTAAAAATAGTGGGCTATCCACGGCAAGAATAACAATAGCAGAAGAGTTATTAGTCCGGCGTATAAAGTAATTTTTATAAGAAAAGCTAACACCTCGCCTATTTCTTCATGACTTTGCCGAGCATAAGCTGAACCTAACAAAGTAGAAACAGCCTCTTGAGTACCCGCTCCCAGTAACAATCCTCCGATACTGGCCAGACCAAAAGATAAAGCATAAATACCAAAAAGCTCGGGCTGTAATAAACGAGCTATAAATATCCCGACAACGGCCTGAAATACCGTTCCGGCAAAACTCCCCGCCTGCAATGTAACCACATTTCTGACAAAAGGATGTTGAGAGTAATAACTAAATTTTCCCCTTAGGACATTTGACACCCTATAAAAATAACAGAAACTCCCATTTATCTCAATTAAAAACCGCCATATCGACGGTCTAGTAGTTAAATTTTGAATTATGGCTCCAGTAAGAGCCTGACCTCATTCTCTGAATGTACATGCAGTTCGAACATATCAATCCCGGCCATATGATTTTCCCCATCAACCCATTTACCCATGAACCAACAATTTTTAC
>MGKQ01000026.1:4994-10694 GCA_001795735.1 Candidatus Yanofskybacteria bacterium RIFCSPLOWO2_02_FULL_41_13
AAAATACTTAAATATGTATCCCACATAGGATACCCTTCAGAAAATCTAAAACATTCGTTTGTTTTTAACACAAAGGCTAACGTTAGGTGGCCCCTATTCTTTTCACATCTATAAATCCTATCAAAATCATGCCGAAATCTCTTTTTACTTTCTTTTTCTAACATACAGGTTGCTTTTATCAGATGGCCTTTAGCTTCTTCCAGCATGGTAGAGTCAATATTTACTAGACTATGGCCGTTATTTGATGACGGAGTACGGAGATCAAATTCAGCATACTTTCTTGCAACTTCAGCAATCTTTTTTTCTCTTTCTAAGCGCCAATCTGAAAATCTAGGTAAATTAAATCTTGAAGGCCTACTCCGCTCGCTCTCCTTGTTTATCTCCTCAAGCTCTGCAAAGAATTCCCTGATAGAAGACTTCGGCGCTAGCTCCTGTGTCTGATTGCTCATGTCTGTTCCTCCCTCTTTAGTATCGGTATTCTCTCAATATCTTTACCAGATCAAAATCGCTTCCCAGCATTTTTTTAAGTTCACGCACATACTTCGTAAACAAAACATTATCACTATCATTAATAAATACCGATCCTATGATTGTAACTACACATAAAACTTTTAGGATCCTGGAGGTCTTTTGAGCCCGTTTAATAACAATTGAAACTAAAGCTTCAAGCTCCTGATCGGTCAACTCCCTAATCTGCTGATTGTCAATCCCAAAATAACTCTCGGTTAATTCATAAAAAAGTTGCCAGATTTGGCCCTTAAGATATTTAATTCTCCTCACCTGATTTGCGGTTAAGTTATTTTGTTTCATTAGGTTGAGCTTACTAATCACTTCCTCTTTCACGGTCGCATGCCTAATCAGAGCTCCCATGCCCAATCCTTTTTAAGGTACATTATCGTAGCCATAGTCTATAAAATAGTTGACTAAGTGTCAAGTATCGTGTTTAGTCTTGGGTAAGTATTTAAAAAGGGGGCTAATTGCCCCCTTCGTTCTTAACAACAGACCCTGTTCAGTTTGAATCATCACTGTCGGCACTGTATAACTAGACTTACTACTACGTTACAATCCAAATAACCTACGAACCCTATTTGGCATATACTTTCTAGTCCCTTTTAACTCCTTCTGCCTTACAAGTGAATTTGCCACTTTTACCCTTATCTCATCGAGTGGACGTAAGAATTTATCCGCCTTAACTAAGTTTCTACCGGACTGGGCGGCTAACTCATCTTTGTACTCAAACCAACGAGCTAATAGAAAATACTCTGAGTGATTACCATAAAATTTTCCAAATAAAGCAAGCTCCTGGCCATACTCCCGTCGGCATTGAAAGACATATAGAAATTCAAATAGTTTAGTTTCTTTTATACTAGCCACCGCTTCAAGAACAGATAGGGGCATATACGGATCTCGGAAAGAACCTTCGAATAAAGGAACAGGAACATCACCTTCTAACCATTTTGACCAAATATTAATGTCCTCCACAGCCTTCAAGCCCATATCGTTTACAATTTTTATCCTCACCAAGTCCCTAGCTCTACCCTTAATTGAATCTACTAGATTTGACACTATCTCTGTCTTAGCTGATGCGATTAATATAAGCCCTAGGCTTTTAGCAATAAGCGCTTCTTTTCTTATATTAGCTATTAATGCCCTCTCTTCGGCTGTACCATACGTCTCACATATCTCCTCGATGCTAAGTGAATCAACCCGCTCCAATTCAGAAACTAATTCGTTCTGGCAACTTCCTAAATCAAAGTAGTTTTCGACTTCTACCTGCATGCGCTAGCACTCCATTTAAAAGAGCACAATTCATAATTAATGATTTTACTAAACATTTGACCTAGTGTCAAGTCCAAAAATCTGATCATCAAGCTCCGGAACATTGAACTGTTCCGCATGGCTGAAACTTACCGGCTCAGCTGTAACTTCCTCGCCATCCAGTCTGATAAGATTCTCGCAGGTAAAAATTATCTGTAAACCGCTATCGACCTGGCTCTGTCTCTTGATGTTATAATGCACTTCGAGATGATCAACGTCATTTGCTTTTACTCCGACCAAAAGTTTGACCGATAATCCTCTTTCTTCAACCTTTATTACTGTATTAAGCAGGAGGTCCAGATCAACCGTTCTTATTTTCTCTTTGCGGCCGCAACAACATAATAATTTTTCCTGTCTGAATAAAGCCCACCCCGACAAAGAGCTCAGAACAGATTTTAACTCCGGAGACGGATCAAAAGTTTCTCCATACTTACCGACATCGGCCGCCAGCGACGGATGACTCGGCAAATTAGTTCTTTGATCCCATAAAACCCGGCAGAAAAAATTCTCATCATTGAGATAATTCAGAATCTTACTCTGAGCTCTGAGAGCTAAGCAGTAAACAACGGAGGCAAGAAACTTAGAACTTCTTTGTTTTTTAGTAATTTCACCTAATTTTAATGTGATGCTATCAATTCTATCTATTGATTCCTTTGGGTTCAGAAACAGCGGCTCCGTATCGCGGCTTATATTCAAATCTGAGTTAGGAATCCTTTCCTGATCCTCTTTGTATTTAGAAACTAGACTTTTAAATTTCGCCGGCTGTATAAGACTGGTTGATTCCATGTGGACCGCCACTCCTACCCGATTGTCAAAGGACTAATGCCCAAGAACATAGCAGATTATATAACCTCAGTCAATATTGACATATTTAAACTAATATACTAACATACGGCCACGGTCTGAGGACCTAACAAATGTCATTCTAGAAAAGGAGAGGCACCTCATGGCTGAAAAAGGTACTTTTACAACTGAGGATCTGAAGCTAGCCATTCAGCTCGGAAAACGTGTATTTGAATCGAAATTTGGACAGCTTAAGGGTAATCTCGTCCAAAACGTAAGGGAGGCTATTGATCCCGACCTGCGTTTGGCGGGCAGGGTCAAAGCCAGATATGATGCCCTGCGAGAAGCCGGATTTTCCCACGAAGAGGCAGTTGAATACACCAGTAAATCGGTAAATAAAACAGCCGACACAGTTCTTAATTCCTTGAGTAAGACAAAGGAGGAAACATGTCGCTAGCACTCGTCCGCTCGGGAAGCTCGGGAAGTAAGCACTCAACTCTGTCACGCGAAAGAACACTCCGGTCAGCATCTGATCGGGCTTTACAGGATAATATAAAGGCTCTTGAAACAAGCCGTAATGAGCTCAATGAGATTAATGGCTTCCTAAAAACAGCACTGAATCTGCCGTCTGACAGAGCAAGGAGCTGGCTTGCCAGAGCACTTCACTTCATCATACCGGAACGAGCCTATCAGAAGTTGCCTAATTCACTGGTTAAATTCGTAGCCGAAGAATATGACGTACTTGAACTTATTGAAAGATTAATGAGGACAAATATTAACAAGGTACAGGAAGCTTTGCGTAATCTGGCTATTTGTGCAGTTGAAAAAAATGAACAAATGAAACAACTGGGCGATGATGTCCAAAGAGCGCGAGAAGAAAACTGGGATGCCCAGCAACTTCACCAGTTTATGCTTGAAAAGGCAGAGATAGAGATACTGCCAGAAATTGCCCGACTGCTTGATAGCGAATTCAATTTCCTAGCTCCCGAAGAAAGAGAGCGGCGCAAAGAAGAGCTTTTGAACCAGCTTGAATCAAATATCGTCATTGGCCAGGCCCTGACAGAAACTACCAGCAAAGTGTGTTCAGCCGGCTTGGGAATTCTTCATAGAGCGGCCGGACAATATTTTGACTACGCAAACGTATACGGACCAATCGCGATAATCCGTGATTCCGCCAGAACTTTAACCGACACCAATCATGCCATGTACGCTTCAAAGGATGCAGTAGTAGCGACATTTGAAGTATCAGTTAAGGCTATTGAAACAGCGGTTGAAGCGGCAAGAATGGTCAACAATTACTCCATTGCCTCGGCCGACATGAAGGGCCTGATGGAAAACGGCCAGAAGAGACTTGGCGATAAGCTAAAACTGCTGGAAACAGAAAGAAGGAAGAGCGCTATGATAATCTCACCGAGAGTAAAAGAGCTGAGGTCTCCCGACATAATTGACGTTCAGGCTTCAGTCAGTTAATCTCCGAAGCCATTTTAAGCAAATTTAAACCACACTTTAGGTGTGGTTTTTGATTGCTAAGAGCAGTTGCTCAAAAAACGCCGAACGAAGCCTTTTTTTAATTAACTAAACGCTGACAATGGCGGCCTGTTTCTGTTTCAGCGTAGCCCTTAATTCATCCATCGGGAGATAATCTTGACCCAGATTTTTCTTCAAAAATGAACGGGACACATAGTAGTTCCAGCTATCAGAACCAACAAGTGGTGGCTCTCTTTTTAAGATGTGTTCTATATGTTCAAAGAGAAATATTTGTCCAAAAATAGGAACCAAGTAAATTAGGTAACGCAAATAGGCTATCCGCCTCGCCCTCCCTATAAGTAAATTATCCATCTCTATAATATGCTCGTCCTTAAACCTTGATATTTGTGAATCGGATAATCCGAACCTTGAGTAGCAAAGCCTCAAAAAATTATTACAGAAACTACGTTGACGATCAGCCAGCCTTGCCGATTGAGAACTAGAGAGATTACTTAACTTTACTCTGCGTAATTCAGTAAGAAGTTCTTCCTTTGGTGTCGCCGGTCTTACAAGATTTCGTCTCCTCGTATCAGACTCAGATAATATGTCTAACTGCAGGCTTTGTTCGGCCATAATCACTATTCCCTGTTTTTTAATTAACTGCCCTAGATCATAATATAATAATAATTATATGTCAATATTTACAATCTATTGGGTTATCGTGGGGTATAACCAAGCAATTCTAGCAAGCAATTCCAGGAAAATGGAAAAAACGATCGGCTGGTACTTAAAGACCGTAGTTTAATCCCGCACCTTTAGAGCGACCTCTCTTAGCAATCAAAAACCACACTTTAGGTGTGGTTTAAATTTGCTCAAAAGATGCGGAACGAGGCTATCTGATTTAATAGCCGGAGCTGGGTGGATACAACCTTACAAAATCCATACCAAATTTTTCAGAAAAATCTTTTTCAGAAAAACCGCTCAAGCCCTTAAGAGGACAATCATATACGAATTTTTGTAAAATATCGTCTGTATCAACGCCCTCCTGCCTAAGCTTCTCTTTTGCAACCAGCATGGAAATCGGATTTGTATTGCCATTAGAAAAGTTCCGCCTATTCTTGTACAACCAGACCCATCCTGCGACAGGAATACAAAGTCCTAGAACTTTATAAACCCGCATCCGTGAAAGGATCTTGCTGTAAGTATTGTGGATATTATCATCTACGTGCCTTAAAAATTTAATCAATAGATCATGATCATCATTACAAAAATGCATAAGATTAGCCTTATAGGCTATACTAAAATACTCCGCACCGCATATTTTAAGAGATTTTGCTGCCGCCACCAGAAGGTTGCGCAAATAGAACCCTTTAAGATACGCTATGTGACTATTCCTCTCCATATTAGTCTTATTTGCCCGGACAAGTTCTGTCGGAGTATTTTTTATTAGCGACTTCGCAGAAATGTCAATATCGTCAAGGGTACCGTTAGATGACATCTTTAAGCCCTGTTTTCAAAAAACATCTATGCCAATATTTTAGTATGCTTATATTCTTTTGTCAATAGCCATGGGAGTACATTCAACCTGCAAGTGCAACACTAAAGGCTTCTAATGGGGTTAAATAGTTAAGT